>NZ_PYME01000001.1:0-373066 GCF_003025515.1 Photobacterium gaetbulicola | reverse complement strand
GAGGGACACCACAGGGTGGCCCATTATCTCCGCTGCTATCAAATATCGTATTAGATGAGTTGGATAAAGAGCTTGAACGAAGAGGGCATAAGTTCTGCCGATATGCAGACGACTGCCAAATCTACGTACACAGTGAGGAAGCCGCAAATCGAGTAAAAGCCTCGATAACGGAGTTCTTGGAGCAGAAACTGAAACTCACGGTCAACCGGGAGAAGAGTGCGGCAACAAGAGTGACAGAGCGGACTTACTTAGGCCATCGCTTCCAACGAGATGGAAGTATCCATATCTCGAAGACAGCACAAACTCACATGAAGAAGCGAGTGCGTCAAATAACGAAGCGGAATCGAGGACGAGAGTTGAAGACAGTAATAGTCGAACTAACTCAATATCTAAGAGGTTGGCAACACTACTTCAAGCTCGCCATGCGGAAAAGCGCGATGCAGCGCTTGGATGAATGGATAAGACGGCGCTTACGGTGCTACCGACTCAAGCAGCGAAAACGCAGACACAGCATAGCGACATGGTTACGCCAAGAAGGCGTAAACGAGCGCAATGCTTGGAAGCTAGCGATGTCAGAGAAAGGATGGTGGCATCTGGCTTTATCGCCGCAGCTCAATCAGGCCATGCCAGTTAAATGGTTCAAGGAGATGGGCATGTACTCATTGAGAGATGGGTATGAGTCACTGAAAATATATTCGGAACCGCCGTATGCGACCCACGCTTGTACGGTGGTGTGAGAGGACGGAGGCCGTGAGGCCTCCTCCTACTCGATTGTATAAGCCAACGATTCGGTATTTCGTGAAATATCGAATCTTGATCATTTCAATGTTTGTTGTAATATTGAAATTATGAACAGAGATGATGCAACAACAATTTTTGACTCACTGTCTTCAGGTGTACGGCTTGATGCATGGCGTTTGCTGGTAAAGGCTGGAAATGAAGGCAAGGTCGCGGGGGAAATGGCAAAGGAAATGGGGATTGCCCCGAACGCTTTGTCGTTTCACTTGAAGGCGATGTTACATGCGGGGCTAGTATCCGTTGAACAACAGGGGAGGTTTCTGCGCTACAGAGCAAATATCACTTTGATGATCGACTTGATCAAGTATCTAACCGAAGAGTGTTGCGGTGAGGATACTCAAGCTAGTTGTCACCCGAGCCAGCTCAATGCTGTGTGTACACAAGCAGACAAGTAATCATGCCCATATTGGGTTGAGTGGCCGATGTCTTAAAATTTCATTAAACGTAAATTCAATAAGTTGTAGAGGTTCCCATTATGGGTGTTTTCGAGCGTTTCCTCAGTGCATGGGTTGGGCTGGGTATGCTGGCCGGAATAGTTGGTGGCGTACTGTTTCCTGAGCTGTTTACCATGCTGGGCGACTTGCAGTATGCACAAATCAACATGGTTATAGCGGTGTTGATTTGGCTGATGATTTATCCAATGATGATGCAGGTAGATTTTGCATCGATTAAACAATTTCATCGCCGCCCTAAAGGCTTGGTTGTGACCATTGTTGTCAACTGGTTCATTAAACCATTCTCCATGGCATTGCTGGCTATCTTATTTATCCGCTACCTGTTTGGTGGGTGGATTTCACCGTCGTTGGGGGAAGAGTATATCGCCGGTATGATCCTGCTGGGTGTGGCACCATGTACTGCGATGGTCTTCGTATGGAGTCAGTTAACCAGAGGTGATGCCAATTATACGGTGGTCCAGGTTGCGATTAATGACTTGATTATGGTTGTTGCTTTCGCTCCCATCGCGGCCTTGCTCCTAGGGGTAACAGATATCACTGTACCCTGGGACACGTTGTTGCTTTCAGTCACATTGTTCGTTGTTATTCCATTAATTGCCGGGGCCATTACCCGTCATTACTTGCACAGAAAAGGTAGTAAGCAAGACAAGCTGGATAAATTGGCTGCAACTCTCAAACCTTTCTCTATCTTGGGTTTGGTCGGTACTGTGATTCTTTTATTCGGCTTCCAAGCTCAGACAATTATTGATAATCCTTTGGATATCTTACTGATAGCCATTCCGCTATTGATTCAGACTTATTTAATTTTTGCCGTAGCCTATATATGGATGAAAAAGTGGAAGCAACCACATAATGTTGCAGCGCCAGGTGCCATGATAGGTGCTTCTAACTTTTTTGAGTTGGCTGTCGCAGTGGCAATCAGTTTGTTTGGTATCCATTCTGGTGCGGCACTCGCAACCGTAGTGGGGGTATTGGTTGAGGTACCGGTAATGTTGTCACTTGTTGCATACGCCAATAAAACACGCCATCAATTTGGGCCTGAAATAGCATAACGGCTATCACACACAGCCCAACGTCTTGTCTGGTGAAACGGTGGGCTTTGTGTTTTGCCACCAAAAATCACAGGGCCTGGGTGATTTTTGGTTCAAGCGGCTGCTATTTGTCAAAAAAACGAAAGAAATAGCCATAAGTATAGATATGAGGTGCAATAGTCACCTTTTTTTTATTACTATTAAGAAAGATTTTTATATACAGCTTATGTTTTTACAGTATTGGCATGCATGAAGGTGTATAAGCAACAATTAGCCACTGGCTATGAGAGCCAGTGACAATAACAAGGGATGATAATGAGCTCAATCCACGTTTTATTACTCTGTGGCGGCGGAAGTGCCGAACACGAAGTCTCTCTAGTATCTGCAAATTACATTGAACAGCAGCTCAAGCAGATTGACAACATTACCTATACCCGAATAGAAATGAAGTCTGATGGCTGGTTCAATCACCAGGGCCAGCTTTGTCACCTTAACCTCGACCGCACATTACAGCAGGGCGGTGACAAATCTACCGTCGATTATGTTATTCCGTGTGTTCATGGTTTTCCCGGTGAAACTGGCGATCTCCAGTCGTTTCTTGATATGGCCAAGCTGCCTTACCTTGGTTGTGGTGCGGAAGCGAGCACTAATTGCTTCAACAAAATAACAACCAAGCTATGGTTCGATGCTCTGGGAATTCCAAATACGCCATATGTGTTCTTGAGTGAAAATACCTCTGAAGCACACCAGCAGGCAGCAGACGCTTTTGATAAGTGGGGTAAAGTATTTGTCAAAGCCGCGAGCCAAGGTTCGTCTGTTGGCTGTTACCGAGTCACTGAAAAAGAGGCTTTGGAAGAGGCTATCAATGCGGCATTCGGTTATTCAGAGCAAGTTTTGATTGAAAAAGCGATTAAGCCGCGTGAGTTGGAGATCTCTTCTTACCAGTATAATGGTGAGCTAATTATTACTAAGCCTGGTGAAGTATCGTGTCCTGACGACCAATTCTACACCTACGAAGAGAAATACAGTGCAGATAGCCACTCGACAACGGTGGTTGAAGCGACAAACCTTACCGAGGAGCAAATTGATGCGATCAGGGGGTATGCTCGCAAAGCCTTTGTTCATATGAAGCTTAAGGATCTGTCGCGAATTGATTTCTTCTTGAGTGAGGAGGGTGAGATCCTTCTGAATGAAATCAATACATTCCCTGGAATGACGCCGATATCGATGTTCCCTAAAATGCTTGAGCACCATGGCCATACGTTCAAAGGCTTCTTGGAGCAAGCAATCAAGAATGCTGTGAAATAATTGAAGAGCCGGGTTAGCCCGGCTTTTTTTCATCTCAAATCAGACTGGCTATAATCAGATATAGTACGCCAGCGCAGATAACGATTATGAGGCGACAGATAATTAATGTTAACGGATGATGAGAAAAAAAGGCGCTTTAAGCAGTTACAGGCGAAGAATTATCGTGCCAGTCTGCGACTTGAAGGTATTCACCTTGAGCCTGAAGAAAGTGTCATTCATGAGGGTGGTCTGCTGGAAGTTGAACAAATTAACAAGTTGAAAGGTCAATATGCCAGATAGGTATGGGGTAGATAGAGATCCAGACTGTTATCCAAACAGTACGGTACTTATTAATTTGCTCAATATTCGAGATGAGGACGAACTCGAAGCGGCTGAGCGTGATTTTACGCGGGTCCGGGCTAGTCATTTTGAGCCTGATTTCAATAACTTCTCGTTTGACTACCTGAAAAAAATTCATCGTATCCTTTTCCAGGATCTCTACCCGTGGGCTGGCATACCAAGAACGGTTGATATCACAAAAGGAGAGACTCGGTTTTGTCACTGGGAAAATATTGAACGGGAATCCGTAAAACTATTGGAGCAGTTGGCAAGTCGAGATCACTTATGCCATTTGGGACGGCAAGATTTTATTGAGAAAATTGCTTATTTCTACTGTGAGCTCAATGTTATCCACCCATTCAGAGAAGGAAATGGGCGGGTACAGCGGATCTTCTTTGAAATCCTGGCAATTAACGCCGGTTATGAAGTGTGCTGGGAAGGGATAGGGCTTGATGAATGGGTAGCGGCAAATCAAGCAGGTTATTTTGGCAATATGGAACCATTAATGTCCTTATTCGACAGAATAACCGCATGCATAGATATGTCGAAAGGCTACAGCGAGCATTGGACTGATGAACCCAAAAGATAAAACACCTTTTTTGCCTCTAACGCACTATAATTTTATGGTTATTGAAAATAACTACAATTTCCTCTCAAAACAAAAATTCAGTGCTACTTTTCCCAAGGTTTTGGCTTAATAAACTTACTAATTTCTTTCTCATGCCTATCGGTGTTGCCGACATATTGCGCGGGCATCGCCGGGCTTTTCCATCGGCCTTGTTCTTGGATTTCAACAATTGAAAGTCCGGCGTCTGATAGGTCCTGAGCAGCACCTACACGCGGAGATTGGCCCGAAAACAGGGAGGTATTGCCAAGCCCCAGTTCTTCGCTTGCCCGGCGGAACACACGGTAGATAGATGAATGGTCTAATGGTTTGTCGCCAATATTGCCGTGACGGTCGATACGTCTAAAAACAAACCCGTCGATGACCATACCGAGCATCAGCCATCTTTGTAGAGCTTTTGAGGCAATTGAGCTGAGTGAGATTGTTGTACTGCCTACCTCTAGGTCAATGAGACCGGAACTATGGATATAAAGGTTTTCTACGCATAGCGCAGCCAATTCACTCCGTTTTAGCATAGCTTCGAACATAACAGCCCATATCGCTAAATCTCTGACATCCTTAGGCTTTGTAGACAATTCAAAATAGTCGACTAGTTGCTGAAGATGTTCATCTCGAAATGGGGCTGCGTTCTGGGAGTCATCATGTTTTTCAAGCTGCTGTTTTTTCATAGCAATACGTATCTCAGCTTTAGCGCAAGGATCACTGAGGTTGTGGCAGCGATGGATAAGTGAAATAGTGACCATGTAACGTTTCAAGCTGGCCAATTTCCTTTTCTTTGCCATTTGTTCGATATAACGATGAACCGTATCCGGCTTGGCCGGCAGGGCGGGTATGTGCTCTGCGCTGCAGAAGCTCAAGAAATTATTCCAGTCGTTCTTGAATGAAATGAGCGTATTCGAGGCGTACTTATTGTGAGTTAAGTTATCGAGAAGGGCTGTGGACTCGAGCGGTTTCGAAAAACGTTTAATGCTTTTTAAACATTCAGTCTTATCTAGTATTGCAGCAATCTCTTTGGCCATAACTTACTCTTCTAATGCACTATAATTTGTATTAAGTGATATTCTAATATAGAAATTGATGAACTTCATATATAATCGCAAAAAAATAACAATAATGAGCCTTGACAGCAGACAAACGCAGATTTTGATGCTTATATTAAAATAACTGATGATAATCATGAGGTTCATTATGGCTCAACCAAACGAGGCAGAAATGAAAAAAAGACTGTTCCATCGAGGCCACAATATTGAAAACGCCTCAGGAGCACCCGATGGTTGGAAGACAACTATCAATGGAAATACTGTTATCAATAAGCTTACTCTTGTAAAAAAGAGCATTGACTGGTGGTACGATATGCAAACGTTCATGCCACCGGAAAAATTCCTTGCCCGAAATTCATCAGAGAAGAATGGTCAAAAAATAGAAGAATACAAAGGCTATAAGTTGATCAATGATAATGGTGAGCCTAATGGCTGGTATGTTATCTTAGGGACTAAACTCTTAAAAGGCTCTCCAGATGCAATAAAAAAGCACTTAGATTTAGTTATTACAAAAATGCAGAAGAGCTAATAGAAAACGCCCAGAATAGGGCGTTTTTGTTAACTATATTTATATAACGAATGAGTTAATCATCTTCATCTAGCTTTTCAACGTCTACAAGATAATCACCCTCAAGCCAGTTTCTTCCAATCAGTAGCTTATACTCAAGTTTGCTCCGGTCTCGCAAATTGACCGCGACAGTTTTGTGTTCACCATTCCAGCCTAAGTCCATTTTTACTGCATAACGGCGCTCAACCCCCTGGGCATTACGAATTTTACTAACCTTGACGATTTTCCCTTTGAAGGTGGCTTCTTCACCTTTTTCATTAATAGAGGTGAATTGGACGGTATGGCCAAGGTGATCGCGCATGTTATCACTGTCACTTTCTTCACCTATGACCTTGATATCCTTAGCATGAATGGAGGTTGTCGCAGCTCCAGTGTCAATACGGGCCAAATAATCCATTTCTAAATCATAGACTTTGATTGTCTCGACTTGACCTACAATAGATTTGGAATCATCATTTTTAGCCTCAGCTAAGGCAAGGTTAGAACCCGCAACAGAGAACAACAGCAATGCAGGGATTAAAAGTCTCTTCACGAATACTCCTGACTATTAGGTACAAATTGTTAGGCAATATGCCATTTTTAAGATGAACGATAAATGAATTTCATCTTGTTATGAGAAATTCTAGTTAATTTTTAGCAAATTACGAATATCGCGACAGCTTTCCTGCGGGGATTTAAACAGAAAAACCTTGAAACCAAGCGATTTAGCTGCCTCTAAATTTTTAGGTTGGTCATCAATAAATAATGACTCTTCCGGATTGATCTCAAAGCGCTGGCATAGTAATTCAAAAATTTCAGTTTCAGGCTTAATGCTAAGCTCTTTGCCGGATACTAAGCCTCCATCGAAGAGCTGGTACAACCCATGTCTTTCATTGAGCTTTTCAAAAAAAGCACTACTCATATTCGTAAGGAAGTAAGCCGAAAGGTTAAGGCTTAGAACCTGGTTAACCAGGTTGTAAGTTTCATCTATCAAGCACAGGCTATTTTGGATATGCTCGAAAAAATCTTCCATCCTCGATTCGGGAAAATTGACTCGCCCGGCGCAACGCGGAATTGCTTCGGCCATCAGCATCGTACCACGATCTAGGGCAAGCCAGTCGGGGTGATTAAGCACACGTTCTAGCAAAAGGGTTTGTTCATCCTTCGAATCTGTAAAGGTAGAGACGATTTTTGCAGGATTCCACTCGAACAAAACAGCACCAAAATCAAAAATTACGTTTTTAATCATAACTGTTTCCGTTACAGTACCTATTATTGATACTATTCTGGTTCAGGTTATATTCAAATGAGAAGTCACAAGATATTACCTGGTTCACAGTTCCAAGAAATTAAACGAGATTATCCCATGAACGACAACAGCCGTTTGGTATTTTCAACAGAAACGGGCCGCATTAAAGAAGATAAACCAGCAGTTCAACGCCCAAAAGGCGATGGTATTGTTCGTATACAACGCCAAACCAAAGGGCGTAAAGGCAAAGGTGTCTGCATCGTAACTGGCTTAGACCTCGAGGATGCACAATTGAAGCTACTTGCTGCTGAATTGAAAAAAGTTTGCGGCTGTGGCGGCTCAGTTAAAGATGGCAATATCGAGATACAAGGTGACAAACGCGATGTCATTAAAGCTGCACTTGAGAAAAAAGGCCACACCGTTAAGCTAGCCGGCGGCTAATTAGTTTCATCGTAAGTCATACATCCCAGAGCCCCGAGCATTGCTTGGGGCTTTTTTAGATAATTTTCACGATAGCAAACTGACACACGCAAACCTGCGAAAGGCATTTTGCTTATCTGCAAATTATCTACTTTATGGTAAATCAGCATTACGGTTAAATAGCACAAAGTGACACTGTAATTGCCACCAAACTTTGCAATGCAGTGATGAAAGAGTGCAGTAGACAGCGTGATTGATGTAGCTGCCGTGAAATAAGGTATCTCTATACAAATATACTACTTAACATAATATACATAATGCGCACTGAGGGTGTAGCCACAAAGCTAAAGTGTCTCTTTTCTACAAAGTGAAAATGTCCTGTTTTTCTTATGTTGATCAGACCCTGTCTGGTCTGTGTGAGATGAACTGAAGATGTTGGTAACCATGAATGATAAAGAGATTTTACGCCTGAGTGCTATCCGTGATGTGTGCGAACACCGTATTCGTCGTTCCGATGCTGCACGCATCCTTTCTCTCAGCGTTCGCCAGGTACAGCGTTTAGTGACACGTTTTCGTGAGTCCGGTGCCGCTGGCTTTGTCCATCAACGCTGAGACAAACCGTCATCGAATAAAATCAACGACAGCATTCGTCACCGTTGCTTAAGTTTGCTCAATCAAAAATACCCTGACTTTGGCCCAACGTTAGCCCACGAAAAACTCACCGTGCGTCACGACATTTCAATTTCATTGGAGACGTTACGCCAATGGATGATTGCTGATGGTATCTGGGTTCCCCATGCCAAACGCAAGCCGCGAGTTTACCAACCTCGTCATCGCCGAGATTGTTTGGGCGAACTGGTTCAAATTGACGGCTCCCACCATGACTGGTTCGAAGGTCGCAGCCCCAAATGCTGCTGGCTGGTTTACATTGATGATTCCTGTAGTCGACTGATGAAATTGAGGTGCTTTTGACTCTTCGTGAGTAATCTAACGGTTACTCTATGAAACTAGACTCAAGCATTTTCTTAGTGCTGATAGCAAAAATCAGCAGTCAACGCTATAAGTAAATAACACTTAATATTTTATTGGTTTGTTATGGAATTAGTTACCGGCCTTTATCTTTGGATTGTATTTACCCTCTTTATACTCTTGTTGCTGATATTGTTCTTGCTCAACTAAAGAGCGTGTTGGATATAACCGCTTTTATTTCTTTCGATACTTTTCAATTTCTTTTTCACGCATTTCAAATTTCTGAAACTTTCCTGTTACGGTCATTGGAAATGAATGTACAAATCGGATATATCTAGGCACTTTGAAGTGGGTGATCTGATCGCGACAGTAATTACGAACTTCCTCTTCTGTCATACTTTCATTTTCATGTAACTGAACCCATGCAACCACTTCTTCACCGTAAAATTCATCTGGGATCCCGAACACCGCAGCTTGCTGAACTTTCGGGTGGGAAAACAGGAGATCTTCGACTTCTCTGGGATAGATGTTTTCACCTCCGCGGATAATTAATTCTTTTATCCGTCCGGTAATTCTCACATAGCCATCGACATCCATGGTGCCCAGGTCACCAGAATGCAGCCACCCCTGTTCATCTATAGCTTCCTTGGTGCCTTCCACATTAGCATAGTAACCTTTCATTATGTGATAGCCACGAAAACAGATCTCACCGATCTCGCCTAAAGCAAGTGTTCTTCCTGACTCTATCGCAACCACTTTTACTTCCTGATGAGGAAGGCTTTGACCAACCGTCTGTGTTCTACGCTCCAGAGTATCTTCTCTGGCTGTAAGATGTGTTAACGGCGAGGCTTCCGTTTCACCATAACCAATTAATATTTCATGGCAATGCATGTCGTTCATCACCCGCATCATCAAAGGCATAGGGCAAGGAGCTCCAGCCATAATGCCTGTCCGTAAACTACTCAGGTCATAGCAATCAAACTTTTCATGCTCTAACTCGGCAATGAACATCGTCGGTACCCCATGAATTGCAGTACATTTTTCTGTTTCAATGGCTCGCAATACATCTTCCGGGTCAAAATGCTCAGACGGAATGACTATACAAGCACCGACAGATAAACACAGCAAGTTCGCCAAAACCATGCCAAAACAGTGATAAAAAGGAACCGGTACACATAACCTATCCTGCTCACAAAAATGCATGGATTTTGCAGCAAAGTACGCATTATTCAATATGTTATGATGGCTTAATACCACAGCTTTGGGGAACCCTGTCGTTCCGGATGTATACTGAATATTTATTGCATCGTCGCAGTCCAAGCTATCCGTTACTTCATTAAGAGCTTGATCTGATATGTGCTTACCTTTATCTAGGATATCGAGCCAAACCCTAAAACCATTTGCCGGGCGGCTGGTCTTCTCTGAGCTCTCTGGGTCGAACACCACCACCGAATGTAAATGTGGGAATGCCTTGCTGCTTAGGTACAAGGAATGCCGATTAAGTTCAGGCAGAAGTACCATTAGCATAGAAATATAATTACTACCCCGAAATGAAGGGATCACAAAAAGCCCTTGCACTTCTGAACACTGCAATGCGTACGCCAGTTCATGCTGGCGATAGGCCGGATTGATATTAACTAGAATGCAGCCTATTCTAGCGGTCGCCATCTGTAGCAATAGCCATTCAATGTTATCGGTAGACCAGATACCTATGCGGTCACCTTTCTTAAAACCTGAACCGATAAGCCCTTTGGCTAATTTATCGACTTCTTCCGACAGCTCAAAATAACTAAGCCGGCGACGCTGGTGTATGGAAACCACTGCATCACGTTGTGAATATTTCCGGGCAATATCATTGAAATGCTCCGGAATTGTATTCCCTAGCAATGGTTCTAATGCACCTCGGTGAAAATAACTTTTTTTTGTCCTATCCATCATAATCGACGTCTTCTCCCAACACACGAGCCCTCAAAGAAAATGAGGCGCAGTAGAAAATAATGAATAACGTCTATAGGACATTGCTTTATCCAGGCGTTGTTTTGCTAATACCAATGCAGCATCTCGTGGCAAGATATCCCGCTCATTAACTAACTGGATGACCTGCTGGGTATTGTGTGTAACCTTTTCAGCAATCGATTCAAAGGCTGCTTTTTGAGTCGCACCATGGTATTCCATTGAGGCACAAATCACCCCGCCAGCATTGGCGATAAAATCAGGAATACACAGCACCCCATGTTCATGGAGGTATTTCTCTGCAGTCAAAGTACAAGGAATATTGGCTCCTTGGAGCATGACTTTAGTATTGAGGTCTTGGACATTGCCTTCGTGGATAACATCAGGCCTTGCGGCGGGTATCCAAATATCACATTCGAGCTTTACCAAATCCTCATTTGATATTTTTTTTGCATCCGGTAGATCAACAACTGACTTGCCATCATTTTTCAAGGCGATTAACGCGCTGACGTCCAAGCCATTTTCATCACATATTGCACCATGAGAATCAGCCACACCTATCAATACAGCCCCTTTATCGGCTAAAAAACGGCTGACATGTTTGCCCACAGCCCCAAACCCTTGAACCACATACTGCGCCCCTTGAACATTAAAGCCGCACTCAACTGCGACAAGGTCGACAACTTGAGCGAGTCCCCACCCTGTGGCGCCTAATTCATCAAGAGGGATCCCTCCCAATTCACGAGGCAATCCCACGACACGGCCAACCTCATCACGGATCCATGCCATACATTCTTCATCAACCCCCATATCAGGAGCAAAAATATATGAGTCCTCATTACGCAACCCATTTGCAAATGCCCTGATCAAAGTCTCTTTATCAGTTTTAGGCATTTTGGGGTTGGCAAGGATCACGGCTTTACCGCCACCATGTGGTAACCCTGCCGCTGCATTTTTATAAGTCATAGCCCTAGCCAGACGCATACACTCTTCAGTTGTCACATCCACGGCCATACGTATGCCACCAACAGAGGGGCCAAGAGCGACGTTATCCACGACTAAGACTGCTTTTAGATCAACAGAGGGCTCATACAAGTGAATCACTTTAAATGGGCCTAGTTCATCTGAGTATTGAAGATTTTGGTCCATCTTCCTCTCACCTTTGCTTAGTACCGTATTTACAACATAGTCTTAAATTCGACTGCGAGGCGCGCAGATTCGAACAGTTTTACAATGAATACTTTTTCAGCAAAATTTTTGATGACCAAGATAAATAACTTGATTAGTCGTAATTCGCTATCTCTGTTTAAATAACGCTATAGATATTTCCAACCTAATTGTTAATAAACAAGGTGTTATATATGTTTTCAGTAGAAGATCGTGTAGTAGCGACTAAAGGTATTGAGCTTGGTGAAATGGTTGTTACTGGCCTAAGCAGTGGCGGATATTATGTTCATGTGACTGTTGATGGCATGACATTGACATACCCAGCTAGAGATCTTAAGAAAGCATAATTCTTACTCTTCAATTTACTATTAGGTAGCTTCGGCTACCTTTTTCGTTTTGATTGCTATAGCGATAACCCCGACAAAACCTATACTTACCCTTATTGATAAATTGACATTAGCTAGGGGCTGCTTATGACCATTGCTTATCATCCTGATTCTGAACTTGACGATGAAAAGCTAAAGCAATTGTATGATGAACTACTTCTGAAACGAGCCCACTTCAAAGAGGAAGTTATAAAACTAAACCACCTGATAGCAAAGAAAGAAGAATGCTCGGTTACTGATGTCGCAGAAGCCGCAAATATTCGTGAAGAAGCAGATCGCGCTATGGGGCTGGTCGAGCAATATACCGAAACCTTATCTCACATTGAAAAAGCCCTACTGCATATGGAGCACGGAACCTATGGTGTTAGCGACAAGACAGGTAACCCTATTCCTTTTGAGCGTCTGAAGATAATTCCATGGACTTCAACATGTGCCGATGACTAGTAATCATCTCTGTGATGTAAAGCACTGCATTCCAATTTCAAATGTGAACAAGGTGACTGCGAAACGAAGTATTGCCAAACGTGCTGATAAAACTTCCGTTGATTGGGGAATGGCACCAACTTTAGTGCCTCCTCCAAGGTGCACCAACGATAATCGATATGCTCATGATTTAAAACAACATTATGATTAGAATTGCATAAAGCTACAAAACCGGCGGCAACAATAATCTTATCGGTATGAAGATCATAAAACGTCTGCAGATAATCGGCGTTGTATAATTCGTAAGGTGAAAGCTGAGTTTCCTCATACAACTCACGTAAAAACGCTTGCCAGGCAAGTTCCTTTTTTTCTATCTTTCCGGCCACCTGGCACCAATATTCACCACTAGTTCGTTTCAGCAATAGCATCTTATTTTCATGTTGATACTTTGTTAAAACCACTCCCGAGACATAATTCGTTAAAAGCTTCATGGCCCCTTCCTAAGTTACACATTGATACAATTGCCTTATATAATGCGACGTTATATCGGCCGTACCCAAGACAAATCGGCATCAATTAAATATGCACAACATACTGATAAACTAGACAACTACCAATGTATATTCCGCGACGTGACACCCAATCAAGATTAAAAACCAAAAAACACAAAAACATCAATTCATAAGACTTTGTCAATAGTCTTTTTCGACACAATGTTGCTTTTATATAAAAACACACCATTCCTCAATAGCATATGCATAACGTTCATGATACTGTGGTTGTGTAAAAAATAAAACATACATATAACATTTAAGATTATCATTGATTGTTAGGGGTAAGGATATGGATATCAAATCACAAGAAATTAATGGTTTCGATGCTGATGTTATTCATCTGTATCTACAAGAAATCGCGCACAAACCTTTACTTACCAAAGAAGAAGAGGTTCTTTACAGCAGGAAATGCTTGCGAGGTGACCCATTCTCAAAAGCGACAATGATCGAGAGTAACTTACGCCTGGTTGTCAGTATTGCCAAGAAATACCGTAACAGTGGTATGTCCCTCAGTGATTTAATTGATGAAGGAAATATTGGGTTGATCACCGCTGTAGAAAAGTTTGATCCTGAGCGTGGCTTTAGATTTTCCACTTACGCTACATGGTGGATAAAGCAAACTATTGAACGTGCCATTCACAACCAAGCACGTACAATACGATTACCTGTTCATGTTTCAAAAGAAATCAATACGATTTTACGAACACACAAACAGTTGATGAAGACCACTAACCAGGAACCAAGCAAGGAAGAAATTGCTGCTAAGTTAGAACGCTCAGTTGATGATATTTCAAGTGTGCTGGCTTTTGATGCCCCTGTCGTCTCTATTGATCAGCAAATTTCTGATGAGTCAGGTTCACAAACAATTTCAGCCTTCATTGCTGATGACGAAGGCATGAAGCCTGAAAACGAGCTGGACAAACAAGATATAAGTAAACTAGCAATTGCAATGTTAGAAAGCTTAAATACTCGTGATCGTGAAATTTTATGTCGCCGTTTTGGCTTGTTAGGCTATGAAGCGCAGACTCTTCAGCAAGTCGCAGATGAAGTAGGCCTGACTCGCGAGCGAATTCGTCAGCTCCAGGTAAGCTCTCTTAAGAAACTCAAGAATACACTTAGCCGTGAAAATTATGACTTAGAATTATTATTTGCAGAGACAGCATAACTGTTGGCATCTACCGTTAGGCCCTCCTTTTGGGGGGCTTTTTATGTAACCTACAATCTCATCACCCTCTTTTTCTTTGATTCAGATCCTAACCCTATTTTTCAACGATTATATTTAACCTGATTACACCATATATTAGCAGCCTAACGTGATGACTGGGCGATAAATCATATGACGCTAAAAACTAAGTTGATATCAATTGTATCGGCTATATTGTTATTTCAAACAAGCATGAGTTATTCATCATCCGGCAAAAAGGCCAAAGATTGCCAAAAAGTAAATCAGAAGATCGAATCTATTCAGAAAAAAATGCGTAATGGCTACACCCCAAAACAAGGGAGGAAGTACCATAAACAATTGAATAAGTTATACAAGAAGCAATTTGAGTCCTGCTTATAAACTCTGTTAGATACCCCTGCGTATCTCGGAACTGAGCCTTTAAAATATGGCCAATCTGATAACCTTTAGATGTACGATTAAAGGTATGAGGCACGTATTTTGAAAATCATCTTTACCCTAGTTATTTCACTCTTTTTAGCATCTTGCGCGAGTTACAGTGTCACAGAACAGCAGATGCAGGAATATCTTGATGATAGAAGTGGCTTTGAGAGAACCGTTGGCGTCAAAGGGCTAGCGCATGCTAATGTCAAATTTGAAAATGTGAAGGTCGGTATAGGAAGAGTTGCAGATGATCGTGTTAATTTAGATGCTGACTCAAAGGCTAAGATCATGATTCAGGGACAAAGCTCTCAGCTGCTGCAAATCAAAGTCAGTTTTAGTGCTGTGCCCTATTACGATAAAGACGAAGGCGCAATTTTTCTAAATGATTTGAATGTTGAAGATGTTGATATTCAACCTAATGAGTTTAATCTGCCAAGTAAACAGCTCTTGTCTCCGATCATTGAGATGGTCGGTCAATATTTATTAACGAGGCCTGTATATCGATTAAGTGATGAAGATTTCAAACAATCTCTGTTAAAAACGGCAAGGCCTGAACTTTTAATCAAAAACCATGAGTTGGTTATTCAAATTTAATGCAAACATGAGAGCATCAAGTTCTTAATGCTCTCATTGTTAATGTGCTCATCGCTCAGTGAACACTCTTAGATTGCTCCAAGAAATTTGTTCCCGCCGCTTCATCTATGATATGAATTGCCCGTTCCGTCTCAAATGATTTACGCATTGCCTCTGCTGCATAGTTCTTAATGGTAGCTTCATGCGAGCTGATAAAAATAAAGATAAACAAACAAAGCCCGAACAAGGAAGCAAGCATTGCCATGATGGTTCTTTGAACAATTCGTTTCTCTGCTTCTCGCAATTCCCTTTCAAGAATTTCTATAACATCATAATTTGTAAGGTTTGGCCTTATTTTTCTTTGATTTTTCATATAGTTAATTTTGACCAACAAGTGTTAGCTATGTGACGCTACTGTATCAATAGATTCTTAACTATACCTTAATCAGCGACAAACATCCTTTTAGGCATTTTGTTTTTTTGATTAATGTTCAAACTGTACACACCCATAAAGTTATAGTGCGTCAGAATAGCTAAGACACAGCCCGAAGGCTGTGTCATGGTCATGGAATCTCTATGACATCAACGATTGATAACCAACCAATAGTAAGATCAGTCCCCAAACGGGTAGATTCCGATACTTCATCAGATAGAAACCAACGATTACCGCAACAACATCAAAAAATGAACCTATTGACGAAGATATTACGGGCTTGATAAATGCACTCCCCAACAGGCCAACAACACTCGCATTGACCAACAAAATGGACTCTTGCAAACGCTGGTTTTTAAACAAGGCACTCCAAGTCGGTAAAAAAGCAAACAACAGTAAGCCACCAGGTAAAAACACTGCAAGAGTTGCAAGCAGGCTACCGATGAAAGGATTGCCGGAAATCGACGACGCTCCGAGGTAACTCGCCATGGTGAACATAGGTCCTGGCACTAACTGTGCAGACGCATAAGCACTCAAAAAAGTGTCAGGTTCAACCATGCCCTCCATCATTGGTTCTAGAAGCGGTAGTACAACATGTCCGCCACCAAATACAAAACTACCGGCTTGATAAAAAACATTAACAAGGTTTAGCAAATCAGATTGCCCTGCCACCAAGGGGAGGCCAAGCAACAACACGACAAACACGCTAATAAGACCAAGATGAGGTTTAATCATGGTTTGGTTAACTTCTCTTACGTTTTGTTGCTTGTTAGATGAAACAACAAAACCGAAAAGTGCCGCTAATAGAATCGGGACAATTTGGCCAAGAAGGCCAGATGTAACGAAAACACTCACACCGGTTGCGATCGCAACTGCCACAGTCAATGTGCTAGTTAGATTTTTCCTAACCATTCCCCACATAGCATCAGCAACGACCACTACAGCTAGAAGTTTAGCTGCCTGAATGACTGTATCAATAAAAGTCACATCGTTGTATTGCTGGTTACCAATAGCCAAAACGGTCAACAGCATAAACGAAGGAAATGTGAAACCAACAAAGGCAGAAATCGCGCCCAGGTAGCCTGCTTTTTTGAAACCGATGTACATACCCAACTGACTACTTGCCGGTCCTGGTAAGAACTGACATAACGCAACCGCGTGAGTGAAATCTTGATCAGTTAACCACTTCTTATTCTGTACAAACTCACGTTGAAAAAAGCCAATATGAGCCGCAGGGCCACCGAAACTATAAAGACCTAGCAGAAAAAACTGCCACATTACTTTGAACATAAAACCTCCTAATGAGGCCTAGATAATATCGATGGATTTATAATTAATAAAATCGTTATATTTAATTTTGCCCATCGATATAAATAATTACGAGCAATGCTTGTACAGTCACAGGCGTTCCATAATATGAGGTACACTATCGTGCATAATGTTGATTAGGTGCTTTTATTGTCCACCGAAGAAAACAATAAATCGCAAGTTGTTGTTTTAAAAAGATATAGGAAAGTGAACAACCTCCCCCCCTTTCTCCCTAAATTAACAGCGTGATTTCCAGAAGAATTTTTCCCTAATTGCCTTCGATTACTCGTTAGCCACAGAAGCCAACCTTGTCACAAAAGATTCACAAGCATTCTCCCCCATTATGTTCAGTGATATAATTGCCGAGTTAACATGAAGTTGGTCTTACCTATGCTAGAAAATCTGCAACAAATGGTGATCCTTGCGACTGTCGGCCATGAACAAAACTTTACCAGGGCTGCTGAGCGTCTGGGGATCTCTAAGTCTCAGGTCAGTAAACAAATCCGCTTTCTGGAAGAACGCCTTGGGTGTCAACTCGTACAGCGGAGTACTCGTACCGTCGCTTTGACTGAAATTGGTCTGCAATATGCGGAGTACGGCCAGCAATTACTTGATACCGTCAATGAAGCTGAAGCTCTTGTTGCTGGTTACCGTAACGAAATTAAGGGTGTATTACGCATTGGAATTGCGCAGTCTTTCGGTAATTGCCACATCACTTCGGCATTAGCTGAATTCCAAAAAGAACACCCGGGGCTGGAATTGGAGGTGAGTTTATTCGATCATCGCCCCAACCTACTGGAAGAAGGTTTTGACTGCTGGGTCGCCATTCACGAGCACCCACCCGAAGGTATGGTTGCCCGCCGCCTTGCTGATTGTCATTTCGCCGTTGTTGCTTCGCCTGAATATATTCAAACCCATGGCGCACCAAAAGTACCTGGGGACTTACGCCAGCATAACTGCATTACCTACCAAAGCCGCGAACGGAAATACATCAATTGGGAGTTCACTCGAGACGGGGTAAGGCAATCCATCAGAGCCCGCGGCAACTACCGCATCGACAATGCACCTGCAGTGCTTGATGCGGCAATTTCTGGCTTGGGGGTTGCTTATCTAGCAACCTACCTTATTACCGACGAGCTTGAAACCGGAAAACTGATCCAGCTGCTTCCAGAATGGAAAGCCGATGTTGAATTGCCTATTTACGCGGTTTATCCGCGTCGAAAATACCTCGCTCCTAAAGTGCGGTCATTTATCGATTTCATGGCCGAGCGAATGTCTGTCCCACCGTATCGAACCCCCAACCCTGCCACTCGATGATCGACCTCGATATCTTATTTTCGCAGTTGTGATTCGCTTCAGATCAGCTAAACCTAACATATATGACTTCATCATTAGGTTTAGTTGGTTTGAATATTCTAGCACCGCATATTACTTCATCACTACTCGCTCGCGTGTTGTTCATCCTATGCTGTTCAGCGTTGTTTAACGGCTGTGGTAATGGTAGTGACAACGTCACACCCACATCCACGCAATCTACGGGTAGTGCCAATGTGGTGCCCAATGCTCAGATATTGCTCACCGAACTTCCAGAGCTTCGTACTACGGTATATTTCGATGCTGAGAGTTACGAGCTACCCCCTGAAGGCCAACTATTGTTAGACCCTATTGCAGTTCGATTACGTCAACACCCGGATAGCTACGTGATCGTTGTTGGGCACGGTGACGATTTTGAAAATGAAGATAATAATATCGGGCTTTCCTATGAGCGTGCTTTTACCGTTGCTATTTACATTTCTTCGGTTTTCGGTGTCGAAGAGGAGCGTATCCAAATCGTGTCCGCAGGCAGCACCGAGCCGCTCAGCTCAGGCTCCCGTGCAGTCGACAAACAACGTAACCGAAGAGTAGAAGTCGTCTCTCCTAAATCGATAGTACGGACACTAAGCCCGACCAACGATGCAAAGTTCTAGCTAACAGGTTTTCCTAACCCCAAAAAAAAGCAGCCTACTGGCTGCTTTTTTCTCTTACTGCTGTTTCTTCTGCGCAGGTATCGCATACATTTGCTTCAGAATGGAGACAACCCCCTCGGGGAGATCGGCGAGTTTCTCATTGAACTTGGCCACCTCGGCATCATTGACCGAGCTATCAGTCAAACCTGCTGCAATATAATTGGCAGGAAACAGATGATAATTAGCTGTAATCTGACGATCGATTTCATCAGCTAATGACTCAGGAGTGTCAAAGCCAGAGCCAATTACGTCGCCAAAACTGACATGGATACGACGCTTCTGACCGACTATACCCTGAATAATACTCTCGATATCTTCAAACTCACCTTTCTCATAACTGCCCTCAGTTTGTTTCTGGTAGAGTTCTTTCGCCTTGGCAACATCGCAAGGATCGTTTTCGTACGAAATAGCGACCGGAACAATATTGAGTGTTGACATGTAGTCTGAAAACTCAAGTTTCTGTTTACGGCCATCCATGTAAAACATCTTTAGGATTGCAGGATCAGTTTTATCGTTACCATCTTTAGCCCGCCCTTCTTTCTGAGCGATCCAAATGGAGTTCCCTGTCTCTAGCGAATGAGCGATATAACTAGATAGCAGGCCAAGCGCTTTCATCATTTCACGCGGCGCTTTAGCTGACCGCTTAACAATAAAACTCTTGTTCAAACGCATTAACTCGGTTGCACAAGGCTTCTTCAGAAGATTATCGCCAATCGCAATACGCACCGTATTGAAACCATTGTTATACAGGCACCAATTTACCATTGCAGGATCCATGGCAATATCTCTGTGATTCGAGACGAAGAGATAGGATTGCTTCGGATCCAATTTATCCAGCCCACTAAAAGAGACACCGTCACAAGAGTGGTCAATCGTTGCGTGCATATACTTAGCAATTTGACGCTGCACATCATCAACTGTCTTAATATTTGACCATTTGCTTATTAAAAAGCGTTTAATTAGCGGTGTCAGCAACCAGCCGAACACACCCGATAGCTGTGGAAAACGGTAATTAAGAATGGCGTTTATAAATTCTTTATCGTTAACCAGACGCGTAATAGCCCCACTGACTTCATCATCATTATATGGGCGAATTTCTTTGTAAATATCGTTATTAGACTGCACTGTAATGCTTCATATGTTGAAAAATCTGCGACATTTTACGCAGTTTTATTGAATTTACCCAATGGCAACCCCCAAACAACACAATGGTTGGAGGTCTTACCAGACTTAAATGTATCTAATTAAAGCACTTTACCTTTTGAATCCTGACATGTCTGCCTAACTGATAGCATTTCTAGCCAAAAAAGCAGCGTTTATCTGTTAAAATTCCCCGATCAGTTGACGCTTCTATCAAAAGCGAACAACATGTGACAGCTAAATTGCTAGAGATTAACTATGAAACAGGCTATTGATTATTCACTGCATCAACACACTTTTCTGGACGTAGGGTCAAGAAAAAAAAGCCATACTGCCTACATGCTTATCATGACTTCTGGGTGTGCATTTATCCGCTTAGGTAAAGCGGAATATACAGTGACGGCCGGATCTGGATTCTTCATCCCTTTCGACTGCCTACATGCCGTTACAATCATGCCTGGGTCGACTTACAGTAAAGTTGAATTCTCTCCTCGTCTAACTACGACCATTTGCCGTGAAGCTGGCTTCTTCCGCCTGACGCCGTTAATTAGTGCCGTTGCCAAAGAGCTGGGCAAATTGCTAAAGCTGGGCAATGACATAACATTAGACGGAGAAAGTGGGAATTTACTCAGAGTCCTTGCTGACCAAGTGGCCAAGTTAAAGGTCAACAGCAAGTCTACCAGCCCTTCTTTGAATGGCCACCACCAGCTTTGCCTATCGTCTTTGCTTAAAGGTGACAAGGTCACAGACAATAAAGCCATTGAAGAAATCACAGCCTTTACTGGCTTCTCGTTAAAAGAAATCGAATCATGTGTGCTAATGCGAGAGGCAATCAAACTGTCTCGTTCAGGTCGCAAAATCGAGCAGATAGCTGAAACGTTAAATACCTCTCCAGAAATGATTGCTTCACTCGCCGTTCCTGTCCTGGGGCAAGCGCTATAATCACCAAACAAAAAAAGCCACCATTCGGTGGCTCTTTTTGATGCAAATTATCAAGTAAACAATGTTAGCTCACCAGATAACTGGCTGACACTTCGGTAGCGTTAATTCAACAGTTGAGGAACACCAGATTGTTTCAATAGCGCAAACTCAAGATTGTGATAGGCATGATTGTTGCCAGCCACTTCTACCAACAAGCTATCAGGTGCCTCCACTGTTTTGAATTCACCCAATTGCTTTTCGCTTCTTGACAGAGGCTCATGAACTTCAACATAAACACTACCGTCAGATTCAACGGCATATTTCAGCGGCTGGTTGATGATCTGCACCCTTGTGCCACGAGACACTTGGCTAAACAACCACTCAACATCCCATGGGTTCATTCGTATACAGCCAGAGCTCACTCGCATACCAATACCGAAATCCTTATTGGTTCCATGGATCAAGTACTGCCCGCTACCGTATGAAAGTCTCATCGCATAATCACCCAATGGGTTCTCAGGGCCTGCTGCAACTACCGCCGGCAACTCGATATTGTGCTTTTCACGATACTCCCGACGAATATTTGCAGTGGGTGTCCAGGTCGGATTTTCAATCATTTGGCTGATGCTGGTTGTCATTTTGGGTGTTTCACGCCCTACCCGGCCTATCCCGATAGGAAAAACGTACATTTTTTCGCTATTTTTTGGAAAATAGTACAAACGTAATTCAGCCAAATTGATCACAATACCCTGCCGCTTCGCATTGGGCAAAATCAACTGCATAGGGATGGTCAACAAAGAGCCAGGCGTAGGCAAGAAAGGATCGACCCCAGGATTAGCTGCCATCAGTTGCAATAAACCAACATTATATTTGTTGGCAATATCCAGTAAGCTATCGCCATTGTTTACTTGGTAGTACTCCATGACGCCTACTAACTTACTATCTGCATTGGGCTTTTGGTATTCAATTGCTTGAGCCGAGCAAGACATTACACCAGCGAGTAGCATTAACAACAAGCGTCTCACACCAGTACCTCCATCTAAAGATCCCCTAATTATGGCAAATTTCATTCTGCTTAAGTTTGATGATTAACCTCATTAGCAGAAATGAGACGTAATGTGACGATTCTACTGGTGACAACAGCTGCCAACGTCAACAAAACGTCAATGATTTTCTGAGAGCTTAACTTGTGACCAATCATCAAGTCAAAAAAGGCGGGGAAGTCCCCGCCTTGTGCTTGCTGCTATGTAGGATCACACGTACTGTGCTGTAAGTCGTTGCCATGATTGGCGCTGCTCTTCTAGCATCCGCTTCATTTCATTGTATTGCTGTAAGAACTCAAAACTTTCATAATGCTTGAGCAAGTTCTGTTTCTTTAACTCAATCAACCGCTTCTTTGCTTCGTAGTAATCCGCTATTTTCTGCAAAAGAAGTTCGTATTCTTCGTCCAGCCTGGCTAGTTTAAGCTGATTGCTAAGGCTGGCTTCGTTAACCATCAGCCTCTGCTGAACACGACGGTGAAGCATTCTAACCTTCGCTTTCTCGATGCGATCTTCTGGGCTAATACGTAGGTTTTTTGTTACGCCAATCCAAGACAATGACTTAATTAGCCATTTTGTCGGGTCAAACTGCCACCAGCGGATCCCATTACGGTAATCATTTTCAAAAATGTGATGGAAATTATGGTAACCCTCGCCAAATGTGAGCAAAGCCAACACGCCATTGTCACGGGCAGTATTCTTGTCAGTATATGGCTGAGACCCCCATATGTGGGCCAAAGAATTGATAAAAAAGGTTGTATGATGGCTGAGTACCAACCTAACAACGCCAATTAACAGTAGCGCCCCCCAAATGTCTCCATGGAGGACACCAAATAACAGCGGGAAACCGAAGTTAGTCAAAATAGCCAAAGTGACATAGTTCTTATGCTGCCACATTACGATCTTGTCTTTCTGCAAATCACGGCAGTTACTGTAGTCACTGTAGCGACTCGCCTGGTACTCCCTGAGCATCCAGCCAATATGGCTGTAAAAAAAGCCTCTTTTGGCTGAATAAGGATCTTTATCATTATTATCGACATAGCGATGATGAATACGGTGATCTGAAGACCAGTGCAAGATACTATTTTGCAGTGCAAAAGCTCCACCAATAGCATAAATGAATCTCACAACAGAATTGGCTTCATACGTCTTATGCGACCAGAGCCTATGGTAGCCCGCCGTAATCGACAAACCACAGAATGAGAAAGCAAACAGCAGCATGAGCCATTGCGCACCATCAAAACCAACAAAATAGGCATACAAAGGTGTCGCTATGACGGCAATCAGAAAAGTTAAGGTGAATATCGTAACGTTTAGCCACAATACAGGAGGTTTGGTAGTGGTCATCCTTTTGATCCTATCCATTGAGCGTACAACTGTAAGCTAGAATAGCCTTCATTAACTTTTCCGTCAATTGGTTAAACATTTAGCAACAAAAAAAAGCCATCATTTCTGATGGCTTTATTACTAGCTCCAAACCGGACAACAGCGCTATTTATTGATGTTATTGGTAAAGACTGGATCGACACAGGCATAAACCTTGCCGATCGTACTATCATCACAAAGCAACTGGTAAATCATACGGGCAACTTCACTTCGAGTAATCAGCCCATGTATCTCACTATCAGTGTAAAGTTCGCCTTGCTCTGTCACTTCGCCGTCTTGCAACCCGCCAGGGCGAAGGATCGTGTAATCCAGCTGACTGGTTGCCAACCAAGATTCGGCTAGGCTTTTCTCCCTTACAGACTTTCCAAATACGGCCTTCGCCTTATCAGACAAATATTGCCAAGAATCACCGCAACCCAACGACGTAACCATTACAAAACGGCGTATGTTTCGCTGCTCGAGTTCGTCTATAACCAAGCGGTGTCCAATGTAATCAACCGGAATATCAGTTTGAAAACTCCCCATCGTCGATACAGCAACCGCATTATCAGGTGATAGGTCTAGTAACGATTTGATCTGCTCCCGATCTAGCGCATCACCAACAACAACATTAACGCCCATCTCCTCAAGTGCAGCTACACTCTCGCACTTACGTACCATCGCATGAACTTCAATCCCTATCGCACAAAGGTATCGAGCAACTTCAAAACCGAGGCCTCGGCTTGCACCAAACAAAATAACTGAGTCCATTGACCTTTTTACCTCACCACATAAACGGTAATGATTATAACTATCAGTTGCGTTTGGTGTTGATTAGCCTTTTCTTTGTTGATCTACCCCAAAAAAACGCCTCAGCACTGCTCATTTTATATACTTAACATGCGCCTCCATCTCTTCGCCGATTTCCTTTCGCATATTCATGAGCCGGATAGCGGACTGCCTTAGCACTTTATCTTCATCTGTCTGAGGTACCCATTCAGGCACATCTGTTGGCTGACCGGTTTCATCAACCGCAACCATGATCACAATACAATGGGTCGTAAGTTGGTTTTTCAGCTCTTTTGGATCGCTAGCTTGGACGTCGATCGCAATATGCATAGAAGAGCGCCCGGTATATATTACCTTTGCCGTGACTTCTACCAAATTACCAACGTGGATAGGCTTGACGAAACGGATCCCACCAGCATAAGCCGTGATACAGTATTTACCACTCCAACCTGCAGAACACGCATATGCTGCTAAGTCGATCCACTTCATCACAGCCCCGCCATGCACCTTGCCACCGAAGTTAACATCACCGGGCTCAGCCAAAAACCTCAGTGTTACTTCGCGCCTTCTGTCACTCATACTCACTCCTACCACATCCAACGACAGCCCTGTAAGTCAGCTATGTTTTCGCCAGACATTAAATTAATCATTCAGTTACGCCATCAGTATTAACACAAAAGAAACAATTTACCCATATTAACGTCACGAAATTGGCATTTGCATTCTAAGGAAAGAGACCAAATAATTTTGTACTGCTGATAAGTCGCCATTCAGGCGAAAAGAGCACAAAAAAAGCGCCCGCAGGCGCCTTCACATTGGATCATCCAGCTGCCAATTACGAACCTTGGCTAACCGCCTCCAGCTGGGCTTGCAGGCTGGCAAGTTGTTGTTTAAGTTCTGTGTTTTGTTCGTTCAGCGCTTGATTTTCTTCTATCGTTTCAGCCTTTGCCACCTCAAGCTGACCGAGCTGATCTTCGAGCTGTTTATTGGTTTCGATCGCAGCTTCAAGATCTGACTTTGCTTTACGGGCATTTCGCTGCGCTGTTTGTTTTGCTTTTGTCGCCTTGGTAACTTGTGCCTGGCTGTCCAAAACCGATTGGTTCAATTCATTAATATGGCTTTCTTGTTCAGCCACGAGTGTTGACAACTCGACCTCTTTGGCTTTTGCCAACTCGAGGTTCTCAGATAGCTGTTCTACCGAGCTCGTTGGCAGCCCCGCCAATACACTCCATTGATCGGCCATGTTCTTGGTTACCTGATCCATAAGATCAAAAGGAAAGCATAATGATTGTTGTTGATCATTCCGGTTGGCAAATTGCCTATCCATGTCTTCGATCAGTTTAAGACCATGCTGATAACTCTGCTCGAGCATCATTTTGGTGCTATCGACTGTCATGGTTTCGATAGCCTTACCGGCCAACAGCATATGCTGAAAATACTTAACGAACGCTTCTGGTTGAGCCGCTTCACCAAGTTTCATCAAAGGGTGAGAATTAACATCATATTCCATCATGTGTTACCTGCCATGTATCTGCGTCAAGTGAATAAAAAAGTATGAAAAACCAGCCACCTATACTTATATCAAATTGAACACGCGTTGGACAAATATTAAGCAGCCAATTTCATAAAATTTGATCTGCACGCAATGAATCCCCCCTCCATCCAAACTTGCCTGACAGTTTATTATGGGCAAAGTGATCACCTTCAAAGCAAAATCATCGTCATCGTCTAAATGTCACATATTTAAGCTATATATTTTATGACAGACTGACTATGTGTTGCTGGATTCAGAGCTACATCAACAAGATAAGGAGCAACACTGAATGAAACCACTCAAGCGTTACCAATACGAGCGCTACGCCATTCTTTGCAACCTTGCTTATCCCACCACATTCAATCACACCCTATACGGATTCGATAAAAATGGCCGCCATGAAATCACTGATCGCTGGGGCCGTACGATTATTCGTATTCTGTGGGGCAAGGAAAGTGAGGTGGTTGTGGTGTTCAAAGGCTCCCAAAGTTTATGGGACTGGTTAATAAACCTTGCTTGCTTTCCCAAGAAAATCCGAACCGGCACTAAGTGGTGTCGCGTCCACTGGGGCTATTATTCGTTGTTGGAACAAAGCAGCAAGACTACAGGCATCAAACCAAACCCATATATCAGCGAGGCAATGCGAGCCGAATTGTTGCAGGCTAGCGAAAATAACCACCAGCAAAATGGACTGACGCTGTACCAGCAAATCGAAAAGGTTCTTCTCCCTCAAATTAAACAGGGGAAGAAAATTACCTTTACTGGCCACTCCTCCGGCGGTGCAATGGCAATATTGGTAGCACATCGTCTCTACCAGCAACAACCAACCGCGATTAAGCGTATTGTTACCTTTGGCCAACCCGCTACCGGATGTTGGAGCTTCAAGCAAGATTATCCCCTCGCCAAAAGAACCTACCGTATCTGCTGTGATCTGGATATCGTTACCTTTCTCCCACCAATTCCATTCATGTTCTGGCACGTCGGCAAAATGTTGTGGCTGCACAATGGCAAGATCTATGAAGATACGCCCACGCTAGCAAGGCTGTACCGCTCCATTGTCAGCTGGCTACTAAGGCCAATCTCCTATCATTACATGAACAAGTACATTCGCAATAAAGACTTCTTCGATAAACACTGATCAATTTAAAACACCGACTATGGGGCGAGAGTCAAAACAGGTATAGTGATGCTAGGCTCATAACTTTACTTACCAACATGTCTGAATCATCAACCGTTTTTAGCTCCCTTATTCATTCCCGGCGCTCTGTACGCAAATACGATCAAGCTGCATCATTTGATCATGAGGCCGTCGCCCGCGCCCTGGAACTCGCGACTCTCTCACCAAATAGCTCCAACATGCAGCTCTGGGAGTTTCACCGTGTCATCAACCAAGAAAAGCGTGACCAGCTCGCGCAATACTGCATGGGACAAAATGCAGCCAAGACCGCCAATGAATTAGTCGCGTTTGTAGTTACCCCGCAAAAATGGAAAGGCCGGGCAGAGATGAACGCGTCGCAAATCCGGCAAGCCTTCGAGGGCCGAGAAGATGCAACCGCCAAGCGCGCTCTGAAGTACTATGAAAAACTGATCCCGTTTGTCTATAACAACGATCGCCTTGGGATCTTCGGTTTTGCTAGGAAAATCCTCAGTGCATTACTGGGAATAAAAAAACCTATGGTAAGAGAAGTCAGCAAAGCTGATCTGCGTGTCTGCCTACATAAAAGTAGTTCCTTGGCCGCAATGACCTTCATGACCGCAATGCGCGCCGAAGGTTACGATACCTGCCCAATGGAAGGCTTTGATTCTAAACGTACCAAAGCGCTGCTCGGTTTGCACAAAGACGCCGAAATCACCATGATTATCAGCTGTGGCAAACGTGCCGACGATGGTATCTACAGCGAAAGGCACCGTATTGCCAGTGATGAGGTTATAATCAGTCATTAATTGAGCAAATAAAACGCCAGCCATACCCACAGGGATTCTTTTGCGGTATGGTGTTGGCAATCAAAGCAAAAAGAACGGTCAGTAGTCCAGATGAAACAGCTCATCGAACGAAAAAACCGGTGGATGGCAAGCCATATCACCGAAGCGGAGTTCCCAACCCCTCTCAGTGAACAAGGCCTTGCCTTATACCAAGATGCGCAGGCATCACTCGAATTTGGGACCTGCCAAACGTCTGATTCCCCCAACACTGACTCACTGACCATCTACCCTGTAGACTGCCACCCTCTCACTATCCGATATGCTCTAGTTCTTGCCAACCGATGGCAGGATGAATCAGACAAAGAAGCCATTATTGAATATCTGACTCAAATCATGTTTGAAGACGCTTCACCGGCACAGCTGTTTGTCGGCTTCTTAAAAGGCAAACCGGCAGCCTGCGGCATGCTGTTCACTGACCACGAACATGGCTCGCTTATTTGTGATGTCGCAGCACTACCGCTACCAAACCAGCAACAACTAGTGACTGAGATGCAGCAGGCACTTGCAGCCAAAGCATCAAACCTACCGCTCTACTGCGAGCAACTCAAATAATCTTGGGTTATTTCCATCCGCAGTAAACTGCCCATAGCAAAAGAGCCAGTCACAAAGTCACTGGCTCTTTTTTTATCGAAATATTGGTCAATACAGGGGTTAGGTCTCCAGTGGCTATCGGCTCACACACCCAGCAAAAAAGCGCTGCAGTTTGCCCGTCACAAAATCAGCCTGCTCTAAATTGCTAATGTGGCCCGCATTCGGGATCAAGACAAACTCACTGCCGGTAATGCCGTCGTGCATGAGCTGCGACTCGAGAACAGGACGCATACTGTCTTGCGCGCCCACCATAATGAGTGTCGGCAACGCGAGCATCTCAGCATCTTCAAACATGTCACGGCGGCCAAATACCATTCGCCCAGCCTTTGCCAAAGCCAGTGCCCTATCTTTATCCGCATCAAGCAGCCTCTGCCTAAACGCAGCACGGACAGGATCATTTTTACCTAATACGGAAAACTGACGCTCATCGAAAAAGTTTACAATGTCAGGCGATAAGGCCTTCTTCTCTTCAATCTCTGCCAGCTTTGCAAAATACTTGGTATGGACAACTTCCGGCTCTAGACCCACGAAAGTATCCATCAGTACCAGGCTCTTGACCCGTGCAGGCGCTTTAATTGCCAACTCTGTCGCCCACATTCCACCAGATGACAACCCCACCAGTGAAAACGTCTCAATTCCCAAGTCATCAAGCAAGCTAAGTACGTCATTGGCATAATCTTTTAAGCTACGCGTTGATTCTGGCGCTGGTGCAGAGGCCCCGTGCCCCCAGAATTCCGGTACGATACAACGGTAAGACTGACTTAATACCTCGACTTGCGGCGCCCACATTGTGCTGTCCCACAAATAGCTATGGCCGAAGACAAGAACCGGGCCTTCGCCAATATCCTGATAGTGCATGGTCTGTGCATCAATAGTAAACGTTTTCATCCATTCCAATCCAAATAATTGTTTTTAGTTATGTGCTTTACGCCATTGCTAGCAACGTACGACAAACTTTGCTTCAACAGCACGCATGCCGCGCTGATAGCATCCCCAGGCTACGGCACCAGCCATTACATTGCCAAACATCGCGCCCAAGAAAAGTCCTTCGATTCCGCCATAATTTGCCCCAATCCAAAGCAGCGGTAAAAAACAAACAAACAAGCGTAGCGCTGAAATGACCAAAGCACGCATTGGCATCGTCAGCGCGTTGCAGACAGACACCATCAACATACAAATGCCCAGGGGACCAAGGCTCAAAGGCACCCAAGTGAGGTGAAGCGCAAGAATATGGCCCACTTCAGCTTCGCTGGTCAGTAAAGAAGTTAACGGCGAGATAGAGATGAACAGCAGGACGGCGATTACCAGTTGCCATACTAAAACAAATTTAACGGCCAGAGAAACCAAAGACTTGATCTTGTCCAGCTCTCCCTTGCCGAGCCAACGCCCTACCATTGGCGGCATCGACATAGTCAGCGCTAGGATAATGACTATTGAGAAAAACTCCAATCTCGAACCCAGAGCCCAGGCTGCCACCGTTGCCGCACCGAAACCTGCTACCAGCTTTGTTGCCAACATAGATGACACCGGAGGCAGCAGTTGGCTAAGCATTGCCGGTGCCATAATATTGACCAGTTCTTTCACCGAAGCCCAAATATCCAAGCCCTTCCAGTCAAAGCTCAACCAGTGACGCTGAATCACTTTTGGGTACACTGCTATCATACCCACAGTGAAGGCGACAACAGTCGCCCAGGCCGCCCCGACCAGGCCCATGTCAAAAGTAAAAATGAACAAAGGATCCAGAGCCATGTTCAGCAAGCTAGTTACCACCATCATGATACCCGGTAGCATCGTATTACCGTTGGCACGGCACAAGCTATAGGCAAAATACAGCATTGCCCCACACCATGAACTTGCTAACCAGACAGGCCAGTAGCCATCAATAACCGAATAGACATCTTCGGGAGCGCTGAGCAACTGTAAGACCCCTCCTCGGGCAAACCAGATAGACAGGCATATCAGCAAAACACTGGCCGCGCCGGTAATGACCACCAAACCGCCAAGTTGTTTGGCTCGCTGATAATCTCCGCTTCCCAGCACCCGTGAGATCAACGATGTCGTTGCAATCCCTAACCCTACCTGTAAGCCAATGATCACCATTTGCATCGGCAAGGTGAACCCCTGGGCGGCGAGCGGCAAAACGCCCAGTTGACCAATGAAGGCACTGTCAACCAACTGGAAACTCATAAGGGAAAGCACACCAAATAACATCGGCCAGGTCATGTCAAACAACTGGCGGCCAAGTGGCAATTCAGAAGAAGGCTGTGGTTGTAATTTTGAAGGCATAGTATTGAATGTCTTTATATTTTAGTTATTGCAGTCTAGAGACAAAAAAGCTCGGCAGTAAGAACGACCTGTTCTCACTTTACCGAGCTTTAATTACAGCTACTGGATGTTACGCTGTCACTAGCTTAACCAGATCGGCTGGTCGGTAGTATACTGATTTTAGAACTTTACCCTGGCGGACAAGTTTGCCACCGAGATCAACGTCTTTCGCACATTTGGCAATAATGAATTCACCCTTCTGGCTACCCACAATCTCGACACCCTGCTCGGCATAGAAAGACTTGGTCTCTTCGAATTCTTGCTCGTTACGACAAACCTTACTCATATTGCTCGAATGTACTTCATCCCAGCAAGCGACAAAATCAAAGCCCAAGCGCTTGGCGATCTGTAGCAGCAAGTCAATCAGGTAACTGATACCAATATTAGACTCTACTTTGTCATCACCCAGATGAACCAGACGTCCCATCAATACGTAGACGGAATCCACAATCGCATCGGCTTGCTCAACCAACGAATCGGCTTCCGCCAGCTCGGTCAGTTCTTCGACCGCCAGTGAAGTATGTAATGCATCAGCCTGTTCGTTCAAACTGGAAGGCGACTCGATATCCAAGTCAAAAGTATTACGAAATTCACGAATATCACGGTATAGGTGATCGAACAGTGCTTGATCCAGAACAGACAGCTTCATGCAACTTTCCTTTAAGTTATAAAAACCATTATAAATCATTAAATTAAAATCTTAATACCTGTTACTTTCTACCTTGATAGCAACAATACCCGATAAGAATGCTTCAATGTTTTATGCCGGTTGGAAACAAACCAAACTCAGGAGCGTAACGCTCCCAAGCCAGTATCCGATCAGCCAAAGAAGGCTGATCCTCAAGATTCAATGTTGACTGATTAGAACTCTTTCGGCGCAAAACCAGTAACAACGGAGATACCCATTTCACGTCCAAGCGCCGTCATTGGATGGACAACAACCAGACCTTTGACTGATTTTTTCAGCTTACCCATGTCGGATTGTTCGGCTTTGGTCAGCGGACGGCTAAATGCCAGTGACTTCACATCAGACCCTTTTTTGTTAAGTTGACGCTTAGTCTGGTGCTTAACTTTATTGATTCTTTTAGTAATGGTCTCGATTTCTTGCGTAGCCTGACCTGCAATTGCCTGATCACCGCGCTCTTGTGCCCCAGCCAACTTACGACGAAGTTTATCTAAACGGTTATTTAGACTCTGAAGCTCTTGATTTAAATTCATGTAGTTACCTTATTTTACTTCACAATATCCCGTAGCCGAGTGCCAGGATAAATTGCTTGACCGGAGATTATATAACAAGCATCACAGTTTGGTCGAAAATTCTGTCAAATTTGTCATCACTTACTGTGTAGCTAATTGTTCCCTACTGATAATTATCTCAATCCGTCTCAGTTATGAAACACCTTCCATTGCCAAGTAAGCACATTTCCGCTTTTATAACTCTTGCGAGTCAAGAGTTTGAACAATAAGACAATAAACTGACAGTTGAGGTAAACATACGGATATGTGTAAAGACTGCGGGATACATATTGCAATGACCAGAGTGAGGCGAAGCTTTATTGAACGCCACATCACCCATAAAAGCGAATACAAGTATTACTGCCCAAAATGCAAGCGTACAACATTTATTGCGATTGGTGGTAGCCTCGAGAATGCGAGGCCATAAAAAAACAGGCCGTTACCGGCCTGTTTTTGATTGTTACTTGAGCGCCAGTAGCTGGCTGGAAAATTCGGCAAAACCAAAACCGCCGGGTTGTGACATCACAACTTGTGGTTTGAATACTAACTGCTGCCAGTAATGCCGGATGTTTGCTACACCGACGCTCATTGGCAACAGCTCAAACATATATTGGTCATTCATTGAATCACCTACATAGCATGCTGTTTGCTTGATCTGCTGAACGGTCAACCCCTTTTCCTTGAGGAAGGCTGTCGCTGTCGCTTTTTTGGAATGTTTGCCGTACCATGCGTTGATATGAATAGAGCTTGCTGTTGCATTCGCTCCCAGGGCATGTATGCGCGCAACGATCTCATCCACAATACGGCTATCGAGCTTAGGTCGGTTTTGACCAATATCAATCGCTACTTCACAGACTCGGTAGGCTTGATCCAAGGTCAAGTTCAAACCAGGGTAATCCTCCAAAATCGCTTCAATTTCTGACTTAAGCCGCTGCTGTCTACTGCGGATTTCCTCTATTGGGATAGCCGAACGAAGGGTCAAGAAACCACCCTGTTTTTCCATGATCACCGCGCCGTTTTCTGCCAAAACGGCATCGACCGGCCAAAGTTGAGCAATGTGATCCCCCCAGCCTGCGCAAGCACCGGTCACAGCGACGACCTTTTTCCCAGCCTTTCGCAGTTGCTGCATAGCAATCAATGCTTCCGGCGGTAACTGCCCCTGCCAAGTCAACGTATCATCGACATCAGTTAAAACCCATTCTATTTTTTTCCAATCTGGTGATAGGCTCATCGTATCGGAATTCATATCAACCTCAATTTCCTTTCTTCCTATCCTCGCCACGTTTGGCAACCGGATGCAGAGTTACAACATATTCGGCAACAGCATCACCAAACTTTCTGAAAATGTCAGCAGCATCAATACGCTAAACAGTGCCAATAATAAAGGCAGCACTTCCGTGACAAAATCGACCATTTTTACTTTAAGGATGGCGCAAACCGTAAACATCATTGAGCCAAAGGGTGGCGTTACCCCGCCTATCATAATATTGACGATGACAATAATGCCAAAGTGAACCGGGTTCACCCCCAGATTCAACACAGCTGGCAGCAATAATGGGGTAAGAATAATCATCGCAGCCCCCCCTTCGATAAACATCCCCACCACAAGTAGCAACATGTTTATCAGTAATAACAATACGTACTTATTGTCTGTCAGCTCAATCAACGCCGCGGCAACATTGTGGGGGATCTGCTCCAGCGTCATATAATACCCAAACACCATAGCACCAATGATGATGAACATGACACTACTGGTCCCCTGCACCGTTTCGCGCAAGATCAACGGTAAGTGGCGGATCCCCAACTGGCGATAAATAAACACCCCAATCAAGGTACAAAGCAAGACGGCGATAGCACCGGCTTCTGTCGGGGTAAACAAACCAAAGCGCATACCAAGGATGATACCAAACGGGATCAACAAGGCAGGGATAGCGGCAAGGAAATATTGCCAACGCTCTTTTGCCGTTGCCGCCTCACTACGAGATGGCTTGTAGTGTCGCTTCCTGGCTATAAATGCAATCGTCACCATCAGGGAAATCGCCATCAAAAAAGCAGGAACATAACCGGCGATAAACATCTGGTGTACTGACACATTGGCTAACAGGGCAAAGATAATCAGGTTAATACCAGGCGGTATAACCGGACTGATACTGGATGAAGCCGCTGTTACCGCTGCGGTAAAAGGAAGATCATATCCTCGCTTGGTCATCTCAGGAGCCAGGATTTTCGACTGCATGGCCGCATCAGCATTAGCAGAACCCGAGATCCCCCCCATCAGGGTACTCAAGGCGACATTGACCTGGGCCAAACCACCGGTCCTGTGCCCTATCATAGCATCGGCAAATGCTAGCAAACTTCGGCTGATCCCTGCATAGTTCATTACCGAACCGACCATGATAAAAAAGGGAATCGCCAATAACGGAAAAGATTCAGCTGAGCTGATGAAGCGCTGCATCACCAGAGTCACTGGGATCGAGTTATTGAGAAATAAAAAATATACCATCGCTGAAGCAATCAACGAGAAAGCAATTGGGATGTTCATTAAGAAAAGAACAAACAGAATGACAATAGGTAGATAACTTTCCACAAAATAACCTATTACTTACTACATTTAAGGACGTTGATATCTTCGATAATAAATTTCACTGTATGCAGTGCCATCAGGGCAAAGCTGATGAACAACACACCGTTAATCGTGAAATAAGACATTCCCATCACTGGGGTCACTTTATTTGACAGCATCGTATACTGGTAACTCAGCACGGCCATGAGGATGTTCAGCGCGAGCAAGAATAGCGATACCAGTAATTTGAAGGGCCGCTTTGCTTTTGGCGGCAACAAAGCCACCACCACATCAACCCCCATATGCAGTTTGTGTTTGTAACAAGAGCTAATACCGAGATAAACAGCCCAAATGAAGCACACCACAGAAAGCTCTTCGCTCCATGGCACAACAAAACCAAAACCGTAGCGCAGAACCACGTTCACAATCACTACTAATACGGTGATACTAATAGCCATTGAAGCCAATATTTCTTCTATGTTACGAATCAAAAACACATTTTTCTCCAAACCAGACAACGGATCGCTGGTGCTCCATACTTCACCAACGATCCTAGCTTGACGCTGTTGATCAGCCCTGATCGGCCCGGATAGTCGCCAGCTCGTTCATAATGGTGGCATGAACACCTTCACTCCACGACGGGAACTGGTTGTATACCTCTGCCGTAAGCTGGTTGAATTGTTCCGAGTTAACCTCGTTGAAAGTTACCCCTAGGGCTTCTAGTTTCTCGGTGTATTCTTGATCCAGCTTGACCAATTCAGCCGTGTTGGACTTGGCCCCCGCACTCAGCTCTTCGATAATGATCTGCTGCTGATCCGGGGTAAACCTGTCCCATACTGATGGCGAGATATAGAGACCGACGGTACCCAAGAAGTGCTTGGTCAGAGACATATGCTTCGCCACTTCGTAAATCTTGGTCGAGTACATGGTTAAGATGGAACCCTCGAGACCATCGACAACCCCCTGCTGTACACCGGCGTAGGTTTCAGGAAATGGCAGAGCTGCCGGCGCGGCGCCCATGGCTTTGAGCGTACTGATAAACAGCTGACTTTGCGGAACGCGGATCCGCATACCTTTCATATCTTCAGAATTAACGATTTCTTTGTTAGTGATCATGTGGCGGAAACCAAACATGTAATCCGCGTTCAGGACTTTGATGCCTTTAGCCTCTGCCTGTGCCTTCAAACCGGCAACGTAGTCGGTTTTCATCATCGCAAGGTATTCATCGTAGGTGTTGTACAGCATTGGCCCAGCCAAGGCTGCGAAGTCCGGAACGTAATCCCCTAGGTAACTAAGATCTTCTACCGCAATCCAGTTGGCACCATTGACAACCTGCTCTAGGTTATCTTTGTATACCGGTAGCTGTCCCCCCGGAAAAACCTTGATGTTCACCGCGCCATCCGTGCGCTCACGAATCATATCCGTTGCCTTGACCAACTCCTGTGTCAGCAACTCGTTGGGCGAGAACACCAAGCTCATATTAAGATCAATCGGTGCTGCTGTACCTGCCGTCTGGTTATCCGCTTCTCCACACCCAACCAGTAATGCGGTTGCGGTTAATACAGTGCCTAGTAGCTTTTTCATTTCTTTTAGCCTTCAATATGTTTATTCGGTTGAATAACGAATTTCGGCAGCGAGTATGAAATGAAAATATTACATTCATATGAACACAAAATTAGGCTTTCGTTACTCACCTGAACGCAGCACTGAAAGCAGCCTTTTTTCAGCAGCTTCAGTGCAACCAATGGCTAAGCTATAGTGCTGCAGAACTAAGCTTTATTGTCATATTGCGGTAACATAAGCCACATACTGTTATGTAAATTTTCAAATGAACATGCATTATCATTGTAGGAACGATATGATCACAGGCCACCGCGGCGCTGCCGCACTTGCACCTGAAAACACAATAGCCAGCATTAACAAAGCCGCCGAGGCGGGTGTAAAGTGGGTGGAAATTGATACCCAGTTAAGTGCCGATGGCATCCCTGTTGTCATCCATGATGAAACGGTCAACCGGTGCACCGACGGCAAAGGGAGAATTGCCGATTTAACCCTGGCCCAGCTCAAGCGCCTTGATGCGGGCAGTTGGTTTCACCCAAGCTATGCCAATGAGCGTATCCCGACCCTTGTAGAGGCCCTCGATGCTTGCCTAAGCCTTGGGTTGACCCTCAACCTCGAACTCAAAGTTCATCATGATGAGCAAATTGAACCTTTAGTTAATAGCGTCGTGGCATTGATCAGAGAAAAAGGCTACCCGATTGATAAACTGCTTTTTTCCAGTTTTCAAAAAAAAGCACTAGAGCTATGCCAGCAACTGATGCCCGAGGTCCGTCGCGGCTTTATTTGTGAGGTATGGAACAACTTCAGCCTGTCGTCTATCCAAGCATGTCAAGCTTATAGCGTGCATATCGATCACCATATTTTGACTCCGGCTATTGCCAGAAACATCAAAAATGCCGGGTATGTACTCAAGATTTGGACACTGAACAACGCAGACAAAGCACAGTATTTTTTTGATATGGGTGTCGACAGCATCATCACAGATGCGCCGGATAAATTTTGAGCCTACGAGCGTCGGCCTACGCTCGTAGGCTGACACTAGAGAAGAACATGGAACTGAATCAACGCCAACACCAGATCCTTTTAACTATAAGGGCTGAGGGCGAAGTACAAATTGACCATCTCGCCGAGAAGTTTGCCGTCACGACACAAACTATTCGCCGGGACGTGAATTATCTTTGCGAGCAAGGGTTAGCACGCCGGGTACATGGTGGTGTCAGCCTGCCAGCATCCTTGACCAATACCAGCTATCGCTATCGCTCTGATGTCGAATCGACAGCCAAGAGTGAATTGGCAGCCACTGTTGCCGCTTGTATCCCGGATGGCTCAACGATCATGATTGGCATTGGTACTACACTCGCCCACCTTGCCCGACACCTGCTGGCAAAAAACGCATTACGGGTAATTACCAACAACCTGCAGGTTATGCAGATCCTTGAAGCCAATGATAACATCGAGATCTATCTGGCTGGCGGCCAATTTCGACGTGACCACCAGGATATCATGGGCAGTAGCGCCGTAGATTTCTTCGACGGTTTTGAAGCAGATATCGGCATATGCGGCTGCGCGTCCGTTACCAACAGCCATTTTGTGATGGAGCATGAAGATATTGAGGCCGACATTTCTAAAGCGATCATTCGAAACAGCCGCAAGCAATGGTTAGTGGCTGATGCCAGTAAGTGGGAACGTTTTGCTGCCGTCAAAGTATCACCAATGAAACAGTTCGATAAAATCTTCACCAACAATCAGCAGCTACCAAAGGATCTTCCGATTCACTTAACTGCGCAAGCTGGCTAACACTCTGGCCTGTATCGCAAAAGTGACCTCCAGTGTATAAGCAAAAATTGATTTGGGCTGAAAAAACCTACCTCAGCCTAATCATTTAAGCCCAAAAACTTAACTCCCCCACACCAACTGCCGAAATTAACATCATTTTTTCCAAATTAGTCCCCACAGCTGTCTAATATTCATCTATAATCTTCGGCCATATTTTTGTCAGGCTCAGCCGTCTGCTTTAGGAAAGAAGAATGTCATTTGCATCACAAAACTTTTCTCAGGAAATTGTTCGCGCACTTACCGAGTGCGGCTATGAGAAATTAACTCCAATCCAAAAACAAGCGATCCCACACGCTCGTCGCGGAAACGATATTCTTGCCAATGCCCAAACAGGTACCGGTAAAACAGCCGCTTTCGCCTTGCCTATTATCCAGCAGATCCTGGATAACCCTAAGCCGCGTGGCCGGTTCAATGTACGCGCGCTGATCTTGGCCCCGACTCGTGAACTGGTAGCCCAGATTGCCAAAAACATCGAGGACTACACCAAGTACACGGACATCTCAGTCGCTGCAGTCTATGGTGGCACCAAGATGGCCTCTCAAGAGAAGAAGCTTGAACCAGGTTTGGACATTTTGGTGGCCACACCAGGCCGTCTGCTTGAGCACATGGAGCTTAACAATGTTACGCTGGCAAACCTTGAGTTCTTGGTGTTCGATGAAGCTGACCGTATGCTGGACATGGGCTTTGTCTCCGACATCCGCCTGATCATGGGTGATATCCGCAACCACCCACAGACTATGCTGTTCTCCGCGACGTTCTCTGCCCAGATGAACAAACTAGCTAACGACATCATGCGCAAACCAAAGCGCATTTCTGTCAGCCCGGAAAACGCGACAGCAGATACTGTTGCTCACGTGGTTTATCCTGTCGACCAAGATCGCAAGCGTGAGCTTCTGTCTGAGCTGATCGGTAAGAAAAACTGGCAGCAGGTACTGGTATTCGTTAACTACAAAGAAACAGCAAACGAGCTGGTCAAAGAGCTGAAGCTTGACGGCATCAAAGCCGTACTTTGCCATGGTGACAAGGCACAAAGCGCTCGTCGTCGCGCCCTTGACGAGTTCAAAGAAGGCAAAGCACGAGTCATGGTTGCCACCGAAGTCGCAGCACGTGGCTTGGACATCCAAGGCCTACCGCACGTAGTAAACTTTGACATGCCTTTCCTGGCTGAAGATTATGTCCACCGTATTGGCCGTACTGGCCGTGCTGGACAGCAAGGACATGCGGTTTCTTTTGTCAGTCGCGATGAAGAGCTGACGCTGCAGCAGGTAGAAAACCTGATCAAGCAACGTATTAAACGTATCCAGCTAACCGGTTACGAGCCGAAGAGCCGTGATGCGCTATTGGATAAAATCCACAACAAAGCTGCTTTCCGTGACCGCCGTGGCCGTACCAACAACCCAACGGACCAGTCAGATGCAGAGCGTCGTGCTCGCCTGCGCCGTGCAGTGTTGAATAAATCGAAAATCACCAAATTGAAGAAGTAACGGATCTTCAAACAAAGGGATAAAGAAAGGGTTAGCCAACGGCTAACCCTTTTCATTTCTGAGGCATGTTCCCGCCCGTTACATTTACCGTGCTAAAAACGCTTTAAATTCGTCTCCCGGCACTGAGCTGGGTGTCGCTACCGCAATCGCAGCCCACTTAGCACCGACAGCCATCGCTTCGGCAATAGATTGCTTTGCCAATAACCCGTGGATAACTCCTGCGGCATAGGCATCGCCGGCTCCGGTCGTATCAACAACTTCAGTTTCAACTGCTGGCACATACTCTTGCCCTGCCTGACTGTAGGCAGTGGCACCTTTTTCACCATCAGTGACAATGAAGTACTCCAGCGATTCCCCTGCTACCGTTTTGGCATACTCAAAAGGGCCAATATCGTTTACTGACGAGGGACTATCCGACGACAAGATATGGGCATCCAAATCTGAGCGGGAAGTGATAAGTACTTGGCATGGGCGCCGAGTTAGGCTTTTGGGAAGTTGGGCAACAACTAGCACAGATTTTTTGCTATTCCCGCAAGCACCTACATCCTGCTCGAGTGCATTTTTCGCCCACTGCGCGATACCTTCTGCACTCGAATTGATATAGATACCATCCCAGAGAGAAAAATCCGGTGCAGGCCCTAACGAAAATGCCGGCCGCTCTGGGCGGATAATGGTTCTTTCGCCATCAGGTGTCATCAGCAGCATCAGCTCCGGGGTGACAATATCGTTACGCTGTAACAACGAGCAGTTCAATCCCTTCAGGCTTGCCTCAGCCAATAGCCAGTCCGCCGTCTCATCACGGCCGACCTGGCTAACCAGTGCAACATGGTGGCCAGCATAAACCAGAGCAAGCCCGGTATTCGCACCGCCACCACCCAAGCGACGGCCGAGATCTTGATAATGATGTCTTCCACCCGCCTGCAGCGATTCTTTCAGTTGCAGCACCCGATCACAATTGAGGTTCGCAACCAACATAACGTTTGCCAACGTACTAGACTCCGTTTTTCTTATAGGAATTCTCAAGCTACCATAAAAAAGCCGCTGCGTAATAACAGCGGCTTGTATTCGCTTCCTGAAGATCACGAAATGGGACAGTGACCTAGCTATAGTCTGCGTAAGGATTCTCGGTTGCCAGCGGAATCGATACGGCAAACTCGGAGAGTTTTACCACCTCTGGGGTCATCACCACGGAAGTTTCATCCATGACACTTTCACCAAAGTGATAGCGGATTAGCTCCTGCCCCTCACACGCTGCAACATCATTGGCAACCGCATGCTGAGAGACAAGCTTATTTTTGTTGTAATAGGCTGACATCACATCATCACTGTATTTTTTCGACAGCATTGACATGGTTTGCTGCGGCGATAGCACCAGGCTCGACGCATTATTTCCGCCAAAGCCTTTAGCGTTAAGGATGACCCCCTTGTAATCTTCGCCATTCTCACCAGCAAAGTGATGATCAGTCAAGATGTTCAGATTCGTCTGGTGGACATCGTCTGCAATATGGTCGATCGTTTTGATCCCCGGGATCCAGCCATACTGCCACACCCCCAATGATGCGATCAGCTGATCCCCTGGAGCGGCACTCATCGAATGGCCAACGTATGACTTTATTGCCGCTACCGGCCAATTATCAATGCTGAAAGTTTTTGCCACCTCGTTGAGGATATGACTTTCGGTGACCCGGTTTTGTGGTGTCCCAGTACCGTGCGCCTGCACATAGGTTTGTTTCACCCCTTCGGCACCTAAAATGGCTTTGGCCAATGCCGTCGCTTTTGCCATGGTTACATAATTGCCCACGCCGGGAGCCGAAATTGACTTCTTATTAGCATCAGCATTGATAAACACATCAGCTACCGAACCATAAACTGTTGCCCCTAGCTCCAATGCCAATTCATCATCCATAAGAACCACAAACTGGCTCGATTCGGCCATGGTAAAACCGGCATTCGATGAAAACGGTCGGCATGCACGGCGATTATCGACCGTATCGCTGTTATCCAATGCCTTGAGCTGAGCATCTTCGGCTAATGCGCCCATCACACGGAAGCCTTCCATGATTTCAGCGACAACTGGCGCCTCTGCGTTACCGACGATAGCAACGCGCGAATTGCCCTGCTGGATATCCAGCATACCTTGGCGCAAGTTGTACAAAAATGTCGCACAAGCTCCCATGCTGGTGCCCGTTGTGCCAATACTATTAATAACATAGCCATTGATAAAGTCAGCTGGCATCTCAGCGAGTGAGAGGGCCATCATTTTCGAACTGACTCTGCCGCCAGTCAAAGGGGCAGCCAACATTCCAGACAGCGAGTTCTCGTCAACCTGAGCCAGCGCACTGCCTGCGTAAACCGAAACTTGATCGGGTTTGATATGCCCCAGCACCTCGTCCCAATCCAAGCCCATGGAATTGAGGGCATCAGAAGCCCCGTACACCGCCAAGGTCAGACCGCGAGGATGAAAACGGGAATTATATAGCTTGCCGGGTTCAAACCCGGATGGGATATTACCGCCACTGGTGACAGAAAATGTCACACGGTCTTCGAGCAAAGCATTGAGCTCGCCTGTGACCGTAATCGTTACTTTATTGCCCTGCTCTTCCACCAGCCAATTGTCAGGAATGCGTGTCGGCATTTTTGATTTGCGCAGCGTAAAGGTGATGGTTTCCTGCCCGCCATTCAAAACGGCTTTATATTGATAGCGTAAGCTGTCAGGATCAAACGACTCAATACGACGGACTAACGTACCAGTCTTGATGGCGTCAATGACTTCTGGATCGACCGTCGTCCCATCAGCAAGCCCCATGCGGTGAGCCAGATCTTGCCAAGTTGATGCCATATCCTGATCGGCAAGCACATCTGCCACCATGCGCTTGTAGCTGTGAAAACCTGAACTACGACCAGCGGCATTCATCCCACCGAAGCCTACAATTAGCGGTAACTTTGACATCCTGAACCTGCTCTCAAATTTAAAGAGCACATAGATTATCAATTTACAGTGTTCATTCATCTGACATTTATGCCAATTTATCTGACAAAAATGCCAAGCCATAGTAAAATAAGCCATACAATTACGCGATGAACACAGCTAGGTCACTGATAAACCATGAAGATTGGATTTCTGCTCTATGAAAGAGCATTAATTACCGGCATTTCCCTTGCTGCCGAAATGCTCAGTTCAGCCGCAAGTTTAAGGCCACGCGCACAGCAGCGGAGCCAGCCATTTTCTATCAAATTAGTTGCCCCCAAACTGGCACCGACCAAGGTGACCGCTGGACTCAAGCTGCAACCCGATATAACCTACGCTGATCCGCAACCCTTCGATATTTTGATCCTCCCGCCAATGTGGGGAAACCCACAACAATCGATTCGGCGTTCGCCTGAAATTATTGCTTGGCTCAAAATGCAATACCAGAAAGGCGCGAAGCTGGTTGCAACCGGTACCGGGGTAGCCTGGCTGGCCGAGACGGGCTTGCTCAATGGACAAGTTGCCACTACCCATTGGTACTACTTCGATACCTTTGCCAGCCGCTACCCCAGAGTCAATCTCAATCGCCAAGCCTCTATCACTGCAGCCGACGGTATTTACTGTACAACCAGTATCAACTCACAATCAGAAATGATCCTGTACCTTATTACGGAGTACTTCGGCCAAAAGACAGCACAGACAATAGAAACCCATTTCGGCCACGAAATTTCAAAATCGACTCAGCAGCCTTTTTACCAAATTGGCGGCGAGCTGCAGTTTGACGAATCGATTGCCTTGGCACAGGATTGGATGAAAAGAAACCTGGCCCATCCCATTACCGCACAGAGTATCGCTGATCAGTGTGGCGTACCGCTTCGGACATTTAACCGAAAATTCAAAGACCAAGTCGGTGAAACCCCACACCAGCACCTACAGCGATTGAGGATGGATGCTGCGCAGCAACTACTGAGGGACTTTGGCATGTCAGTCCAAGATGTTGCCGAGCAAGTTGGATACAAGGACGCACATCACTTTTCCACCCGTTTTTTGCAGCACTACAATATGAGCCCAAGCCAATACCGCAGGATGGTTAAAACAAAAATCTACAACCCATAACTACCCAACAACTGGAATTTAATCTTATTAGCTAAATTAAGACAGGGCTTGAGCAGTAGAAATCACTATGCTTGGGGGAGTTGTTTTCAAGGGCATCTGTATGAAGCACCTCACTCCCGTCATTTTGCTTATTTTATGTTTAACTAGTGCCGACGTGACCGCTCAAATTCAGCCAACCAGTGAAACGTTAAACAATGAGAGGATGTGCCGTCTCGACATCTACCACCTAACGAAAAGTCAACAAAATACGTTTACACCCGATCTGCAGATTGCTGTCATTACCAACAACGCGATGCGTAATCGCTACGTAGATCTAAAGACAGATATCACCCATCCTACCGGCTTTGAAAATTTTCACTACTACCGTTCGGGCAGCCCGGTTGAAGTATTCACCACCAATTGGCGCAACAATGGCACCAAACACACTGTGGGAAGGTTTGTCATGCTCGGAGCCACCAGTGATAAGCAAGCTTTTGATATCTTTACCACTCTGGTCAAACAAGACAAAGGTCATTTTGAGTTACGCGGTAACAACAAGAAATATCAGTTCAATGCCAGAGAGCAAGATGTGACTAACTTTCTCGACTGCGTTAAACAACATTATCGCCCATAAAAAAACGCCAGCTCTCAGAGCTGGCGCCTTTTATCAATTCTGCTGGGGCTTTTCTTCCTCACCCCGTTGGTCTCACGCCATCGACTGCTTTGAGCCGTGCGGTGCCGAATGGGTAATGTCTTCGTATTCGCCATCGAAGGTTGCCCCCTGGTTTTCCTGCTGGAAACTTTGATCGCTATAACCCTGCTGCTTTAGTGCCTCTTGGTAAGCCGCATTGATTTTCTTCTTGATAAACGGTCTGGCAATCAGTGCACCCAACCCGATGAATAACCCCATGACAGCTGCAAATGTCACAGTGAAGAAACCCAGTACTAAAGCAAAAATGCTGGTAAGTGTATTTTTCATCGCTAACCTTCTTTTCTATCGTACTTTCATGTTTGGCAGTGTATAGCAGCCAAAATGAACCAATGATGAACAATGTGTTTATATTTGCGTTTAGCCGTGTTGCAACATCCCTCGACAAAAAAAGCCCTCAAGATTGAGGGCCTTATCGTTATGATAAAAGTGTGATTATTTCGCTGGCTTCGCTGTCACCGGAATCCCCTGACCACGAACACCAGTTGAGCGAGGTATTTCGAACACAGCCGGAGTCCAGGCCGGGACGCTTGCCACAACACCATCACCATCAGCAGCAACAGTGGTCTGTGATGCTAGCGCCGATTTGTGGTACGGGCTTAAGGTCAAATCCGTTGCCCACTTGATATCCTGTGATACGTTGGTCGCGTTAATCACAATGACCAGACCATCAAGGCTGCTATCCAGATCTGTCCCCGCAGCGGTACCGTTATCAATAGACATCACGATCAGACCCGCGGTTTGATCACTGCCGGTATTGTGGAAATCAACACGCTTGTTCACTTCCGCACCCGTACCCAAGGTAATCAACGGGTATGATTTCCGCAGCAAGGCCAGCTCTTTGAAGTACTCAACCATGGCTGCCATATCCGCAGGAGTCGGCTTGGCGTTCAGACCGGCAGAGGTAATGACCTCTTCAATCAGATCGTAGTTGTCGCCGTCTTTATCCTTGCGAGGCAAGCCCTTGTCCCAGTTGTTGTCGTTCAGGGTGAAATCAACCAAGTTGTACCAGTCACCAGAATCATAAGAGTCACGCTGCATTGACTTGGAACGCAGCAGCTCAGAACCCATGTGGGTAAACGGCATGCCCTGTCCCAGCATCGCTGTCGCAAGAGATACAGCCTGCATACGTACACGGTCTTCTGTGCTGACACTGTAACCAATCTTATACTGGTTGTTATCCCACAAGGTTTGGTTATCGTGTTTAGAGACGTAGTTTTGGATCTCCGTTGGATCGACCGCATAGCCTGCTGGTTGACCATTGTAGTCCAACTCATCGCCGCGGATAATGGTGCCGGTTGAATCAATCATTTTGAAGTCTTTGAGGTTACCGGCCATGCCCAGGCGAGTCAGATCGGCAAGATGTAAGGCTTGCGCTTTGGTCACATCACTGATTTCGTTTTTCTGAACAAAAGCACCGTTACCAAAGCCCTGTGTTTTGCGGATCCCCTCTTTGCTGTCGAATGGACTACCACCACGGACAGCATCACGCAGACGGTCAGAGAAGCTACCGATACCGGTTCCCCCTAGGTTCGGTTGGGTCGCCTGGACAAACAGTGCGTCATTGCCGACTTCACCGAAGTTCCACCCCTCACCGTAGAAGTATGTATTCGGATCAACCTTCTGGACTTCGAGTAGCGAACGCTGCATCTGATCAAGTGGGTGATGGCCCATCAAATCAAAGCGGAATGAATCGATCTTGTAATCGCGCGACCACACCACTAGCGAGTCGCTGATCAATTTCTCAAACATCGCCCGCTCAGGTGCGGTATTGGAACAACAAGTCGAGTTTTCAACATTACCGGTTACCGGATTCAAGCGCTGGTAATACCATGGCACAAGCTTATCGAGTACTGAGGTACGCTGCTCTGGGCCCGCGGAATTAGTATGATTGTAGACCACGTCCATGACCACATTCATACCGATATCTTGCTTGATCGCCATCACAGCCTCTCGCAGCTCTTTGATGCGCTGCGGGCCATCCGGGTTGGTCGAGTACGACCCCTCAGGCACTGTATAATGGAATGGGTCGTAACCCCAGTTGAAGCCATCGACATCCGAAACGAAACGGTTCAACTCCTGAACAGCCGGGTTCTCTTTAGTATCGTCCTGCTTCACTTCCTCAAGAGCTTCGGCAATGGTCAGCCCCGAAGAGCAGTATTTGGCAAACTTAGAAGACTTCACCGCCGTATTAACTTCACATAGCTTGCTAAACGACTCTTCAATATTCGCGGCTTCATCAGGGTTTTCGTTGATGGTGGCAATATCGAAAATTGGCAACAAATGAAGGTGGGTGACACCACTTTCACTCAATGATTTTAAATGCTTGACCGGTACCGAGTCAGGCTGCATAAAGGCAATAAACTTGCCACGGGCATTGTCCGGGGTAGATTCATCCTGGGCAGAAAAATCACGCACGTGGGACTCGTAGATCACAAACTGTGATGGGTTTGTTTGGTCAATCGGTCTTTGAAGATCATCCCACCCTTGAGGCTTGAGAGCAGGATCATTAAGATCAATTACCTGGCTGTATTCCGAGTTCATCGACAAGCTCAGCGAATACGGATCCGTTACCTGGTAGCTTTCTACTGCGCCTGACACCGGATGGAAGACATCAACCAGATAGCGGAAGTAAGTACCATTGGGGGCTTTATCTGTTACTAGCGACCACACCCCAGAAGTTTCATCGTAATCCATCTGCAGGCGACCCAGTTCTTCCTTGTTTTCATCAAAAAGAACGGTCACCACATTCTGTGCAGACGGCGCCCACACATTGAACTGCGTTTCGCTACCATCAATCACAGCACCAAGTTCAACGTTAGCAGCCGCATTGGCAAATAGTTGATCAAACGCCCCCGCAGATTGAACTTTGGTACCACTGAGTACCAATCCGTCCTCATCGACCGCTATCGCCGCCAATTCCGCTTTCATGACCGGGCGCATATCGATAGCACGATCGATTGAATAAGCAGGTTTGTTTGCCAGATGAGGGAATTTTGCTTTTACATCCGCGCTAAGAACTGTTGGTTCCAGGACAATATAATCAGCGTCATACTGATTTTCGCTGTCAGGCGCAAAACCACCATCAAGCTGGACATAAAGACGTACCTCATCCGCTGATTCGACCCCGTCCCAAATCAAGGTATGCCCTTCAACTAGATGGGCTTCTGCATTAGCGACACCGAACAGTAGCACATAGGCATCCCCGCGATCATCGTACGCCTGATTGCTACCCGACACATAAGAGGCTGTTCGATCCTTGATTTGGTTGAAATCAAGTTTTGCATCACTGCCTGACAAGTTGCTTAGGTTCCCATCACGAATGATGAAATTAATACAATCGGTTTTCCCACTTTTAAGTGGCAGTTTCCAGTACGGGCCATATTCATCTTCGCCTTCCGGGGCAATAGATTTGTCGTCCCAACCCGAACTTTCCTTCGCGGCTCTATCACAGGTGTCATTATTCCATACATGAAGGCTGTAATTCTCAAACGATGACAGTGCCTTCGCCGCACCATTTCGTGCCACCATATATATCACGGCCTCATCATCACCTGCCTTTATAGGTTCTGCGACCGACCCACTCTGCGGTAGGTAAGCGATAGGTCCATCTGTCTCCGGTAGTTCAATATCAATAGTTGGTGGATTGGTTGTATCAAACTTGCCATCCGTTGAGGACGACGAGCTATTACAGCCAACAATAACAAATGCAGAACACAGTGGGATCACGGCTTTTGCAACCGTTGATAGATTAAAGTTCACGAGATTTTTCCCTTTATACTCATAATTTTATTGGGGGAAGTATAAAATTTGAGTTTTAATTATGGCGGGAACGATACTGAATATTAGGCTCTGCATTCTGTGATCAAAAGCACTAAAATGTAGTTTATTAACAACAAGTTATATTTTTTGACTGTATGTCACTGTTTGTAGTGTACAAACAAAATCCAATTTTATGCACAAAACCTTACATGCCTCACGAATAAAATCAAAGCCCGGCAAAGGCCGGGCGAATAATATGTGATTAAAACCAATTTCCATTGGATAATTGCTGTAAGTTTGCTACTAACATTTAATCAAGCGCCATGCTCAGTCCTACGGAGATGGTATAGGCCGATAAATCATCGTGCCATAACAACTGACTGGCTTCTGCATAGCCGTACCAATCCCTACCCAACGCGCCGGAAATACCGATATGCACCCTTCCATATACGTCATCATGAGACTCTACGACGATAGGTAAGATGCTACCCGAGTAATTTGATTTCAGCTGGGAGATGATCCGCTCTTTGCCACTGTCTATATCGTAATGTAAATAGCCCTTCGCATAAGGTTGAAATACACCAAATGGTGTTCTAAATGGGTACGAGATGCTCAGACCTGAGATCAACATCGTCGATTCCAGAGCTTCTACGTCGTCGATCTTGGAGAATAGATAACTTGAATTCGTTAGAGAGAGCCTCTCATCGTAACGGTCTGGATCTGACAAGGTGTATTGCAGGCTGCTTTCAAGCGCTAACTGCAAATAGTCATAGTCAAAGATATAACCTGCCCCCAAAGAGAACACCCAAATATCTGAATCAGCTTCATTGGCATTGTTGACCACAGGATCAGTATATAGAGTTACCTGCCGTTCAATATCCGTATCCATCACAGCATAGCTCGCGTTAAAGTCGATAAACCATGAATCTTTAAAGTAGCTAAAGTAGCCAGAAGCGATTAAACCATCAATCTCCGTATCACTATCCTCAGCCATAGGCTTATAAAAGGGTAAACCCAAAGTTAACCCAAACAGATAATGGTTTTGGTATAAGTAATCTCCTCCTAGCGTTAGTGAATAACCATTATGATCTTGTTCAGATGACTTTTTGAACGATGCACTATCGGCAAGAATTGTATTATCAACGCGAATATAGCCTGCAACTTGAGAATGCTGCCCATCACCAAAGACCCCGGAATCAGAGATGGCATGCTCTGGAAGTCCTGGTGGCATGTAAGATGAAAAAGGATCACTGTTGTAAAGAGGAACATTCACCGATGAGCTTCGACTGCTGTATCCTGCATGCTTCATACCTGCTGACGCAGAGTGATTATTTAATGCGCGGTATTTCTTATCTATCTTATCACCACGGACTTGACTGGCTAACCCTTTGATTTCTGCCATTGCCGTATCGACTTCCTCTGATATTTTCTCCGTGAAGGACCCATCAAATAAGTCGGATCCTACAGCAGTACCAGATGTTACGAAAAATACGGTATATATTATGGGCAGACAAGAAGGTGATCTCTTGACTAACGCAAACATAATGCCCCCAAATATTTCTTGCCACTTATATCTCTATAACTTCAATGTGGCTTTGTATGGAGTGTAGTTAGCTTTAGCAATCCGAATGTGCGAAATTTCCAGTCGTCGCATAAAAGAGACACTTCTCTTTTTTTAAAAGTTAAAATGTCTCAGTATCACTTTGCAATGAATAGATCGTATTAAATGAATTTTAAGTGGTCGAACACTATAATGTATGGCAAAATCCTCAAGTTATATAGATAGTTATATCTATAATTATACAATAAGAACAATATTATTTTTTTAAGCCATTATGACTTTGAGTGCAATTCATGTCTGAGAAAGTTAACGCTTCGGCCCACATAGCACACATTTCAGAAGACTTTTTCTTCGACTGTCAAAAAAAAACACTATTCACATCTGCTGGTAACCTCTCTCTCAACAGAGCGGAAAAAGGCGTGCTATACAAACTCATAACCCTATCACCCAAGATGGTCAGCAAAGAAGAGTTAATCGCAGCAGGTTGGGCAAGAAAAGAGGTGGCTGAGACATCGCTCTTCCAGACGATTCGTACACTGCGCATCAAACTCAAGGAAGAGAAAGTCGGCCAAGTGATAGAGCTGGTTCCCCGCTTAGGTTATAAAATCAAGATCAAACGTTTCCTAACTCGAGAGCAACTCCACTCTGTCACCAGTATTCCAAAGCCGCCCGCCAAAAAACGTAAAAAGCAGGCCAAACCATATATTCTCATCAGCTTGTTATTGGCCGTTTGCGCATTGTTTGCCGTTTATTTTACCGCAGACAGGACAATTGATTACAAATACAAGCTAATCAATGACAAAAAGAATAATACCTTTATATTCTTATCAATGAAGCAGGATGATTTTGATTCCCTACTTCAAACCACCGCACTCTTTTTCAAACCTACCAATCTCACCAACACTCTTATGTTCATTCATAAGCTGGACGAAGAATTCTCTATTGCTCTTTGTACCAAAACACCTAACGGCTGTGATATTGATACCGCGCATGCAATTAGCTTCAAGCATTCAGAATTAAATACCCTATGGCAGCTACTGGATCAATATCTACCGCAAATACCGCCCCTAGCAGCAATGAATGTGCTCAAAGACAACACTAACCTGCAATCGGGCGTTAAGTCTTACAATATTTTTCTTGAAGATGGCGATTTCAATACCAATCTTTCTCACCACTTCGTCAATCAAGTCAATGATTCAACTTGGCTTTTCACCTCAATTAATTACAGGCCAAATAGCAATCAAAGCGAATACATTGCTACCTCCTTCCGTGGCGGCAGGGCAATAATGAAACCCCAAAGTAAGCTGCCATTTTTAATCACCGTGATCAATTATCCAGAGTACTTCTATTGGGTTCTCAGCCCATCGGATAAAGCCAAGCTTGGTATCAAGCCTCCAGGCCCACTAGAATCCCTAACCAATGATTTCTATGTCGATGTGTCGCAATACAAGAGCTACCTCCTGTTCCGCCAGCCTCACCTCCAGCTTTGGCTATCTGAAGGCTATGGCTTTCATTGGTTTATCAAAAATGGCAGCAACGACAATGTTTTTAACCAGTTCATTCGCGGCGAAAAATGCTCGGAGCTACCTATAGCGTTTGATAACAATCAAACCTGCCCTGAGGATCCGTAGCAGCGCCTATCGTGATATATCTGTAATTAAAAATTTTTTCCTGAACCGCCCCCACCATATTGGCTTGGGTATATACTTACTCAGATTATTCTGAGAGGGGGCTGTATGATAGGCAATGTCAATATCCTGTTTCTTCTCGGGTTCTTTTCCTATTCCTCGCAACCAGACAATCAACTGGAAAAAGCCACTGATGAAATCTGCCTGTGTCTCGAGGCACCATATCAGCAGGCTGAAAAAGCACTCAAACAGCTCTTAGGCGCACAGATCTCCGGCGATCTCGCAAAAGTGACTCAATCGCAAGATGAAATGATGGCTGTGATCAATGCTTCAAGACTTTGCCTTGAATCCTTCCACCATTTATACCCCGATATCGCTCAAGACATGACCTTAAAGGGGGAGACCCTCAAGCGGTTGGAATCAAAATGCCCTGACCCACTTTCGGCGCATCGCTCCCAACTGGAAGAAGAAGTTCCTACGCCATGAAATTATCTAAAAAATGCTGCCAACGAAGAATGTTAATGGTATGTTATTTTATAATTTCAGGAAAAGGAGAGAAGCTATGCAAACTAAACAGGCCGTTTATCTTTTTTTCTACCACCTAAGAGCGTTCTTCGAACTGACTTTCAAACCATTGTTGGGACTTCTTACCGTAGGCTTGGCTACTTCAACATTGCTGCTATTGTCACCTCACACTCAAGTGGCCGGCAGCTTGGTCTTAGTTGGCTGTATAGCAACAATACTTTGGATCACCCTGGTCAGATACTACTATGCAGCCATTTTAAAATTGACAGATACACGGAAAGACGAAAACTCGGTCATCAACTTTCCGCACAAACCGAAACAAGAATAATTGCGCGTAGAAAAAAGCCCACCACAGTCTAACAGCGATGGGCTTTTACTTAACTCTTGAATGACTAGGTTCGCCAAAGTACCTTTACAATATGCCAACCGAACTTGGTCTTCACTAGTTGAGGAGTGATCGTTTCACCTTGGAAGACTGCTCGGTCGAATTGCGGAACCATCTGACCTTTACGGAACTCCCCTAAGTCACCCCCCTTTTTGCCAGATGGACAAGTGGAGTGTTTACGTGCAAGGTCTGCAAACTTCTTACCTTGCTTTAGCTGCTTCATGATGTCTTCAGCTTGTTCTTTGTGCTTCACCAAGATGTGAAGCGCATGGGCTGTTTGTGCCATGGTATACCTCATTGTTTCTTAGCTGATAGAGCAGCGCCACCCAAACCAGTTTACTGTCCCAGCCTTTAAAATCTAAGCAATCGCTCTTGGCCTGAACTATACACGTCTATCGCAGTTCAACCAATACCGCTGTTCTATAAGCACAAAAAAAGCCAGCATATGACTGCCGGCTTCTTTGAACGAAGGGTTAATTATTGCTCTGTCTTTAGAATATCTGCTGTTTCCAAATGTGTCATCTGACGGATCTGACGCCACATGTAGAAGAATATCCCCATCATCATCAGCATAGATGGAATGGCAATAGCCGGATAGCTAACCAAAGTCAGTCGACCCAACTCTTCGTTAAATGCTTGGGTACCTGCCGGGCTAGTGACAATCATTTTGGCCAGCACGTAGTTCATCACAGATGAGAATACGAAGGTTCCGGCAAACAAATAGTTTGAGGTAAGCAAGCGACGGTCAAAGTCACTCTTTCGGCCAAACTCATTCAACTTTTGGTTGATCAATGGCAGATTGAGTACCGTGTCATTAAATAGCATCTTGCTGACAACCGGATATTTAGTAAAGGTTGAGACAAATACCGCAACCCCAATCAGGCCAGGGATCAGGGCTTCTTTTACGGCCAACCATTTTGGATCGAGCTGAAGTAGGCCTATGCCGCCAGTGAGTAAAACACTGATAAAACCCAACAGAGAAATAAAATTAAACTTTTTGTACTTGATCAGCTCATAGCCACCCAGTACAACCGGAAAAGCCAAGGCGACCAAAAGAGCGCCTACAGAACCAAGGTACTCGTCACCACTAAGCTTCATTAGTACAACTGAAGGTACAATGACATTGAAAATCAAATCGTTAAGAGGGCTAGCTTTCTTTTCCGTCATAATATTTTACAAAGTTATCTAAACGTAAACATCTGCATTGTTCCGTGAAATGAGTCAACTGTAAAGTAGATGACCGTTACAAAAGGTTAAATCCCTTTTGTGAATTACGCAAAATCCTATCATCCCCCGATGGAATAGTGCACCTTACTGCCTGCCCCGTGGATGCAAATACGCCTATCCTCTCCCATACTTTGTGCATACTTCTTGCCCGTGGACCGTGGAGTGCGAAATGAGTAAGCCTGTCATTAGCAATAACAAACCAGCTAAAGTCACATTGAAAAAAGGACAAACCTACTATTTCTGCACTTGCGGTCGTTCAGCCAAGCAACCTTTCTGCGATGGCTCACACCAGACGACTGATTTTAAGCCAATGAGCTTCAAAGCAGATAAAGACGGAGATGCCTTTCTCTGTGCCTGCAAGCATACTGCTAATGCCCCCTTTTGTGATGGCACCCACCAACAATTCAGCCAAGACGATATCGGCAAAGAGGGACCTGGCGCAACATCGGGCAATAATGAGCTCCCAACAGCGAAAGCAACCAAGGAAGAGCCCAATGTCGAATATATTCACCAACTAGCCCGCGAAGGACTTAATAATCTTGGGAACCATGGAACTATGACGGCAATGGGCGTGCCTAGATATAAACTCCCCGACTGGGACGATATCCAAATTATGGTTGCCCAGATGGCCAACAAACCACTGATGGAAGATGCCAAAGTCGGCACCGAGTTGGTCATAGGGCCGAAGGCCAAGAAACCGCTGGTGCTCAATATTCCCTTGTTTGTCTCCGATATGAGCTTTGGCGCCCTCTCCGAAGAAGCCAAAACCGCGCTTGCGATGGGAGCAGAATTAGTCGGCACGGGGATTTGTTCCGGTGAAGGAGGCATGCTCGCTGAAGAGCAACAAGCGAACAGCCGTTATTTCTATGAATTAGCCAGTGCAATGTTTGGTTACCATGAGGGCCTGTTGAAAAAGGTACAGGCCTTCCATTTTAAAGGCGGACAAGGCGCTAAAACGGGTACAGGCGGGCACTTGCCTGCGGTGAAAAACATCGGCAAGATCGCCAAAACCCGCTGCCTCGAAGAAGGTACCGACGCTATCTCTCCCCCCACATTCAAAGATCTCAAAACGCCACGCGACTTTGCCGCATTCGCCGATAATGTCCGGGTGATCACCGGTGGTATCCCCATTGGTTTCAAACTCAGCGCCAACCATATCGAAAGGGACATGGGATTTGCACTCGAAGCCGGTGCCGATTACATCATTCTCGATGGCCGTGGCGGCGGTACCGGCGCCGCACCGGAGATATTCCGTGATCATATCAGTGTCCCGACCATACCAGCCCTCGCCCGGGCCAGATACTTCCTTGACAAGCAAGGTATGACTGGCGACGTCACCCTGATAATCACCGGCGGACTGCGGACCCCAACCGATTTTATTAAAGCCATGGCTCTGGGGGCCGACGGTATCGCCCTTGCAAACAGTGCGATGCAAGCCATCGGGTGTGTCGGGGCCAGAATTTGCAACACCAATAACTGCCCGGCTGGCATTGCAACGCAGAACCCTGAACTGCGTAAGAAGCTCGACCCGAATATCGCGGCAACTAAACTCGCCAACTTCCTCACCGCTTCCACCGAACTAATGCAGGTCATGGCTCGGGCATGTGGCCACCACCATCTCAATCAATTCAACCAAGACGATTTAGCCACATGGCATCATGATATGGCGCAGCTGGCAGGTATTGAATACTCTGGATACAAACAACGGGATTAGAAAAATTGCGATGGCGATATTGTCAATCAAGGGAAATTTCCGATAAGGTTATAAGCTCAATTAAAGATTGGATATTCATATGCTTACAATAAACGATACCGCACTGGTGATAGTTGATGTCCAAGGCAAACTTGCCCAAATCATGGACGGCCGAGATGCGCTTTTCAAGAACCTAGAAACCGTAGTCAAAGGCGCTAAGGTTCTTGAAATCCCGATAATCTGGGTAGAACAAATCCCTCACAAGTTGGGACCAACCATCCCGCAGATTTCCGATCACCTTCACGATCACACACCAATCGCCAAAAATAGTTTCAGCTGTTACCGCGAGCCAAAATTTATCGAAGCACTAGCAGAGGCTGGCTGTAAGAATGTTGTGGTAGTCGGTATTGAAGCACATATTTGCGTATACCAGACCGTACGTCAGCTGCTTGAAGCTGACTACCATGTTGAAGTCGTTGCCGACGCGGTATCTTCTCGACACCCAACAAACAAGCAGGTAGCCCTAGAGAAGATGCAGCAATTCGGGGCATCTCTCACCACTGCCGAGATGCTGATTTTCGAGTTGCAAGAAGTCGCTGAAGGCGACCGCTTCAAAGAGATACTTAGCGTTGTAAAGTAAAGACGCAGCACTGCATAAAAAAACGCGGTACCTATGTACCGCGTTTTTTACATCTGGGTATGCAAAGCCTTAGTATCCAACGCCGGCAAAGTAGGATGAGATCCCGCTCAGGACCAACGCAAAAGTCATCACACTCATCACCGGTTTGCTTTTTGTCACAATAGGCATATACCAAACACCCACGGCAGCCAATAGCAAGCCGAGACTGGCCACTTGTGACACAAACGGCATGATTGCCCCACCGGCTTCAATTTGACTGGATAGCTCACCAAGTTGTGGCAACCCGGTCAGTAAGCAGGCAAGTGCGGCGAGCGCACCAATGCGAGGTAAAACAGTATTAAGCTCATCCACTTTATGTTTTGCACGGATCAAACAGGCATGCGCCAGCAAAGTACCACCGCAAAACGTCGTCGCCATAAAATGCGATGCCACCAGCCATTGCTCGCTTCTCACCACCAGGCCATTTACCAAGTACCCAACGCCAATGAGAGCAGCAAGGCCCAGGCACAACTGTCTGAATCGCTCTGAGCCAACGAGTGTTTTTTCGACAAACCAATACAACAACGCCGCGGCAAAGAATGTAATCGCAAGCAGCGCCTCTGTTCCAATGCGGTATCCATCAGCAGTATCAGAGAGCATCATATTGAGCTCTCGCAGTAACAGTGCACCAAATAACATCAACCATAAAACCGGCATCGTTCTGTGAAGTCGATCGGCCTGACCGAAACATAGTTTGCCGCTGAGCAGCACCGTGCCAAGGACAATAAATGCACCAATAGCCATTTGGGTTAAAACACTTGAAAGAATAAATGGCCACTCAAACCAAGCCATAACTCACCTCGCCGTCATTCTAGTGACGTTTTTTAAAACGTAAGGCGGCGTATTGTGCCTGACAGCAATAATTTGTCCACAAAAAAGCCCAGCTAAAATACGAACTGGGCAGATAATTGTCATACCTTTTGTCGGTTACCTATTTCACATTTCTCGGCTTGTATGAACGTTTTGGCTTGACCACATCAGAAGACAACGGTTGGGCCTTTAGGCATACAATGGCGACGAGCCACGAAACTAGCGCCACCACCACTAAACCGCCATAGGTCATGGTAAAACCTTGTCCCAAGACTGACGGATCGAATTGAGAAAGGCCCTCGGCGCTTCCCTCTCCCACCAGCACCGGTACTTTGATATGGAACAAAGTAGCACAAAAGGCAACACCGATGGCGCCACCAAACTCACGCCCATAACCAAACATCGATAATCCAATACCTCTATCATGAGGCGGCAATACATTTTGAACCACAACATTTAAACTTGGCAATGTCAGCCCGAGGCCAAGCCCTGCAACAGCGAGTGCCACAGTCACCAGTACCCCTTGGTACAATAGAAAAACAGCGACGACAGACATCCCAAAACCCAGCACGACCAAAGACTTATAAAAGCCCGTTTTGGCGATTCGCTTACCACCCAGATAAGCACCACTGGTAATACTCATCATAAAGACCATCATAATAAGTCCACTGGCCGAAGCACTTGTGCCATGCTGCCATTGCATCTGAAGGGGTAAGTAAACCAGCACGGCAAACATTAACAACTGCGAGCACATGATCAGTATTACACTGATCAGATATCCGGGGAGTGTAAACAAACGTGCAGGCAAAATTGGATCTGCTATGCGCTTTTCCACAATAATAAACAGCAAAATAGAAAAAGCTGTGGCACAAATTAATCCGATGCGGCTGATAGATATATCGGGTGACACCAGTAACAGCAACAAGGTAGTGATGGTCATCAACAGACCGGCTCCTGCCCAATCAAATCGGCTGTCACGGCCTTTGCTCAGGTGTTTGAGGTTGGTATTGATCATCCACAGCGCTACTGCACCAAGTGGGAGATTGATCCAGAACACCCAGCGCCAGCTCAAGTGTTCAGCAAAATAGCCTCCCAGCAACGGACCTGCAATGCTCGATGCGGCGTAAACTGCCGAAATATAGCCTTGATATTTGCCCACTTCACGGGCCGGGATACAGTCCGCAATCACAGTAAACGCCAGCGCAATAAGACCACCGCCACCGATCCCCTGCAATACCCTTGCCGCAACAAGTGTTGGTAGTTCTTGGGCAAGCGCACAAGCTACAGAGCCCAACAGGAACAGAGCAACACTGATATTCAGCATCTTTACCCGGCCAAAAATATCACTCAACTTGCCATATACTGGCAATACTGCCGTAGCCGCCAACAGGTAGGCTGTCACGACCCAAGTTAGCGCCTGCCCGGCTCCCAATTCTTCTCCAATGATTGGCAACGGCGTTGTGACAATACTTTTCTCTAATGAACCCAGCGCAATAACCAATGCAACGCTGGCAAAAATCGTTTTCGGCGACATATGCTCTCCTATCAATGCGTGACAAGGATAAATCAAGCAACTGAATCCGAAAACTGAAAATTATGACGCATCAGCTCTCACTAATAGCTTGCATACCATTGACAAACGGCACCTATTACTCTAACTTATTTTTTAAATAAAAATAAGTTAGCCTGCGTTACCTAAATTTGCTTATTCGCATGGTTACGCTTTCACTTATCCTATACAAGCTCAAGAGTTGGGACGCCTATGTACGCTATCACAAACATCAATGTTTTTAACGGCCATGTTACCCTTGAAAACCAAGCCATTATTGTTAATGGCGATACCATTGAAGCTATTGTCCCAATGGAAAATGCCAGCCTGCCGGCCAACACCCATAACGGCCGGGGTCTAACGGCTACTGCTGGTTTTATCGACCTGCAGCTTAACGGCTGTGGTGGTGTGATGCTCAATGTTGACATCTCTAAGCGTACGCTCGACACCATGAATCAAACCAACCTCCAAAATGGAACAACCCAGTATTTGCCCACACTGATCACCAGTAAGCATGAAACCATGTGCCAGGCGGTAGACCTTGTCTCGACAATCGACGATCCTGAAAGTGAAGGTATCATCGGGCTGCACCTTGAGGGGCCTTTTATTAGTAAAGAAAAAAAAGGGGCCCACGATGAAAATCATATTCGCATTCTTGATGAGCTAACCGCGCACTACCTAGCCGATAATGCCAAACATATCTCCGTCGTTACCCTTGCGCCAGAAAACACTTCGCAAACTGTCATTGATATCCTCGACAATGCTGGTATCACGGTGTCACTCGGTCATACCAATGCCAACTACCACCAGCTTAGCTGCAAGCATCATTTGAAGATGGCGACCCACTTGTATAACGCGATGACGCCCCTGGGTTCTCGTGAACCCGGTGCCGTGGGCTATATCTTCGACAAGAAACCGCATGCGGGCATTATTGTCGATGGTATTCACTCTTCATACGCCTCTGTTCGTATCGCACACCAACTACTGGGCGATAAACTATTCATGGTGACAGATGCCGTTGCTCCAGCTGGAACCGATATGATGGAATATGACATGGCTGGAACCACAGCGTATGTGACGGATGGTAAATGCCATTATGCTGACGGGACGATTGCAGGGGCTGCAATCACCATGATTGAAGGGGTTAAAAACCTAATCCAACATGTCGGCCTAAGCAGAGAAGAAGCACTTCGCATGGCAAGCCTCTACCCTGCGAAAGCCGCAGGTATCGATCACCAATACGGCAAGCTTGCCGCGGGCTATAAAGCTAACATTACTCTACTCAACGACAGCAATGATGTCTGCTCAGTCTATCAGATGGGGCTCAAACGGTTGTAAAGGTAAAGCACATCCTAAAGCAGGCAGATACCTCGCCAATGGTATCTGCTTGACGACATTCATACTCCGATGGTACTAATCTTTTACACAGATATTAAAACAGTACCTTGCTTGCCATGCTAAATACCCAATGGCTCCATACATTTATTACCTTGGTTGAAGTCGGCCACTTCACTCAGACTGCAGAAAGACTCTTCATGACCCAACCTGGCGTCAGCCAACATATTAAAAAACTCGAGGAGCAAGCCGGAACGCCGTTAATTAAACGTATCGGTAAAAGATTTGAGCTGACACCTGCTGGCCAGCAACTCTATCGATACGGCGTAAAACGCCAAGAAGATGAAAAACAGCTATTGGGCGAATTATTAACCGATGACCCTTTCTGTGGCGAATGCCACTTGGCTTGTTCTGGTTCGCTGGCGATGTTTCTCTATCCCCATTTTCTCAAACATCAGCAAAAACATCAGGCAATCAGTATACACCTGGAATCAGCGCCGAATCATAGAATTCTCGAAGGGATCAAAAACGGCCAGTTTGATATTGGTATCGTGACCCATTCGGTTGACGACCAATATTTCGACCAACACCAAATCGGCCAGGAAGCATTATGCGTTGTGGTGCCGGCAGACTATCCGGAAGATCAATTATCAAAAGACGCCTTATATTCATTCGGATTTATTGACCACCCTGACGGCAAGCATTACCTACAGCAGGTGCACTTGGCAAACTACAGTGATAGCCATTTTGATTTCAATAAAATAAAAAAAACGGGTTATATTAATCAGCTCAACCAGATATTGCTTCCTGTATCTGAAGGTCTCGGTTTTACCGTGTTACCCGAGAAGGCTGTTAGCCAGTTTAGCAACCAAGACAAAATCAAAACTCTCCCGCTTCCAAAAACAGTCAGACAAGAGCTTTATCTACTGAGAAAACAGCACCGCCCACTGGCGAAACGATACCTACAGATTATCGATGTGATTACGCACCTTCTGAGCCAAAGCTAATTCATGCCTTCAGAAATAAAAATCCTGCTTAAACAGCAGGATTTTACTAACCATTGCCAGACCAATTAAGTTACAGGGTAACTACAGATCCCGCATCAGAATTTCATATTCTTCTTCAGCAAGCTCTATCAGTTTGGCGAGCTCTCTTGCATCATCGCTCGCTAAAGATAGGTGCCATTTAACATCGTCTCTCTTGATCTGATCTTTGCAAACAAGTTCAGTTTTCTTTCCTTCAGAATAGAAATACAGCTGGTCAAATTCACCGCTTAAATGGCTATTCTGCTCGAGGATATTAACTTCAAGCTCCCCTACAGGACTTACTGTAACATCTGCATGAAGTCTTGATTCACCAGGTAAAGTGAAATGTCTATGTTCAGCCAACATATGACAGCCTCCCATCTGGCTTATGCCATGATTTCTTCTGCTACAGCAAACTTAAAATGCAAGTTGCCGAATAACGCTGCAAGCAGCGCCCCCAATCTCTACATTACTAATTCTAGCTAAAACCGAAAGTGCCAAATGAAAATTCACGAATTAACAACAATTATTCATTCATTTTCTTGCTCGGTATCAAATTTTAGCCAATTGAGAAAAATCATGGCACAGATTTCTATTCACTCGGTCCCGTTTCTGGCAAAGTGATATACCCCATGAAAATACCCAATGGGCCAAACAGAATAAACCAAGGAAGTAACCATGATAGATTTTCGTTCTGATACTGTAACCCACCCAAGCCAGGCCATGCGCGAGGCGATGGCTACCGCTCCTGTTGGCGATGACGTCTACGGTGATGATCCGACCGTCAATGATCTTGAAGTGTGGGCAGCAGAGCGACATGGTTTTGAAAGTGCTCTGTTTTGCAGTTCCGGTACACAAGCCAATTTACTGTCGCTGATGGCCCACTGTGAGCGAGGTGATGAATATCTATGCGGCCAACAAGCGCATAACTATATGTTTGAAGGAGGCGGTGCAGCCGTTCTCGGGTCAATCCAACCTCAGCCCATAGAGAATGAAAAGGATGGCACAATTCCTTTCGCCAAGCTTGCGGCCGCAATAAAACCCGACGACGCGCATTTCGCCCGTACCCGCTTGCTTAGTCTGGAAAATACCATCAACGGTAAAGTCTTACCGCTTTCCTATATGGCTGAAGCCAGAGAGTTTGTGAATAAACATAATCTCAAGCTGCATTTAGACGGCGCCCGAGTCTACAATGCTGCCACCGCTCTGAACGTGGATATCAAACAGATCAGTCAGTACTTTGATTCTATGACAGTTTGTTTGTCCAAAGGATTGGGTGCACCGGTTGGCTCTCTCGTCCTTGGCGACAAGGCCTTTATTGCTCGAGTACGCCGCTGGCGAAAAGTCTTGGGGGGCGGTATGCGCCAAGCGGGTATTTTGGCGGCGGCCGCAAAGATCGCCTTGACCGAGCATGTCGCCCGTTTAGCCGATGACCACGCCAACGCCAAGAAGCTTGCCGAGGGCCTGAACCACCTGCCTGGTTTTTCGGTGAAGTCCGATAGGGTACAGACCAATATTGTTTTTGCTAAAGTAGATCCAGCTCTCGATCAACGGCAACTCGCCGATATCTTGAAGGAGAAGGGGATTATTATTACGCCGGGGAATCCAATGCGGTTGGTCACCCATATCGATATCAGTCGCGAAGATATCGACACCTTTTTATCTGAACTTGAATTAGCACTGAAACAACTCAAATAGCAACGCAGACCCAATATGAAGCGCCTATTTCGCAGCTCAAATAGGCGCTTTGTCGTCATTGGCCGACCTAGAAGCGGTAGCCAAAGCTTATTGACGATAACCCATGCTCAACCTTGATACCGGCATCATCTAATCTGGTCGGTGCCACAATACGCAGCCCCAGCTCCCAGTTTTTGTAGTTAAGTACAGCCCCAAGATGGGAATTGAAACCAAACCCCGACGAATCAAAGTCTATCTGGCTATTGTCAGCATTCTTCAGTTTGCCATCTGCATTAATGTAGTGGACCCCTGCCCCTAGCTCGAAACGCCAACTTTTACATGTAGAGCATAACTTTCGGTCACCAAACTGGTAAAACAGTACTGGCGTTAAACCAACCGAATAGCCCTTATAGTTCCCGCCAACGAATTGATCATCATCGTCGTCATCATAATCGAGATCAAAATAGCTAGCGGACAGCTCTGTATGGTACCCCCAGCGAGTTGACTCCGAGAAATAGTATGGTGACTGCATCAGAGAAATAACCGGGGTGACCGAATTTGAGGAATTAAACGGGATATCGTTAAACTCTTCTCGCTTGGTAATATCGATATTTCCGTTGGACTTGGCGATAGCCAATTTAACGCTGGGGACCCTGAACAAGGTGTCCAAATCCATCGCATGGGCCAAAGAACCCGTAAAGAGCACAGTCGCACTCACAATGAAACATCCGTATTTTTTCATACGCCAATCCTCTGACATACCTTCGTATACATCTAGTTAAGCACGACAATTACCCAAAAAAAAGCCCAGCAGTTGCTGGGCCCGCATTTCATTTTTTCTTTAGTGATGTTCTACACACTTTCTATTTGTTAACACGTCAAAGTTGAACGTTTTTCATTCAAATTCTTTTCTTAACAAGCATTTAAGCGTTACCACTTAGAACAAATGGTTGTTCAGTAACAAGTGGCAAATAATACTCGCCACATAGCCCAATGCAATAACCGGCATCCACCTCAAATGTCCGAAGAAAGTATATTTACCGTGAGCGGCTCCCATCAGAGCAACGCCGGCCGCAGAGCCAATCGACAGCAAACTCCCGCCAACCCCGGCGGTTAAGGTAACTAGCAGCCAGTTGCCCAATGAGAGCTCGGGTTGCATTGTCAAGACCGCAAACATAACCGGGATATTATCGACTATTGCCGAGAGTATACCGACCATGATATTCGCCCACACAGGGTTCCACTGGGAATACATCACCTCAGACACCATGCCCAGGTAACCCAATAGGCTCAAGCCCCCCACGCACATTACAACACCATAGAAAAACAACAGCGTATCCCACTCGGCATGAGAAACACGCTTAAAAACATCAAAAGGCACCACAGAACCTATTCGTTTCAGCGCTTCTTCATCCTGGTTAGCTATCGCCAATGCAGTTTTCTTTTCGAGTGAACGCTTCAATGTCTTACGCAGGAAGAAACCAAAGAACTGCAGATAAGCCAACCCCATCATCATCCCAATAACCGGTGGGAAGTGGACCCAGGCATGAAAACCAACTGCTGTTGCAATCGTCAGGATAAATAGAAGAACAATTCGCCTTGCACCACGTTTCAGCTCTACGTACTCACTGGTCGTGTTTGGCCTCGTTTTAGGGACAAAGAGCGACATAATAAACGCCGGAACAAGATAATTGACCAATGATGGGATAAACAAGTCGATAAACTGGGTAAAGGTAACTAATCCAGCCTGCCAAACCATTAACGTTGTAATATCACCAAATGGACTAAATGCCCCACCCGCATTGGCAGCCACAACGATGTTAATACACGCTATGTTGATAAAACGTAAATTGCTACCCCCCACTTTCATCACAACTGCACACATCAGCAAAGCCGTAGTCAGGTTATCGGCGATAGGAGAGATCATAAAGGACAAGAACCCGGTAAGCCAAAACAGGCTCCTGAAGTTAAAGCCTTTGCTTACCATCCAGGCTTGGAGGGCATCGAATAGACGCCGCTCTTCCATCGCACTGATGTAAGTCATTGCAACCAGCAAAAACAGTAATAGCTCTGCATATTCCAGCAAATTGTGTTCTAGGGCCGCTTTGGCCAACTCGATCTGCCCCTGCTGCTGATAGACAAAGCCAATCATTAACCATATTAAACCTGCGGCCAACAATACCGGCTTAGACTTTCGCAGCTGAAGATACTCTTCCCCCATTACCAAGCAATACGCTAGACCAAAAATTAGCAATGATGCGTAACCAACCGTCGACTGAGTTAAATCGGCCCCTGGTACTGCAGCAAAAGCGCTGCCTCCTGCCAACAGGGCTGTCACGGTTGCCCCCAACATCATACTTACTCGTAACAGTTTCATTTGCTACTCAACTCCCTGAGTGATTAATCTAAATTAGTCTACACATTCCTTGACAGCATTTACGTGAAGTAATCCAATAAGACAACAACAACCACAACACATAGTTAACACCAAACAAACATACGTGAGATGCATCTGATTTCCAACAAAAAAACATCAAGCACCGCGCATTTTTCTGCTTTGTTTGTTGTTTTTATGAATATCCATTTAAAGTAGCACTGAATACTGTCACTCTGCGCAGTAAGGTGAAAGCTATATGGATATTATTGAGTGTTGGTTAAATAAGATGGAAAAAGCCAACATCTCTCTTTCGGCCCGGTTATCCGAGCCCCGAATAACAGCGATAACGACCTGGACGAGTGCGACTCCCTTTGAATCTCACCGGTGAGATTCATACAAAAGTCTCTTCCCTTCCGGTATCAAGTTAGTCCTTCATGGTATTTATTTACTATGCTGAAAAGTGCAACCATGTAGTAGAGACAGGGTGAGTTCCGATGACACTTTCTTCCTTTAATAAAACATGCCACCACATCGCTTGTTATGCACTTGCACTGGTAATGACATCGCTAAGTCATGCAGAAATCCACCCTTCCCCTCCTGACATTCAAGCCAAGTCATGGATTTTAATGAGTTACGACACAGGGCAAGTCATTGCTGGTGAAAATATCCATGCGCCCCATGCCCCCGCAAGCCTAGTAAAAATCATGACCAGCTATATTGTTGGCCAAGAAATCAAGTCTGGCCATATCACATCGGACGACATGGTCATCATCAGTGAAAATGCATGGGGTAAGAAATTCCCAGGGTCATCGAAAATGTTTCTCAATGTAGGTGACCAAGTCTCTGTGGACGACCTCAACCGGGGTGTCATTATTTCATCGGGTAATGATGCTACGGTAGCACTAGCGGAGCACGTTGCCGGCCACCAAACTGCATTTATCGAAATGATGAACCGCTATGCCGAAAAAGTCGGTATGAAAGATACTTACTTCACCAATCCTCATGGGTTAGATTCAGCTGAACAGCAAACTACCGCTTATGACATGGCCTTGCTATCAAAGTCATTGATCAGTGATTTACCGGATATGTACCCGCTATTCAAAGAAAAGTCATTCACCTTCGGTAAAATAAAACAAGGCAACCGCAACGCATTGCTCTGGGACACGACGATCAATGTTGATGGCGTGAAAACTGGCTACACCAAACAGGCCGGCTACAGCCTCGTGTCTTCCGCACAACAAAATGGACAACGGCTAATTGCCGTTGTCTTGGGTACTCAAAGTGCCACTGTACGCCGCACTGAAAGTAAAAAGCTTCTGACATGGGGATTTCGCTTCTACCAGGACATCGAACCGAATTTCAGCAAAGAAGAGCTGCAGCCACTGCGTGTCTGGTACGGCAGCCCCTCAAGTATCGAGGTTGAAGTTGGCTCTGGCGGTAAGGTCACTATACCTCGGCGCCAAAGAAAGAACGTAGACTATGCAATTATCTACGACAACCTAGAAGCCCCTGTCGACAAAGGGCAAGAGGTCGGTAGAGTTATCTGGTACATCGATGAGGTCGTTATCGCTGAACAACCGTTACTGGCAACCAAGCAAGTAGAGGAAGCGCCTTGGTACAAGTCGATGTTCGATGTTGTTTGGCGACCGATAAACCAATGGTTCAGCAGTCAAAACGAAGCGCTAAAAACAAAAGCCAACCAAACATGACTCGACACTAAGCCTTATTGTATTGAACAGAACAGGCAGTAAAATCCAGATGCCTGTTCTGTTGGAAGGAATATGCCTACCCTACTTGATCATCGACGTATTCATATTCATCAAAATTATCAGACTCACTCCAGTCAGCAAACTCCAAGTCTTGCTGATACTCATTCCAGAACTCATCTTCGTTTAGTTCAAAGTCAGTAAGATCAATTTCAAACATTGTGACTCTCCATGCAGTCATGTTAGTTCTCGCCCATGCGCCGTATCAAATAGCGAGGCACAATGACTTTTTAATCCGCACAAATGTCAAAATGATGAATGAGCAGTGTAAAGAGTATGAACTTTCTCCTTGTTAACACTTCAGCTACTGAGATTCGTGTTCCGGTTTCATCCAAACCGATTTAAAGTCAAACCATCCCATAGAATTCGACTGCATGCCCTGTACTGCCCCAGAGTCATCAACTCCCAACCAGTTATGGAACAGTGGCAAGACCTGACCAAACTGCACAAGCTTCGCTCCTATATGCTGACACGGAGGGGCCTGTTCGGGGTTTGCTCGCCATCGCGTTACCTCTTGCTCAAGCTGCTCGAACTCCTCTTCCGGCATTGCCCGTGCGATGTGATCAAAATTAAAAAACCACGACAGCAAGGCATCATCGCGATAATTCATCAAGCTCATACCACCTAACCAAAGATCAATCTTCTGGCTATGTTTTCCGAGTGCAATTTCTGTCGTGGTGAGCTCCAATATTTTTAACTTGATACCATCTTCTGCCAATATGTCCTTGATCGCATTCGCGACATGTGGGTAAACCGGATGCTGACAGGCAAAGGCAATCGTCACCGTTCTTTTCGATGGTGGTGCACTCACCGGTATAGAGTGAAGCGGCACATGCGTCCATCCCGGTAGGATGCCGTAGGCATTGGTTAACCGGAAGTCTCCTATTTGATCCTTGTTCAACCTCTGCAACAACTGCAAAGCCGTCAGGCGACCTTGTAAGTATCGCAACCAATCTGGGTCAGCAGGAAGGCCACCTGTTCGGTTAAACAAAAGAAAGTTACACCCTTCATCCAGTTTCAACTTCGAGGATACACTGACATCACCCAACTGGCTTGCATCAGTTGCAGGTTGCAAGTAACACGAAGCCACATCAGAGAGCATCCAGATATCAACGACGTCAATCAACGCCCTGAAGCCAAAATACTGATCCGAGGCTTCCAGCTTAAAACGCTTACTGTCATTCTGAATTACCTTGTACGGGCCAGTACCGATAGGAAACAACACATTAGGGTTATCCATGTCAGCATCTGCAGGTTGAATCATGGCGATAAGGTTGGTTAACAAATCAGGAAAGCGATGATCATCAGTTCCGAGATAGAAGTCGATAGTATTGCTAAAAGGTGCCTCAATCTGTTTGATATGGCTGAACAATCGGTGTTGCTTGACGCGGTTGAAGGTCGCAATAATATCGTTACTATTTAGCAAACGGCCATCATGAAAACGGACTGAAGGGCGAATATAAAAGCGCCAGTGGCGAGGGGTGATAGCCTCCCAGTGGTGCGCCAAATCCCCCTCAACTTCCTCTTTTTCCTCGTTTATACGCGTCAAGCCATTAAACACCTGGCGGACCAAGTGCTGCTCTGAGCGCCGTAACGGCTGAAGCGGATTAAGATTACTGAACTCGCGATAGTATGGCAGACGAACAATTTGCTTACCGTGAGCAGTCGTATGGCCAAGTTGCTCCTGAATGATTTGCGCCAGCTTATCGGCATTGTGTTCAAGTGCTTCTAGGGCAGGTTCGAGTTTACCTTCTGCAACCAACTTTCTTGCATGCATTAGCTGCAATTCATTGTCAGTGCTACAAAACACTAGCCGAGATTGTTTGCCCCGACCTACCGCAGGCTCCCAGGTGATCCAGCCCTTGTCCACCATTTTATTGATAACCATACGAACATTACGACGGGTACAAAATAACACTTCGGCAATGTCTTGGAGGTTGGTATCGGCATCTTTGCCTGAGAAATGGTTATACAAGCGCTGAAATTGGACTTTGAGACGTTGACCACTCATAAAAGAGGAACCTATTTATATTACTTCTTCTGTTTTAGACTTCCTATTTTAACGTAAAATTGGCCTCGTACCCAAGTGGTACTTGGCGGCATAGGGCAAGTTATTTCCTACTTTGTAGACCCCCAAAGAATAGCTTCTGAGTGACGCTATGCCGCCAAATACTCTTTCATATACCAACGAAAAGACAAAAAAAAACGGACATAAAGCCCGTTTTATTATTCAGTAGACACTGTTTTATGCAGTCTTGGCCATTAGCGTCGTTTCAGAGCGCGACAGCTGGAATTCACGCCATTTCGAATACAGATAAGTAGTAACAATAGAGAAGAACAAATATGACAGCGAGAATACAAATGGAGAATTGATCAGGTTCGATTCCAACCCCCACATTACTCCAGTGATCGTGACACCGATTTTAGCCATAAGCCCCATCAGAAGCATCAGCAATGCGAGTTGTGGATAGCGAGTTGAGCAGCGGAACGCCAACCAATAGCCCGCCCCAACGGCAACAGAAGCAACGCCAAACCCTACGAGAAACGAGTGAAAATGCTCACCAGATAGAACACCAGCAACGGCAGACAACAAAAAAATCAAACCGAACTTCATAGTCACCTCTTTAAGAAAGTTAGAAATGCGTCCTTTCAATGTGCATCATACTAATACGAGCATTTTCCCACTTTCCGTTCAAAATGCATACACCCCATAGCTTTGTAGCACGCAGTATTTCGCCCTAACTTTCATTTATTTACAATTTGTAACACCCTAAACATCTACCACATAAGAGTTTAGCACCAACCTGTTATAAAAATGTAAACACACGCCAAAAATGTAAGAAATAATGTCAAAGCACCCGTTTTCATAGATTACATCTAACTTATAGCTTATGAATATTGAAATCTTAGAATTCAATTTCACCAATCGAACACCTGGCAAGATTAAATATGGAATTTAATCTTTCAGTTATGTCACATTGGTTTTTGTGACGAACATAAAAAAACACCCAGTAAAACTGGGTGTTTTCGGCATCACAAAAAACACATATTCAATGCAGAGTTTTATGCGATCTCTAGCTTCTGTACTGTTGTCAGCGTGACATCGTGGTAAAGCTTCCGCAATTCAACCATCACACTATCACGGGTAATGGTTCCAACAAACTGGCCGTTGTGCAGTACTGGTAACACACGGGGCTTACTGACTTTCAGTGCTTTCACACGCTCTTCTAACGATAGTGACGTTGCACTGGTTGCCATACCGATACCTGATGTTGGGTAAAGCATATCCTTGTCAATACACAAGTACTCGACGACATCTACCAAGCGATCATTGATATCTACAGCAACAACATCACTTCTCATGAGATCGGCGACTTTTGTCTCTTTGGCCGGTTGGAAATCCTTATACCATAGCTCTTTCATCATATCGAACATGGACAGGAACCCGACCAAACGGCCATTAACATCACAGACCGGTGCACCCGACAGTTTGTTCGCTACCAATATATCTACGGCTTTCGGCACAAACAGATCAGCAGATAATGTAAGTGGTTGTGAATCGACAATGTCCTTGACAGTTAAATGTGAAAGCAAATCCGCCTCCTTGGCAGTCGAGAGTTCTACACTTTGGGAAATAGAAGTTACGTTTGTCGCTTTAAGCTCTGGACGACGGAAAATACACCAATTAGCCAGGCCTACTAATACAGCCCCTCCGACAATATTGCCAAGAGTGACAGGTAGCAGATTCGCCAGTAGAAAGTTGTGAATGTTAAGATCACTGTATTGCTGTGGATTAGTGCCAATCATTTGCCAAAATTGCTCAGGCGCAAAATGTTGAATCACAATGCCAAGCGGGACCATAAACATATTGGCCACAGAGTGCTCAAAACCACTAGAGACGAACATTGAGACAGGCAAAATCATTAACATGGCTTTAGTCAGCGCATTTGCAGAACTAAATGTCATCCAAATAGCCAAGCAAACCAATAAATTACATAAAACACCCAATGAGAATGCCTGAAGCGGCGTGTGATGGAGCTTATGCTGGGCAATGTTAAGCGCATTCAATCCCCACTGACCATGGTTCAGTAGAAACATGCCACCACCGGTGATCAGCAGCAACATGAACATGGCACCGAAAAAGTTCCCGATATACACTTTAGCCCATAGCGATAACATCTTTTTTAGTGTGATCTGGCGATTCGCCCAAGAAATGCTTGAAAGCACAGAACTGGTAAAGAGCTCACCGCCACAGAGAACGATTAAAATCAACCCCATACTAAAGACCATACCACCCACTAATCGGCTTAGGCCCCACCCCGCAGACGAACTCCCAGTTGTTACCGTAATATAAAATACGAATGCCAATCCGATAAAAGCCCCCGCCATCATAGCAAGGCCCAGTGTCATGCTACTGGTCTTCTTTGCTTTGCTAAGCGCAAACTTTTCTGCTTCCGCCATCATTTCCATCGGCGAGAACAGTTGGTTATTGTTGGAATCTACGTAACTCATGCTTACCCCAAGTGTTACGCATCTTTATTCAAAAATGAAAACCAATTAACGTGAGCGTTTTGCTTAAATCAAAAGGTTAAAGTGTCAATCGATGCGCATATAAGAAAAACTGATAGCATTATAGGGCTAAATAAGTTTTTCTTGCATTAATTATTTGCAATATATGATTACACTTTCGCGTGTTGCGGTAATTGTTTGAAATAAAATTAAAGAATTGTATCTAGGCAGATAGCGCGGGATCTGCTGATAAGCAATAAGTTTTACATGTATGATACGCCTTTAGCATCTTATTTTTGTGACATTCGTCTGTATTTGCTTGATAGAAGCAAAAAAAAACACCCAGCCGAGCTGGGTGTTTGTTAATCCGCTAATGAATTTCTACAGACTATTTATTCTGCTAACGCGAGTGCTTTTTCAACTCTAACCGCTGCCACTTTGAACTCAGGGATCTTGGCATAAGGATCTGTCGCTGAGACTGTTAGCTTGTTTGCTGCTGATTCCACGAAGTGGAACGGTACAAACACAACATTTGGTTGAATACGCTTGGTGACAAAGGCTGGCGCATCAATCGAGCCGCGTCGAGTTGATAGCGTCAGCATCTCACCGTTAGACACACCTAACCGCTCTGCATCAAACACGGAGATCATCACTCTTGGCCCCGCAAGGTTATCAAGGCCTTTCGTTTTACGGGTCATCGTTCCAGTATGGAACTGCTCCAACAGGCGCCCTGTTGACAGCACCATAGGATACTCATCATCCGGAAGTTCTGCGGCATACAAGAAAGGTACCGCAGCCATTTCGGCTTTTTCACCACGAACAAAACTCTCTTGGTGCATAACCCGCGTGCCTGGATGGTTTTCATCACGGCACGGCCACTGCAAACCGTCTTTACCGACACGATCCCAAGTGATACCTGCATATTGCGGTGTTAGCGCATTTATCTCTGCCGTGATCTCCTCAACAGACTGATAATCCCAGTCACTGCCCATCGCGTTAGCAATATTCTGGATGATCTGCCAATCTTCCATTGCCTGACCCGGCGCTTTCACTGCTGGATTCAAGCGCTGAACACGACGCTCTGTATTGGTGAAATGACCCGCCTTCTCAGCAAATGAATATGCAGGAAGAACAACATCCGCCAACTGCGCGGTCTCGGTCATGAAGATATCTTGGACAACCAAGAAGTCGAGCTTATCGATAGCTTCCAGTACGTGCTTCTGGTCTGGATCACTCAGTACAGGGTTTTCACCCATCACATACAAACCTCGGACTTCCTTTTTACAGGCTGCATCGATAATTTCTGTGAGAGTCAAACCAAGCTCTGCTGACAAGTCTGGGCGATCCCATGCTTTAGCAAACTTAGCGTGAGCGTCTTTGTTGGTGACCTTCTGATATCCTGGGAAGTCCCAAGGAAGCGCCCCCATGTCACAAGCACCCTGAACATTCGATTGACCACGAAGCGGGTTGATACCACCACCTTCAATACCGATGTTGCCACACAGCAACTGCAGGTTCGCAATTGAACGTACGTTATCGTGCCCCGTCGTGTGCTGGGTTATCCCCATTGAATAGTAAATCGCTGTACGTTTGGCAGTACCGATTGCCTCGGCCAACTTGAGCAAATCAGCTTGTTTCACACCGGTGACCAGTTCAACTTTATCCGGAGCGTAAGCGTCACTCATAACCTCAGCTTTAAGGTTCTCATAGCCCTCTACGCGCTGTTCGATATAGCTCTGATCTTGCCAGCCGTTCTTGATGATTTGCTGCATGATACCGTTAAGTAGCATCACGTCAGTACCCGGGCGGTGTGCGACGTATAGTTCTGAGTGATCGGCAATAGCCACTTTCTTCGGATCAGCAACGACCAAACGTGCCGTGCCCTTACGAAGCGCCTGCTTGATATGCGAGGCAATAATTGGGTGAGCTGAAGTCGTGTCCGAACCGATAATGAAAATCAGATCAGAGTGGGCAATACTCGGGATATCATTGGTCATTGCCCCGCTACCCAACGAAGCCTCTAGGCCTGTCACCGTGGTTGAGTGGCACAAACGCGCACAGTGGTCGACGTTGTTGGTGCCGAATTCACGACGAATAAACTTCTGGAATGCAAAGTTATCTTCATTGGTGGTTTTCGCCGAGGAAAAACCAGCCAATGCATTACCGCCCGACTCTTGCTTGATAGCAGTGAATTTCTCGGCAATCAGTGAAATCGCGTCTTCCCAACTTGCTGGCTGAAGCTCACCATCTTTACGGATCAACGGCTGGCTAAGACGCTCCTCGCTTTGGATAAAGTCAAAACCAAAGCGCCCTTTGACACAAAGCATGCCCTGGTTTACCGGTGAGTCTTTTGCCCCCTGGACGTAGCGGATCTTATCGGTTAACTCATCCACATACATGGTGACCTTACAACCTACACCACAGTAGGTACAAATGGTGTCTACCGGTTTTAGCATTTCGACACGGCCCTGCGACTTGTCACGGGCATCAGTGAGCGCACCAGTCGGACAGACCTGCACACAAGCACCGCACTGAACACAGTTCGAGTCACCCATGCTGTAACCATTCTCAAAGCCCGGACGGCATTCTGGACGCTTGGCACTATTACCATCAGCATCTTTCATGAAGCCCAGCACACCGTGAACAGCCTGGTTGTTACAAGTATCGACACACTGGCCACAGCTGATGCAGCGGTTGGCATCAAAGACAATAAACTCAGAACTGTCATCAACGGCAAACTTCTGGCAGCTGGACATATCCAGCTCCTCTTTGTCGACCTTATATTCAGTCGCAAAGTCACGTAGCTTACAATCTGTATTGGCTTGGCAGCCACACTCAAGACAACGCGCAGCTTCACGCATCGCTTCTTCGTTCACAAAACCTGTTTCAACTTCAGCAAAGTTCAACTGGCGTTGTTCACTGGTAAGCTCAGGCATAATTGAACGCATAGCCTTTTGGATCCCTTCGAACTGCTTAGGATCCACATCTTTAACCTTGGCCGCCTTCTGCGAGATGTATGGCTTAACAGGAATATGCTCCATGTCACCATTGAAGAATCGGTCAATCGCCTCTGCCGCTACTCGACCATCAGCAACAGCTTCAATGGCTGTCGCAGGGCCACGTCGGAAATCACCAATACTGAAAATGTTTTCAACACCAGAGTGCATGGTACTGTCGTTTGACTCAAGGGTTAGCCAGCGAGTAACTGGTAGCTCAATGGTATCATTGTCGAGGAAAGACAAATCCGGCTTTTGCGATACCGCTGAAATTACCGTGTCAAAATGTTCAACAAAGTACTCACCTGTAGCCTCAGGGCGGCGACGGCCGGAAGCATCTGGCTCGCCAAGCGCCATTTTTTCTAGCTTCACTTCCGTCACCCGGCCATTGTTATCAGCAATGTTTTCAACCGGGTTGGTCAGAAAGTGGAACTTCACACCTTCATGCTCAGCTTCAACAATTTCGTAGTCTTCTGCAGGCATTTCATCGCGGGTACGACGGTAGATAAGAGTGGTATCCGCTCCGGCACGAACTGCGGTCCGCGCACAGTCAATGGCGGTGTTACCACCACCAATTACTGCCACTTTCTTGCCTGTGGTGTAGTTTTGTGTCGTTACATAGTCTTTCAGGTAATCGACACCTAGGTAACAACCGTCCTGATCGCTTCCCGGGTAGTTCATCTCGACAGCTTGAGAGGCACCCACGGCCAAACATACCGCATCATACTGTTTGGTCAGCTCAGATAGCAGGAAGTCTTTACCCAACGTGGTATTGGTCTCTACCTTCATACCATTGCGGCAGATAAGTTCAATTTCCTTATCTAGGATCGCTTTTGGCAAACGGTATTCAGGAATACCGTAACGTAACCAACCACCCGCCTCCGGCATAGACTCGAACACAGTGACGTTGTAACCCTCATTGCTCAGGTAGTAGCCACAGCTCAAACCGCCTGGTCCGCTACCGATGATCGCAACATTCATTCCTTTATCCGCTTTACGTGGCGGCACGTACTGTTCTTGTGCTTCAAGATCAATATCGGCAGCGTGACGCTTCAATTGGCGGATCGCAATTGGCTCGTCGACAATGCCACGACGACATTCAGTCTCACAGAATGCAGGACAAACACGACCAATAGACAGTGGCATTGGCAAGGTTCGTTTGATGACCTCAACCGCCTTCTGGTGGTCATTTTGAGAAATGTGGTACAGATAAGACTGAATATCGACCCCCGCAGGACAGGCTGTTTGGCAAGGCGCCTCACAGTCTGCGTAATGGTCTGACATAATACGGTTTAGCGATTGGCGACGACGCTCAGATAGTGCATCGCTTTGCGTGGTGATCACCATCTCAGGAGCAGCAGAAACTTCACATGCCCGCTGAACACCCTGGCCTTCAATTTCAACCACGCATAAATCGCATGGTACTTTTTCACCATTTTTATTCAACCCACACAGAGATGGGATTTCAATCTCGAACTGTTGAGCGAGCTCGAGAATTGACAATTGACCGTCAGTAGCCAGTACCTGACCGTCTATCGTTAAATTGCTCATAGTTGCCTCTTTGTATTGCTGGCACTGTGCCTTTATTGTGAGTTTCAAATGCTCTTAAATTTGCTAACTTCTTGTTCATGGGGAGAAGCAGCACAGCGCTCAGGATGATAACCAGTAATATTTTTATGTAGGTTCAGTCGATCATCTATTTGTAGTTATCAGGTCAGAATATCAGCTACAGCATCAAATTCCTTGATTTGAAACATTTTGGATATTTATTTTGGCCATGAAATAATTAAAAGAGATAAATAGTAGCTTTTTTCTGCTAACTCAAAGGGTTGCTTAGACAAGCGTTTAGAGGTGAGATAATATATTGATAAATTTAATATTACTTAAGCCTGCGCACTTCAATGACCACGATACTCGACTCTGTAGACCAGCGGACTAACCTCGTTGGTGAAAACCGCCTAGAACTCCTTATCTTCCGGCTTCATACCGCTCAGTTGTTTGCCATTAACGTGTTCAAAGTAAAGGAAGTGGTCAAACTCCCCAAGCTCAATCAACTGCCGGGCTCCCACCCCAATATTAGTGGTGTGGCCAACATCCGTGGCGTGTCTATCCCGGTTATCGATCTGCGCCAGGCCATTGGAATGCGTGCCTGCGATACCCAAGACGAATGCAACATCATCATCACTGAATACAATCGCAGTGTGCAGGCTTTCTTGGTCGGCCAAGTGATGAATATCATGAATATGACATGGCAAGACATCCAGCCACCGCCAAGCCAAGTAGGTAAAAACAACTACCTCACCGCAATTACCAAAATTCGAAAAGACAATACTGAGCGCTTAGTCAGTATCATTGATGTCGAGAAAGTGCTGGCCGAAATCATCGATTACGACACGCAAATATCACACGAAGTGCTCGATCAGTCGCTACTGAGCCACTTCCAAGGCCGTAAGGTATTGATTGTTGACGACTCTTCAACGGCGCGGGCGCAAATCAGAGAAACCTTGTCACAGCTTGGCTTGGAGGTGATTGAGGCCCATAACGGTCTACATGCGCTGACTATGTTGAAAAACTGGTGCGATAAGGGCATCAACCTTTACGATGAGCTGCTGATGCTGTTTACCGATGCTGAAATGCCTGAAATGGACGGCTATAAGCTGACCCACGAAATCCGTAATGACCCTAGGATGCGTGATCTGCATATCGCTTTGAATACTTCGCTGAGCGGTAACTTTAACGAAGCTATGGTAAAAAAGGTCGGCTGCGATCGCTTCATCTCCAAATTCCAGCCTGATCTGCTGGTAGAAGTCGTTCAAGAAAGACTGAAACAGATCCTCTAATTCCATCAGCTCGCCCTCCTAGCCACGATCAAAGTCTGAGGGCGAGCGCTTGTACCACGTATCACTATCATCGCTTGATTGGTGCTGAGTCACCGCAGATTTCTTCTTCAATCTTTGCTCAACAATAAATAAGGCTGAAGTGAAGCAGTGACAGTTTCACTATTGTTTCATACCAAAGTGCTTCATCTATCATCGTGCCCTGCTCCCTGTTGTTCCCGCGCTGACGGACTCTCTGCTTTGTTAGGCATGCGGTGAATATGTTGTTCAGTATCAACGGGCTGCCAACTGTTATCCCAGGCATAGAGCGTCTCTCCGCCGACAATATCGATTTTTTGAGCGCTGATATCATCCGCTCTTACCGTCAACTGCATCGTTAGCAGCAAGGTAATGAGGAAGGAGAGCACCCAGCTAGGGGCCTCCTCTTTGACCTTGTTCTTTTGGTATTCAGTCATCGCTAGCTCTCTTAATGATTTTTGGCCGTTGTGACATTGTCACTTGCACTGCGTAATGTGACTCGACGGTCAAAGAAATCCCCTTCGAAATTCTGCTCACCTTTGAGCGGTGCTTGGTCACCGTAAGCCGATGCAAAAAGTTGCAGAGTATCAACACCTTGTAATTCTAGATACTGACGCACCGCCTCTACCCGTTGTTCCGAAAGCGCTAGATTTCGTTCGCTGCTGCCACGGCGATCAGAGTAACCTGACAGCTCCCAGCGAATATCTGGCGCTTGCTTCATGATCTCGGCAATCTCATCCAGCTGAACTTTAAACAAGGGTTCAATCTCTGCAGACCCGGTTCTAAAGTGCACGTTCATTTCCAGTGCAAGGTCTAGTTGGCGATCCTCAAGGTTCATCAACTCATATTTTTCCTGCTCCAGACGCGCTATTTCAATTTGTGCCTGGTTGTATTTTCGGCTGATGCGCTCAAGCTCGGTATTGCGAGCGAGCAATTCGCCGAGTTCTTCATCTTGGGCCTTGATTTGTTCATCCTGCCCGACCGCAGTGCCAACAATACCCCCAACCATGGCACCAACAACGGCACCAACAGGCCCTCCGACAATGGCACCCAATGCGGCACCAGAGCCCAAACCGATAAGCTGCTCTTGCTCACCCACCTTGTAGCTATCGTCCATATTGTCATTGGCTGTTGCCATTGGAGAAACAAGGGATGCCATTAGCGCTGTTGTGATTAGAGTCGAGATAAGTTGCTTTTTCATCGTGATGTCCTCATCGAATGTACTGGGTTACGACTAACGCTATCAGTCGCTGTTTCGTGTTGATGAGGTTATTAAAGCAAGTCTATCTGGCGAATCAGGGCACAAAAAAAGGCAATGCAATGATCAATTGTGGCAAAAAAATGGCATTTACTCCGATCCCTCTTTCAAGCCTTTTCTATCAGCTAGATTGTTGTATAGTCACAGCATAAACACTGTTCACAATTTTCTACCGCTGGCGGTACAGGAAAAGAGTCATGAAAAAAATTGCCATTGTTGAAGATGAAAAAGCTATCCGTGAAAACTACATCGATGTTCTGAAAAAACACGGCTATGATGTGAAAGGCTATGACAATCGCCCTGATGCGCAAGCAGCATTTGAAAATGCACTACCAGATCTGGCCATCATCGATATTGGCTTGCAAAATGAAATTGATGGCGGGTTTACCTTATGCCAGTCGCTTCGAGCTCTATCACCGACTTTACCTATTATCTTTCTCACTGCACGCGACAGCGACTTCGATACGGTATGTGGTCTTCGCATGGGCGCAGATGACTACCTGACCAAAGATATCAGCCTGCCACATTTGATTGCCCGTATTGCCGCATTATTTCGCCGCAGCGATCTGATGCAGCAACCAACCGAAAAAGTTGAACTGATCCAGCATGGGGATCTTTCCATCGACAAAAACAAAATGCAGGTGTACTGGCAGCAAAACCTCGTAGAGTTGACCGTGACCGAGTTCTGGATGGTCTACGCCCTGGCCAAACGCCCGGGGCATGTGAAAAGCCGACATGACTTGATGAACGAAGCACAAGTTGTGGTCGATGACAGTACCATCACCTCACATATCAAGCGTATCCGTAAAAAATTCATGCAGTTCGATAATCAATTTGACTGCATCAATACAGTCTACGGCATGGGCTACCGCTGGGGGGCCTGATGATAACTAAGTTTATAGCAGAAAAGTTCAAATCCAATCTATCACGGCTCAGGCCCGCCATTGGCCTGCGTTCAAAAATCACCCTTATCGCCTGTATGCTGCTGACCCTACCTTGGATTGGCTATAACTATATCCTGGAGATGGAAAAGCTGCTCCGCCAAGGCCAGGAGCAGACATTGATTGGGACCTCAAGGGCGGTCGCAACGGCTCTCAATGAGCGCCCTAACCTATTCAGTGATCAGGCCAGTTTTTTACAGTCGGTACAGAAAGGCCGAGATCTGTACGCCTACGAACTCAGTTCGCCCATCAAACTTGATGGTCAAACCAATGACTGGGCTGATTACACCGAGCAAATGGTGCACTACGGCCGTGATTATGTCCAATTCAGCCGCTGGCCGTATCAACATAACGGTATCCAGTTCAACCATATGGTCGGCAAATATGATGGGTATCTCTACGCCATATTCGAAGTGAATGACGATAAACCCGTTATGCGCCGCAAGGGGTCTTCAAGAGTCGATCGCAATGATCATCTCATCATTGCACTGACCGCACCTAACGGCGAATTCCATCGCTACGTCGTTTCAGTTTACGAAGACGGTTGGTTCAACGCCTGGCAGATCAACGGCGATATTGCCGACCCGGCTGACCTCGTCCTGGAAAGTCAAATCCAGGGCTACTGGCGTACTACCGATAACGGCTACAACATTGAATTACGCCTTCCTCTCTCCATGCTTGGCAGCAAGCTCGGCTTTGCTTTTTATGACGTCAATAACACAGGTAACCGTGAGATTGAGACCATCATAGGGACCTCGAATACTAACCAAATTATCAAACTCGGCACAGTGCTTATCCCCTCACCAGAGATCGAAAATATTCTAAAGGGTATGGGACATACTAGTACACGGATTTGGGTTATAGACAGGCACCAGCGTGTCTTAGCGCAAAGTGGCGATATTCAAGAGTCTAACGGTGTATGGTCTTCGTCGGTCAAATATGGCAACAAAAATAGCTCCTGGTGGACAGTACTAGAAGAAAAATGGCTTCACCCACTTTACTACCGCTACCTCATCAACGAACCCACAGAGTTCAGCGATTCACTCAAAGATGCGGCTAAGGTGGAGGGGGTGCATATCTCCCAAGCACTACAAGGACGAGGCTATTCACACTGGCGCCAATCCAGTGACGGAAAGGCAATGATATTGGCTGCGGCCTACCCTATTTGGTTAGGCGACAACGTAATGGGTGCCGTCGTAGCGGAAGAATCGACAATTGGCATTCAAACTCTGCGTAACCGTGCTCTGGAGGAATTACTCAACGCGCTTTTCGCGATCATACTGGTCGGCACTCTGACATTATTCCTTTTTGCCTCGAATATTTCTCGCCGGATCAGAAAACTGCGCAATGAGGCTGAGCATGCCATCGATACCCAAGGAAAAATTCAACACACCATAGCAGCCTCAACGAACAGCGATGAGATTGGAGATCTGAGCCGGAGCTTGGCAGGTATGGTTAGCCGATTGGGCCAATATAACCACTATCTGGAGAATCTCTCCTCTCGCTTATCTCACGAGTTACGCACGCCGGTGGCCGTGGTTCGCTCATCGATAGAAAACCTATCGATGCAGGAGCAAGACGAGGATTCAAAACGGTACATTGAAAGAGCTCAAGAGGGAGTGCAAAGACTCAATACGATATTGTCCAGCATGACCGAGGCCACGCGTATCGAGCAAAGTTTACAAGGGGCAGAAAAAGAGCTCTTCCCTCTCAACGAACTGGTCGAAGGATGCATGCAGGGCTATCAAATGGCCTATGCCAACCAAATATTCCGCGTCGATAGATGCAGTGAACCGGTGATGATTAATGGCGCACCTGATTACTTGGCACAATTATTAGACAAGCTGATTTCGAACGCCGTCGATTTTAGCCGGGATGACCATCCGATAGAAGTGACGTTGTCACAGATTGATTCTCAGGCTTTCTTGACCGTCAGCAACCATGGGCCACTACTACCAGAGAATATGAACGACCAACTGCTTAACTCTATGGTATCCGTTCGAACCCAAAGCCAGCAAAACAAACCTCACCTAGGACTTGGATTGTTCATTGCCCGCCTGATCACAGACTACCATCAAGGGAAAATTTTGCTTAGAAACCGTACAGATAAACAGGGGGTTGAAGTCTGCGTCACCCTACCAGTTGCAACGCTTGAAGGAATATCTAAGAACTAGGCCATAACTGCAGCGGTAAACAAACCTATCGCTGCGGCTATTGCTACGATCGCTAAAACGATCTCAAATAACATTTCTCGCATATTTAATTGCTCACGAACAAACAATGGTAACTTAGTCAAATATTGCCGCATAACCATATAACTCTTTGGATTTAATGAAAGCAAAAAATCTCATAACAAGGCAGAGAATAAAGTGGCTTTCATTAATTGTTTAATTTACCTTATTGATAGTACGCCAATCGGCTAAATATAAGCTGAACAGTTAATTGACAAGCCTTGGATTAACCCTGCAGATATAGCAGCATCCAAAGCATATAAACCATTGTTTTAATACATCAAAAAATATCACCTTCTTTTCCAGCTAGCCAAATTCGAACAAAAAACAGTAAATTTTAAATAAATCACACAACCAGACAGCTTACATTCAGCAAGCAATAAAAAGACAGATTTGAAAGAGGCTCTTTAAACATATAAATATTAACTGTTAACAAAGTTAGTCAACTTGTTCATTTTGCTCACTCAAGCTTTCACTATTATTCTTTTCATCCAGCCATATTTCATTTGTTAGCTCGTTAGTATGAGCAAAAATTTCCTGCTCTTTTTGTTCAATCGCCTTATATTGGTTTTCACATACCGAGCGGGCGATCTTGTCTTCACCATAAGATAAAGTACAACGCTCCATATACTCATCAAACCCCATCAATAGAGGCTCTGCAGTGAGGCTAATTGGCACCGAAATCGCCATGCTTGCAATTGCGACATATATCGAGACACGGAGTCTGGGTAAGCAATACTTCTGCATATCAACCTCATCGTTAGTGGCAATGCCTTATCTAAAGCAAAGTTGATTTATCAGTAATTTTCCAACCAGAGTTTGAGACAAAAAAAGGAGCCTTAATGGCTCCTTTTAAAATGGTCAAAATAAACTCTAACTATCAATGTATTGCTGATAAAAGAAATGATTAACCGCGATAGTAGTTTTGAGGAACAAACGGCATTTTTTCCACTGTCATCGGCAGTTTCTTGCCACGAACTTCAGCAAAAATCTCAGTGCCAATTACAGCTAGATCCGTTTGTACATAGCCCATTGCGACAGGCGCACCTTTGGTAGGACCAAACGTTCCTGAAGTGACAAGACCGACTTCTTTACCCTCAGCGTCAAACAGTTTACTTCCTTCACGCACAGGAGCCTTCGACTGGCCAACCAAGCCGATACGCTTACGGGCAACATCTTTCGTTTTAATTTGCTCAAGAATAATATCCGCACCCGGGAAACCGCCAGCACGTTCACCATCAGCACGGCGCGGCTTGCTAATACCCCAAAGCAAGCTGCCTTCTACTGGCGTAGTTGTCGTATCGATATCGTGACCATATAGACATAAGCCGCACTCGAGGCGAAGCGAATCACGAGCCCCAAGGCCAATCCACTCAACTTCTTCTTGACCTAGCAGTTCGCGAGCTAGCTCTTCAGCTTTATCCGCAGGGACCGAGATTTCATAACCATCTTCACCGGTATAACCTGAACGGCTGACTAGGCACTCACCCCCCAGCAATTCAACTCTCGCCGCATCCATGAAAATCATGTCACTGACAGCAGGGTTCAAACGCGCCAATACCTGTGCAGCCTTTGGACCTTGCAGAGCCAATAATGCTCGGTCTTCAATGATTTCCAGCGTAACATCTTGGGGAAGGTGCGCCTGGATATGGGCGATATCTTGGGCTTTACATGCAGCATTCACCACGACGAACAGGTGATCGCCAAGATTGGTCACCATCAGATCATCAAGGATCCCACCCTGTTCGTTGGTGAAGAACGCATAACGCTGCTTACCTTCAGGCAAGTCGATAATATCAACAGGAACCAGTGACTCTAGGACTTTTGCCGCATTTGCACCATGAAGGCGAAGCTGCCCCATGTGTGATACATCGAAGAGACCAGCCGACTCACGGCAATGGATATGTTCCTTACGTACACCCAACGCATACTGCACTGGCATATCGTAACCAGCAAAAGGAACCATCTTGGCGCCCATTTCGATGTGTAGTGCGTGTAGTGGTGTTACCAGTAATTCTTGTGACATACGATTTTACTCCATACACCGCGAGCAAAGCGGCGATACTCCATATCAGCTGTTACAACCATGTTATACATAGTTTCTTATAGTAAACAAAGTTTCCCGCCATTCAAACCGTGCTACATCACACATTTGAATCACAAGTAAAGATTTGTTGAATTAACACTTTTATCAAGAAAGGAAGCTATTACAGCAAGTCCCCGGCTCGTAACCCTGCGCACCAATTGTTAAAACCACCCATAACTTTAACAAGCTTGACCTGAGCCTGTGTCTATAGTTATAGGCAAATGCCGGAGATGGCTTGCCTGTACTTTTCGATCTAAACAATATCAGGCATTCTTACGCAGCGTTACCGCGTCACTTAAGATGCAGTAACCCAAAGAATCAATGCATCATCTTCACTGACAGAAGTCAGCATATGTCCCATATTGGCATCGTAATAGACCGAATCCCCCTCACTCAGTGACACCGGCTCGTAAAACTCAGAGTAAAAAGTAATCTCACCCTCCAGGACCAGTAAGAACTCTTCGCCATCATGGCGGATCCAATCCGGGTAATCCTCAAAAGCCCGAGCCCGCACTCTTGATTTGAAAGGCATCATCTTTTTATTGGTTAACTGGGTAGCTAGAAGCTCATGCTCGTAGGTCGTCGTTGGGTGAGGTTTACCCTGCGCCTTACGTGTAATGTCACGACGTCCTGTCGCTTTAAGTTGTTTTGGCGGCGCGAAAAGCTGTGGAATATCAATCTCTAACCCACCGGCAAGCTTTTGCATTGCCTGAAACGTCGGTGAAATCTGCTCGTTTTCAATTTTCGACAATGTCGAGCGGGCCAACCCCGTACGCTTGCTGGCCTCTTCAAGAGTCAGGCCGTGCGCCATGCGAATTTCCTTGAGCCTTTTTCCTAATTTCATCGGCTCAATTTTGTCAGCCTTTTCAGACTCGAACTCTTTTACGACGGTCATTGATGGATACACATCGACCTGCTGTTCGTCACTCATTACTTCCCTCCCTGGTAACGACATTCAATTCATTCTGGCATACCGCCGGAGAAACATAAAAGCCTGCCGGTAAAAAAAATATGACCCATGCATCATATTTGAAATTTAGTTTCCAAAAGGAAACAGGTTGATTTTCAAGCGCCAGTTTTGTCTGGATTGACAAAAAAAAGTTCGACCAGCCTGCAATTCAGTATGCTTTGTAAAGGTATTGTAGAACGTCACAACCCCATACAGCACAAGGGGTGATATACAATTTTAACTTTTTGCACACACCATCGACCACCCAATTCTTTAGAAAAAAGTTAACAGCATATTAGAAATTTAGTTTGCAAAAAGCAAACGTTTGCGTAAGATTGTGGCTATTAAAGTACATGTTGTTCCACTATTGGAAATTTTCGTTTAATCGGCTATCTATAGTAAAGCATGTTATGCAGTTGTTAGGCGGAGACGTTGCTCAACACGTCTTTCTGATAACCCCACAATGCGTAACAGAGACACCCCATAACAACGATATACGCTTTGGCTCGGAATAAGGACTGACCTTAGAGCGCGATTAGAGGATAACGTGAAATGAAAGCTTCGTACCAAAACCACGATTTAGAAGTGTTCTTCTCAACCAACCTTGCTCAGATTGATGGTGCTGTTAATGCCGGTATTGCGGCAGAGCTTACACGCCAGAACCAGCAAATTGAGTTGATCGCATCAGAGAACATCGTATCTAAAGCCGTAATGCAAGCCCAAGGTAGCTGCCTGACAAACAAGTATGCCGAAGGTTATGCTGGACGCCGTTACTATGGTGGTTGTGAACATGTCGACGAAGTAGAGCGCATCGCTATTGCCCGTGCCAAGCAACTGTTCCAATGTGAGTACGTCAATGTCCAGCCACATTCCGGAGCCCAGGCTAATGGGGCGGTAATGTTGGCACTACTTCAGCCGGGCGACACTATCTTGGGTATGTCTCTGGATGCTGGCGGCCACCTAACACACGGTGCGCGCCCTGCTCTTTCTGGTAAATGGTTCAACGCCGTTCAGTATGGGGTAGACAAAGACACCTGCGAAATCGATTACGAGCAGGTGCGCCAGCTCGCTATCGAAAGTCAGCCGAAAATGATCATTGCCGGTGGTTCGGCTATTCCTCGCCAGATTGATTTTGCTAAGTTCCGCGCCATCGCCGATGAAGTAGGTGCCTACCTGATGGTGGATATGGCCCACATTGCCGGTCTTATCGCCGTCGGCGAACACCCTAGCCCAATTCCTCATGCCCACGTTATTACTACCACCACGCACAAAACGCTACGTGGCCCACGTGGCGGCATGATTTTGACCAACCACGAAGACATCAATAAGAAGATTAACTCAGCGGTTTTCCCAGGTCTTCAGGGGGGGCCGCTAATGCATGTTATCGCGGGTAAAGCGGTCGCTCTGGGCGAAGCACTAGAGCCTGAATTTAAGTTATATATCAAGAATGTGATCAGCAACGCGAAAGTCTTGGCAGAAGTCCTGCAAGCTCGCGGTTGCGACATTGTGACAAACGGTACCGACACCCACCTGATGCTGGTCGACTTGCGTCCGAAAGGCCTTAAAGGCAACCAGGTGGAAGAAGCCCTTGAGCGTGCCGGTATCACCTGCAACAAAAACGGGATCCCGTTCGACCCTGAAAAACCAATGGTGACGTCAGGTATTCGTTTGGGAACACCAGCTGGTACCAGCCGCGGTTTCGGTGCCGAAGAATTTAAACAAATTGGTCAGTGGATTGGCGATGTACTTGATGGTTTGGCTGCAAACCCTGAAGACAACAGCGCCATTGAGCAGCAGGTTAAGCAGCAGGTACAGAAGCTGTGCAGCCGCTTCCCTCTTTACCAATAAGTAACCCTTTTTATGACAGAGTGGCCGGATAAGCCCGGTCACGGTAACAACTAATAAAATCTGCGGAAAGATTGCGCAAGGAGTTTTAAATGGAAAATACACTGAAGTTCGCCGAAAGCCACGAGTGGGTACGAGACAATGGTGACGGTACTATCACTATGGGTATCTCAAACCATGCTCAGGGCCTACTTGGTGATGTTGTATTTGTTGACCTTCCAGAAGTTGGCGATTCAACCGAAGCTGGTGAGTCTTTCTCTCTTGTCGAGTCAGTCAAGGCCGCATCTGATATCTATGCACCTGTGACCGGCGAAATCGTTGAAATCAACGAAGAGCTAGAAGACAGCCCAGAGCTAGTCAACGAAGAACCGTATGAAGGTGGCTGGATTGCTAAAATCAAAGTTCAGGACGTAGAGGAACTCTCTAACCTGATCGACGGTGAAAAATACCTAGCATCCATCGACGAAGACTAATTGAGCCGGGCTTTCGGGCCTCTGCGCCCGAGAGCCATCTTCGACAAGTAATCGCACAGCGACTCGATGACCATAAGCTATTGCAGTATGCTCAATGCAATAGGTAGTAACTGTTCAGGAAAGAACCATGACCGACATGACTCTTCTAAATGCACTAAGTGACGATAAGGAATTTGCAGGTCGTCACAATGGCCCGGATTCGGCACAACAAAAAATCATGCTGGAAACCATCGGCGTATCAAGCGTCGATCAGCTAATCGATGAAACGGTTCCGGCAGCAATACGTCTCCCAGAGCCAATGCAGCTCGACCTGCCTCAAAGCGAAGCGGACATGCTGGCCTCTCTCAAGGCAATCGCCAGCAAAAACATTATCAACCGCAGCTTTATCGGTCAGGGTTACTACAACACCTACACACCTAACGTTATTCTTCGCAACGTACTGGAAAATCCAGGTTGGTATACTGCTTACACCCCATACCAGCCTGAAATTTCTCAAGGCCGCTTAGAGTCTCTGCTTAACTACCAGCAGATGATCATGGATCTGACCGGTATGGAGCTGGCTAACGCTTCCCTACTCGACGAAGCAACAGCTGCTGCAGAGGCAATGACCCTGTGTCAGCGTGCCAGCAAGAACAAAAGCAAGGCGTTCTTTGTCTCTAACGACTTGCACCCACAAACCGTGGATGTTGTCCTCACTCGTGCCGGTTACATCGGTATTGAAATTATCCGCGGTGATATCCAAGATCTTGACCAGCACGATGTATTCGGTGCTTTGGTGCAATACCCAGGGACAACCGGTAACGTACAAGATCTGACCGCTATTATTGATGCGGCCCACGCCAAGAAGACCTTGGTAGCCGTTGCTTCAGACCTACTGGCGCTCACCCTGCTTAAAGCTCCGGGTGAAATGGGCGCTGATGTCGTGATTGGTTCAGCACAGCGCTTCGGTGTTCCGATGGGCTTTGGTGGCCCGCACGCTGGTTTCATGGCAACCAAAGACAAGCACAAGCGCACTATGCCGGGCCGTGTTATTGGTGTCTCTAAAGATGCCCGTGACAACCAGGCGCTGCGTATGGCAATGCAAACCCGTGAGCAGCACATCCGCCGTGAGAAAGCGACGTCGAACATTTGTACCGCTCAGGCACTGCTCGCCAACATGGCAGCGTTCTACGCGCTTTACCATGGCCCCGAAGGTCTACGCAAGATCGGCCGTCGCGTACATCACCTTACCGCGATTCTTGCTGCCGGCCTGCGCAATTCTGGTATTGAGCTGGCCAATGACAGCTTCTTCGATACCCTGACGCTGAACACTGGCAAGAAAACGACTGAGTTCTACAACAAGGCACTGGATGCCGGCATCAACCTGCGCAAATATGATGCCCAGCTAGGTATCAGCATCGACGAAACAACTAAGGTTGCCGATATCGAAGAGCTTTTGGCGCTATTTAGCGGCGAAAGCCTGAAAGCGTCGATGTTCACGGCAGATATCGCCAGCGACGAGTTTGCCGCGATTCCTGAGAGCTGCCGACGTACCAGCCAATACCTAACTCACCCGGTGTTTAACCAGTACCACAGTGAAACGCTGATGATGCGTTACATGAAGAAGCTGGAAAATAAAGACTACTCACTGACTCACGGTATGATCCCGCTGGGCAGCTGCACCATGAAACTAAATGCTGCCGCAGAGATGATCCCGGTAACCTGGCCTGAGTTTGGTGCCCTGCACCCATTCGCGCCAGCAGAGCAAGCCAAAGGTTACGCCGAGCTAGCCGACAACCTGTCCAAAATGCTGTGTGAAATCACCGGCTACGATGCTTTCTCGCTACAGCCAAACTCAGGCGCGCAGGGTGAATACGCCGGCCTCATCGCTATCCAGCGCTACCATGAGGCCAACGGCGATGCACACCGTAATGTGTGTTTGATCCCAAGCTCTGCCCACGGTACCAACCCGGCATCTGCGGCGATGGTTTCGATGAAAGTTGTGGTAGTCGGCTGTGATGATCAGGGCAACATCGATGTTGAAGATCTTAAAGCGAAGATCGAAAAACACCGTGACAACCTGTCTTGCATCATGATCACCTACCCGTCTACGCACGGTGTATATGAAGAAGCGGTACAGGAAGTGTGTGAGCTAGTCCATGAAGCTGGCGGTCAGGTTTACCTTGACGGCGCGAACATGAACGCCCAGGTTGGCCTAACCAGCCCTGGCTTCATCGGCTCTGACGTTTCTCACCTCAACCTGCACAAGACCTTCTGTATTCCACACGGTGGCGGCGGTCCGGGCATGGGTCCTATTGGTGTGAAATCTCACCTTGCTCCGTTCCTACCGGGCCATGTTGAGAACACTGAAGCGGAACAGCCACAATACGCAGTTTCTGCTGCGGATCTGGGTTCTGCGTCTATTCTGCCAATCTCTTACGCCTATATCGCGATGATGGGTGAAGCGGGTCTAACTGAAGCGACTAAACTGGCTATCCTGAATGCGAACTACGTAATGGAGCGTCTACGTCCACACTATCCGGTTCTATACCGTGGTACTCATGGTCGTATTGCACACGAATGTATTATCGACATCCGCCCAATCAAAGAAGCGTCTGGTATCTCGGAAGAAGATGTTGCCAAGCGTCTAATGGACTACGGTTTCCACGCGCCAACCATGTCGTTCCCAGTTGCGGGCACGCTGATGATTGAGCCTACGGAATCGGAAGACATTGCCGAGCTAGACCGCTTCTGTGACGCCATGATTGCTATCCGTCATGAAATCGCCCGTGTCCAAGATGGCGAGTGGGATCTGAAAGACAACCCACTGGTGAACGCACCGCACACTCAAGCCGATATCATGGACACTGAGTGGAACCGCAGCTACAACCGCGAACTAGCCTGCTTCCCATCGGCCCAGACTAAAGACGCGAAATACTGGCCGACAGTAAACCGCGTTGATAACGTGTTCGGTGACCGAAACCTCGTATGTTCTTGCCCAGGCATTGAGAACTACATTGAAGACTGAGGTTGTTGAAGACTAAGGTTGTCAAAACCCATTAGAGATGAGGCGAACCGTTTGGTTCGCCTTTTTTGTCGCAATTATGAGCATATACCTTCTTCAATAACGCTCATAACAACTTCCGCTCCCATAGCCCTCTTAACTTAAGAGGCCTCTTTTTAATCGCCGATGTTCGCTTGCGAGGCCGTTAGGATTTTATTTTTTATCCACTGATGCATAGGATGCATTCGCATGTTATGCGACTCCACCAAGACGATTTTCTTTATCTCTTCCGGGGTTTGCTCGGGGAAAGAAAGATAATCAAATTCACCATGCAGGTAATGGGCTAACTGCTTCGAGCAAGGCAGGATTAGTTCACTTTGCTTGATTACATCGAGCAGTGTATGAAGATACGAGCTCCTCGCTTGTATCTTAAGTTCGCCTGCCGACAAATGCTTTTCAATAAATGGCTGAGTATCATTCCAGCCAGGCACAACCAAACTGGCATACTGCCCCTTTTTTACTTCTTCTTGTGACAAGACCTTTCCTGCCATTGGATGCCCTATTCTGACCAGACCAACAAAGTCATCGTCACCAATAACCTGATGGGTAAACTGCTTGTTAGTAACAACCGGTGAATAGTTGATCGCTGCCTGTATTTCACCATTAAGCAATTTTTGAAGTGTTTGAGAGCCCCAATTTACAATATTAACTTGTGCGTTCGGTGCATCCTGAACAAGAGCAAGACATAACCGAGCACCCAGCCAATTTGAGATGAATCCATTGATGGCAATGGTTATCTTGCCCTTGTACTCTAGGGGCTCAAAATTAGGCGTATCTAAAATAACGGCGTCTAAGCTTTCCATAATCATCGGCAGCTGCTCGCCTAACTCTAGTGCACGCGGCGTCGGTTTCAGTCCGGTATGTACGCGGGTAAAGAGCTCATCATCAAAGTAGTTTCTTAAACGGCGCAATGCTTTGCTCACCGCCGGTTGGCTCAATGACAGCGCATCCCCTGCCATACGGGTATTTTGGGTTTTTAGTAGAACAAGAAAAACGCGTAGTAAATTAAGATCCAATTGTTTCATAGTCAACCAACGATCTTCATAGAAATAATATTATACCCGGTCAGAAAGAACTCTCCATCCACCTTTGTATCTAGAATGGGATTAGACCTGCCAAGTATACTAAACACTCATGTCTAGTAGAGTAAATTCAACACCAAAGCTTCAATCATCCTACTCTATAAATAAACGTCTAGGTGAACATCTTGAGCGGCCATGCATATATGTCGTGGATAACCCCTTACAGCAACAGACAGGATCAATATCTTGGGATTAAGAAGAAAATACTTGCAGAGATAAATGACTCATGTAGTTTGTCATACTTAATTTATCTCGATTGCCAACAATACACCCACTATGCCAACTAAAGACATCAAATTTATTGCCGTCGATATGGACGGGACACTACTCGATGAGAATAGCCAACTACCCGAAGATTTCTATTCGGTTTACCAGCAGTTAGAGCAACGAGATATTATCTTTGCAGCAGCATCGGGTCGTCAGTATTACAGCTTGATGGAGACGTTCGCGCCAGTTAGCGATGATATGATGTTTATTGCCGAAAATGGCACCATGGTGATGCATCAGGGTAAAGAGCTATACCGCTGTGAGATTGACAAGCCTTCTATTGCGGCGATTATCAAGCAGGCGAGAGCAATTGATGGTACACATATTGTCTTGTGCGGAACTCAGTCAGCCTACATTGAAACTCAAGACCCAATAGCGCTCAACGAATTTGCCAAGTACTACCAGCGCTGTCAGTATGTCAACGACCTCTTGGCTGTCGACGATGACTTCATTAAAGTCGCCATTTGTCATTTCGACGGCACCGAAGAGCATGTATTTCCAAGTTTTGACCGCGAATTTGGCCAGAGCCATCAAGTCGTCGTGAGTGCCAGGATCTGGCTCGATGTAATGAATGCCAATGCCTCCAAGGGAGCGGCGATTGAACACTTGCAGAGCACGCTTGGCTTTAGTTATGAGCAGACCATGAGCTTTGGTGACTACCTCAATGATTTAGAAATGCTCAAAGCGAGCTACCACTCTTATGCCATGGACAATGCCCACACTAAAGTGAAACAAGTCGCGCGCTTTTCAGCACCAAGCCATCGCGATGCGGGTGTAATGACCGTCATCAAACGTGAGTTACTCGATTAAGCTTGATTTAGTTGCCGGAGAGCCCTACTGGGCTCTTCGCTGTTTATCTCTCTACGACTAAAATCCGATTACTGACCAATAGGTGGCCACGGCCGGTGCTGCTCAGAATCAATCCACTCGGTTACCCATTGTGGCAATATGGGTGTATTCACCGGCTCGTGCATCGCTTCCAGCAATTCGTGCGGTGAAATCAACCCCTTCTTAGACGTCACTCCAGCCCGAACTAACACCGACGAGCACGGCTTGCCGTCTACCCACATCGACTGCTCGACATACAGCCATTTATCATCCCAACCGACACACTGTGAGTACATTTTTACCTTGTGAAACATATGTATGCGTTTTCTGTAGCGCACCGAGCTGCCTGCAACCACCAACGCCCACCGTTTTTTCGCCAAGACTTTCATCAACCCGCAGCGAATCCCTAATTCAGTTCGCCCCAAATCATACAGGGTAAGAACTCGCCCATTGTTCATTTCATTAAAAATATCGAGATCCCATGGACGGCAAGAGAATGAAATTTCACTTTTGTCGGTAATGTGAACCGGAGAGTTGCGCTTGGCTTGCCACATCACTTTTGCTAGACGCATAAACGGATACATAATCAGCTCTTCCTTTAACTGTTAGCTCTGTTATAAACCACTGACATATTAGATAATAATTGCAACAGCAGGTACCACTATAGAGCAAAAAATCTAAATCCCACGAATTATTATGACCAAACTGTCGATATCACCCATGTTTCACTGTAAAAAAGGCGAATCACATGATTCGCCTTTTTATCAACTCTCGATTTTCACCCTAAAAAACAAGGCATAAAATAGCGGAATAACCACTAAGGTAAGGACAGTGGCAAACAACAGGCCAAACATAATGGTCACCGCCATGCTCTTGAAGAACGGGTCGATCAGCAATGGCGCAACCCCCAAGATTGTAGTCAGCGCGCCAAGCAAAACCGGTCTGGCTCGACTGGTGGCCGCGTCTATGATCGCAAAGTATGGCGTTTTGCCATGTGCGATTTCCATATCCGCCTGATCTACCAATACAATCGCGTTTTTTACCATCATGCCAATCAGGCTGAGGAAACCCAATATTGCCATAAACTCAAACGGCGTTTGAAAAGCAATCAGTCCCACAGTCACTCCGATGACGGCTAATGGCGCAGTGAGCCAAATCACCAAAGGCTGGCGGATAGCATTGAACATAAAGATCACCGACAGAATCATTGCGGCAAACCCATAAGGTGCAGATATAACCAGCCCTTCATTGGCATCCTTCGATGCTTTATATTCGCCATACCAAATCAGCTCGTAACCCGGCGGTAAATCAATCGCTTCAATTTGGCCTCGAACACTATTGAACGCATCCGCAGTCAATACACCTGGAGCGGGATCAGCCTGTACCAAAATCGTGGGCATACGATTGATACGGCGCAAGATGGCGTCTTGCCATACCACATTTACCGAGTCAACCAACTGACTGACTGGAATAAAACCACCAGCCGCTGAACTAAACACCTCGGTGTTTTCAACTGCACGTTGATGGCCACGTTCATTTTCCGGCGAGCGCACCACAATTGGAATGAGGTTATCCCCTTCGCGATAGACACCTACATTACGCCCAGATAACGTTTGAGCAATAGCCTGATTAATCTCCTGGGTGGTCAAGCCAAAACGTTGGGCTTTTTCCGGCGAATAGACCGGACTCAACACAGGCACCTGTTGACGCCAGTCATCTTGTATCGCGATAAGGTTAGTATCCGCGTACATGATGTCCTTGGCCTGCTCGGCAAGTTGGCGCAATACATGGCTGTCTGGACCTTTGAAACCAGCTTCGATTTTTTTGCCACCACCTCGGCCCAGCATGAACTTCCACACTTTAATCGAGGCATCCGGGTACTTAGCCGACAGCTCATCCTGCAACTCAACCAACAGGGGCGCAATCTTTTTATAGTCATCAATGTCAATCAGCAACTGCCCGTAACTGCTATTCCGTGCTTCCGGGGCGTAAGTCAGCATAAAACGAAGGCCGCCACCGCCGATGAAACTCGTAATATTCGTCACCCCTTCCTTGGCTTTCACGTCTGATTCGATTTTCGCAACAAGCTTCTCAGTACGATGAATATCGGAGCCCTGAGGAAGATACACATCCACGACAAACTGCGGCCGTTGTGATTCAGGCATAAAACCGGGCGGAACATATCGCAAGCTGTAAACCGCCATCGCCAACAAAGCAACAAGCATGAGTACTGTCGCGAGACGATGCTGCAAAACCCAAACCAGCACCGCTTTGTACATAGCCATCAGCGGGCTAACGTTAGCCTGCCCCTTAACGGCTTTGACTTTCAAGAAGTCGTAGCAAAGCATCGGGGTGACAGTAACAGCAAACACCCAGCTCAAAAACATGGAATAAAGGATGACCCAAAACAGCGAGCCTGCATATTCGCCCATATCGGAAGGGGAAAGGCCGATGGCACTGAAAGCAAAAATACCCACTGCGGTTCCCCCCAGCAATGGCCATTTTGTTGCATCCACAACTTCTGCCACTATGGTTTCTTTGTCTTGTTCAGGCTCTTGCTGCAACCGAACCAAGATACCATCGGTCACCACAATGGCATTGTCCACCAGCATACCCAAAGCAATGATCAACGCCCCCAGGGAGATGCGCTGCATTGCGATGTCTTCGATAAACATAATGCACAGCGTACCGGCAACAGTGAGCAATAGCACAAAGCCAATGATCAAGCCTGATCGCACCCCCATAAACAGCAACAGAACCACGAAAACAATCACAACCGCAGCAATTAAGTTATCAATGAAGTTTGCAACTGAATCCCTTACCGAATCAGACTGCATTGAGATGATGTGGAGCTCCATCCCCAAGGGGCGTTGGCCTTCAAGTTCAGCCAAGCGTGCCTTTACGGCATCCCCCATATCAACGACGTTGCCGCCGGTGACGTTTGAGATACCAAAACCCACCGCCCGTTGACCGTTGTAACGCATCAACATGCTGGCCGGCTCTTGGTAGCCACGGGTAACGCTGGCAATATCACCAAGGCGCATTACGGTATTGTGCTGGCCAACACCAATCTGCAAGTTACGCAAATCATCAAAAGAGCGGATATTGGAAACAGGTACGACCGGAATACGCATGTCTTGTGTCTCGATAGCGCCAGCAACCGTCACTAAGTTTTGCTTTTGCAACACTTGGAACACTTGCTCTGCCGACACGCCAAAGGATGCCAGCCGCTCTCTCGAGATCTCAACGAAAATCGTTTGCTGACGTTCCGCCAATGTTGCTGTTTTGGCTACACCCGGAACCAGCACCATTTCACGACGTAAACCATCCACATAATCTTGGAGTTGCTTGTCACTAAAGCCATCTCCCGTAACCGCAAAAAACAATGCGTATACATCAGCAAAGTCGTCATTAACAATCGAAGGCCCTGCGCCAGGTGGTAACAACCGCTGTGCATCAGCGACCTTACGACGTAATTTGTCCCAAACTTGCTGTAACTCAGCGCCGGTTTTGGCGAACTCAAGCTTTATTTCGACCGTCACTTCAGACATACCCTGCTTGGAAACTGACTTCACTTCCTTCAGCTCCTGCAAAGACTGAACCGCCCCTTCAATAACATCTGTCACTTCGTCGGCGACTTCTTGTGCCGTCGCACCAGAATAAGCAGTATTGATGACAGCTTGACGAATAATAAATTCAGGGTCTTCAAAGCGGCCTAGCTTCAGGTAGCTGATATAGCCACCCAGCAGTATCAGGCCAATAAGAACCCAAACACTGGTACGCTTGGCCAGCGTGTAACGAGCAATATCCATTATTTGGCCTCAATGCTATCGTCAACCATCGGGCGGACTTTCATGCCATCATGTAAGCTAGAAACACCGGCGATAACCACTTGTTCACCTGTTTTCAGGTTATTGATGATCTCCACTCGGTCGCGACTTAATGTCCCCACTTCAACGTAGCGTTTACTCACGGTATTATCTGCTGCCACGACCCATACGTACTGCTTGCCTTGGTTGTCTGGTACAACAGCAACTAAAGGTACGGTGATGGTGAAGTTTTGACTTACCGCACCGGTTTCTACTGGAAGCACTTTCACCGCCATCCCAGGCAACACCCGATAACCTTGGATATCCTTGAACCCCAACACAACAGGATAGGTTTGGCTGACAGGATCGGCTTGGGTTGCAAATGTTTTCAATGACAGATCAAATAGATGGTTCGGAATGGCATTGATTTCAGCTTTTGCCTCCGTGCCACTGACACTCGATAGCATCACGCTATCTGGTATGTGAATCACGACTTCCAAATCATCTATATCATGTAAGGTAAACACAGGGTTATTAGCTTGCATCTGGACGAAATTATCAACGTACCTGCGACCGATAATGCCATCGAACGGGGCTTCTATCCGGGTGTAATCCAATTGGCGTTGTGCTTCATCACGTCTGTTTTTAGCTAAGTTATAGCGAGTTGTAACCTCATCTAATTGGCTTTTTGATATCGCTTTACTCTTGTCATAGATCGCTTTTGCACGCAAGTATTCTGCTTCTGTGTTATTTAGCTCTAGCTTTGCTGAAGCCAATGCCGTAATGGCATCCCGTGAATCTAGCCGAGCTAGAACCTGTCCCTTCTTAACTCTCTCGCCCTCGCCTACCAGTAGCTCAGTCAACCGTCCACCCACACGAAAAGCCAATTCCGCACGCTCAGCAGCCCGAACAACGCCATTAAAGCTAAGGCTATCACTACGAGACACTGACACGACTTCAGTAAGTGCTGGCCGCACAACAGGCGCCACAACGCTTGGCTCAGTCTCTTGACCACAGCCAAATAACGATAAACCTGTGATGGCCAGGCCTACAGCCATCGCCAATGTCTTCAACGAGCACCCGGCAGATACTTTGTGCATGTTTTTCAAAACATTCTCCAATAGGGAAAGGAAAGAAGAAATCAGCCCCTGTCTGGGGCGTTCAAAGTCTGTACAACGAATTCGGCGAATTTTAGTTCAGCCTTAGCCAAAAGTAAACTCATGAGTTTACCTTGCAACTAAACGTTGCTAAAATCAATGAAAACCATCACGGATTGAAGAGATGTCGCGCTCAGAACAAAAAAGGTTGGCCATCATTACAGCCGCCAAGCAAGAGTTTATCGCTAACGGCTTTTTGGCTGCCAATATGAACAATATTTGCACCGCAGCAGAAGTGTCGAAGCGAACCCTTTACCGCCACTTTGAAAGTAAAGAGTTACTTTTTGAAGCGGTCCTGACTGAAATAAGAGAAAAGTCAGTCGTTGAAGAACACTATCAGTTTGATGAAAATAAATCGCTAGATGAACAACTGCGCTTGATTACACAACATGAATTGAAAAATATTTACCAGGTATATGGAATTGAACTATCGCGAACTATCCTAATGGAGTTTTTCCGTCAGCCTGAACTTGCAAAATCCATTACCCAGCGCCTTTATCATACGCACGCAGTGAGTCAATGGTTCGAGCAAGCACTCGCAGCGAAAAAGTTATTCGCCCAAGATGTCCAAACCATCACCAGTATTTATATCAGCCTACTACAAGGTCAGCTGTTTTGGCCTCAAGTCCTTGATCTAATGCCTTTACCCGAAGGCGATGAACTTGAGCATAAAATAGATATGATTGTTACGACGATTGTCCGCACCTTTTCGGAGCCTTAACCAGCACCTGCAACTAAAAATAAGGCCGAGATACTTATCTCGGCCTTTTGCCCAAGCATTATTGCTATTGATTAAGCAAGCTTATGACATTTAATGAAAATAAAGTTTGGGTTTTTCGATAAATACTCGTAACGACCGGCATCCATTTCTTTCACCTTTTCAGACACTTCTCCTTCCGTAAGCTGGGTAATTACCAAACCATTCTGGGTTAAAGCGTTTGTGATTTCAGTCAGCGATCGACGATAAAAGCTTACTTGAACTGGCTTGCCAACGGTATTCCACTCTTCTTGCACCAATTCTCGCTCGAAGTAATTTCCACTTTGCGTACATTCAAAATCCGCAAACGGATGGTGAGTTGAAAAGACAAAATAACCACCAGCCCTCAATACACGATGAACATCGCTGAAAAGTGGATTAAGATCTTCCAGATAATGTACCATCAATGGTGAAATCACCAAATCGACACTCGCATCCTTTTCCTTCGGTAGCCCTTTTGAAAGGTCTTGCGCATAAGCCACCACCTTACTGCTCAACCCCGCTTCTTTTACCTTGCTAGCCACCAACTGAACCATCTCTTCAGCGTAATCAATACAGGTAACTGATTTAGCACCTTGCTTAAGCAAGTACTCGGCATATACACCGGACCCACAACCAAGATCGAGAACATCAAGATCATTCAGTGCTGGCAGCATTGCTTGAAGCGTTGGTCGCTCTAGGTGAGCATTGTAGATGTTGTCTTGAATAACTTCGTCATATTGGCTAGCGAACGTTGAGTACATCTTTGATTTCATAATACCTTCTCTGCTTTAAAGAATGCCGCGGTAAGGGGAAACATCTTTTACAGGATCAATCGGCTAACAGCAAGGAGGTCATTGTGACCATCATCATCTTGATAAAGTTCGATGCATAATTAGAAGGCCATGCATATTCATATTTAACATCATAAGCAAGATCATATTCACCGTTGTTATTGGTGATTCATTTATTGTGCTCTAGACAACAATATCGGTGAATACTGCTAATAACAAATACGGGTTATCAATTGCAAGCTACACATTTCAATTACAGACAAACTAGTCAACTGCCTCACAATTCAAGTTATTGCCCCCTTGAAATTATTGCCGACCTCAAGGCCAAAAGGCATGGTATATAAAGGTTTCTTTAATAATATCAAGGCTATTTATGACAACTGACAATCATCTGCACTTTTATGTTGGGAGCTATACTGATAAACCAAGCACCAGTAATGGTATAGCACATATCACATTAGACCCTAATACCGGAAGGCTATTTCGACAGGAAGATTTAGCATCTCTGCGTAACCCTACCTATCTCGCCGTTTCAGAACATGGTATCTATAGTTTTAGTGAAATACCGCAACAAGAAGGTGCCGCGCTCTACTTCAATTCAAGTATGGGTAATATCTACCTACCTATTGCAGGAGATTACCCTTGTCACATTGATGTAAAAGCTCCTCACCTCGCCGTTGCGAATTATGGTTCAGGCAATGTGTCAGTCTACCAACTTGATGAGGCTGGTAGACCGATACAATTAATTACAGAACTTTTTGAGCAAGGCCACGGCTCTCATACCGAACGCCAACAATCACCCCACGCGCATCAAGTCACATTTTTACAACAGTCAAACCATTTGGTTTTTGTCGATCTTGGAACAGACAGAGTCCATTTTTATCACTATGAAAACAGCGAAGAACCACAAAGTTTTACCCATAAGCAGAGTGTCATCATGCCCGCTGGCTCTGGGCCCCGCCACCTTGTTTTTAACAAGAGTGAAACACGCGCATACGTAGTATGTGAGCTATCCGAAACCCTCATAGTACTGACCCAAAATAATGGCCTTTGGGATATTTCTTATGAATGTGAATTATTGACTGATAAGGCAAATGGTGAAGCAGCCTCCGCAATTCGCCTTTCGCCTGATGAAAAGTTTATTTATGTATCTTGCAGGTCTCAAAACCTGATCAGTATTTTTAACGTCTCAGGTGACACTCCTTCAAGGCTCAATGCATTTGATTGTTTAGGGGATCATCCTAGAGACTTTATTCTATCTTCTGACGGGACTTGGTTAATCGTAACCAATTTATTCTCTGACAACATAGTTAGTTTTAGGCGTAACAGAATAACAGGAGAAGTCGAACCAACTGGACACCAATACAATATTGATGCACCAATCTGTATCGTTGAAGCGTTTTGATAAAGAGCTAACAACAATACCTGCAAGCTATAAACTAAAAAGCCTCTGTTAAAAGAGGCTTTTTAGGATTATGCCGTTTTCAGCTGGGCAAGTACGTCATGAAGTGAAGGTAAAATTGCATGACCAAACTGGCGAACTTCATTACAAGGCTGTACCAAGTCAGGGATCTGGTAGGTCATCATTTTAGCGGCAACTGCAGCCCTGACACCGTTGTTTGAATCTTCGAACGCCAGGCAGTACTGTGGTTCAACATTTAATCGGCTTGCTGCCAACTGGTAGATCTCAGGATGAGGCTTGCCATTGGCAACCTCACAACCCGTGGTCAGGTTATCAAAATACTTGTCGATACCCGCCAGCTCTATTTTTTTCTTAGCCACATCTTTGGCTGTTGAAGTAGCAATCGCGATAGGCGTTCCCTGTTCTTTAAGCCACTCCAATAGCTCTACCACGCCCTCTTTAACTGGAATGGCTTGGTGCTTAACCACGCCGTTGTAGCGAGTACGCCATTCCTCATGCAGGCGGTCTAAATCATCGCCATAGGCTTTGCGGAAAATCACCTCGATTCCCGCCGCATTACGGCCGATGATAGAGAGGTAGACATCTTCATGGAATGGAAGATTTTGCACTTCGCATGCTTCTTTAAAGATACGCATACATACGCGTTCCGTATCGAGAAGCAAACCATCCATATCGAAAATAGCAGCTTGATAGTTCATCACATTCCAGGTTTCTTGGTGGAGACGGTGCATTTTGACATATACACACCTCTTTTTCCCTAAAAATAACGTAATAAAACTGAAGTGCGGTGGACCATCCTCTGTTCCAGTCTGCTGGTGTTCAGAGCGAAAGGATTAGCGTCTCGAGTCAAGCGGCCTTTTTATCATCAGTTACAACCCATCTCGTTGCTCACAAGCATTATTTCAGTTACATCTCACAGTAAAGGTGCGATAATCTTTCTCCTCTGATTGCCGAGAGTTCTCGACTGATTATCAGAACACTGATTCAAAAGTATTTTTTCTGTAGGACATTCTTCAATGCGCGCCTTTGTATTACGAGCCCGATCCGCTCCTACCGACAGCCAGCAACTACTGGCTTCAGTTGGCCAAGAAGCTCACACCGAAATTTTGGCCCACACTCTGATGAATTCGATCTTTGTGGCGCAGTCGCACCGTGAAGACGTGATCGTTCACCTGGTACTGGAGAGTACCCAGGACTACTCCCGTACGGTAACTTTTGTAGCGAATGAAATGACCAATATCGGAGGTTTTCATGAGCAGGCACTATTGAAAAAAGTTGCCAAAGCGCTCGATGCATCAGTCGGAATGACCAAAGAGCAAGAGCGTCAGGTCGAACCGGGCATTACTGTTCGCACACTAAGCTTCGAAAAGCTGGTGAAAGAGCTTGCTGAAGATTATCAGCTTTACATGATGGACAAGAAAGGCACATCAATCCGCGAACAAGCATTCAGCGGCAACTCCTGTTTCTTGCTTACTGACCACATTCCGATGCCGAAGAAGACATTTAAAAGCTTGGAACGCCTCGGCACCCAAAAACTCAGCCTCGGGCCAAAAATGATCTTTGCTTCTCAATGTGTGGTGCTAATCCATAACGAATTAGATCTTTGCGAGTAATCGCGATAAGCGATAAGCCCGAGTCAACCAGGTTAACTCGGGCTTTTATTTAAAATCAGTCGCTCAACAACTTAAAACCATCAATCACCCTCAGTTTGGTTTCTTATATTTGTGCAGTAAGCCCAACGGAAGGTGGCAATAGTCATTTGGAAAGCGTGACAACCGGTCCTGGTGTTCTTCATCGCTTTTGACGTAGTTGGTCAGAGGCATCACTTCAACCACAATGCGCGGTTTATCTTTGCGAGAGTCGATATACTCCCGAGCCTGGGCGAGATGCAACGAGTCGCTACTGTATACACCAGTACGATATTTAAGACCGACATCTTCCCCTTGTTTGTTGAGGCTGTATGGGTCAATGATCTCAAAAAAATACGCCATCAGCTGCTTCACTGTCACGGCCTCGGCATCAAACTGCACCAATACGCACTCCGCGTACCCATCGTATTCACCTTGGGTGGTATCGGTTGTTCCATTAGCCCGCCCGGCCTCTGTGGCAATAACTCCTGGTAGGTGCTTCATAAACTCCTGAACGCCCCATAGGCAACCGCCGGCAAAATAAATTTGTTCCATTCCTGTCTCCTGAAATACCCTGATGACTATTTAACCACTCATCTATACTTGGGTACTAGCTATGGTTTCTCTTGGGCTTAAACTGCTTAATGCTGCGTTTCGCCTGACTGCGACGGTTGGCTTTTTTATCTCGCGGAGCCCTTTTTCGCTCGCCACCAACTGTCGAATCGGCCGGTTTATCTGTCACCAGAAACCCTTCCAGCCCAGTCGTTTCCATCGGTCGACCGGTGAGTTTGCGAATTGCATTTAAGGCAACGGTTTCACCATGGCATACCAGTGATATGGCCAGGCCATTCATACCCGCACGAGCTGTCCTGCCAACGCGGTGCACATAGACTGGCGCATTGTCAGGAAGATCGGCGTTGATCACTACAGGCAACGCATCAACATGAATACCGCGAGAAAGCAGATCAGTGGTGATTAGCACTCGGGTTTGCTGCGCCTTAAAATTGGCCAAGATTTGCTCACGCTCCGACTGCTCTTTATCACCATGCAAGGCAGCAACGTCAATACCCTTTTTATTCAACCTTTTAGCTAAACTGTCAGCCGCACTCTTCTCGCTGACAAAAACCAAAACTTGCGGCCAGTCATTTTGTTGCAGCAAAGCAATCAGTGCTTGTGGTTTGCTGCCCTTGTTGACCAAGTAAAGCTGCTCATGGATTTCTTCAACCACACTATTCTGCTTGCTGGCAGCCACTCGGTCTGGGTTATCCATTAGTCCCATCGCCGCCTGATCCAGTGTTTCGGGCAAGGTGGCGGAAAACAATAATGTCTGTCTCGCAGCCGGGGCAAAAGAGATTATTTTTTGTACGTCCGGCCAAAAGCCCATTTCCAGCAGCCGATCGGCTTCATCGAATGCCAATATCTGCAAAGATTTTAGCGACACATAGCCTTTATTAAGAAAATCAAGTAATCGTCCGGGTGTAGCAACGACAATCTGAGCGCCCAGCTCCAGCTCAGCCTTTTGGGCCTCTGGAGCAACTCCGCCACATAACATAGCCACCCGAATACCAAGCTGACTGGCAACGTCGAGCAATGACGCCGTCACCTGTGAAGCCAGCTCACGAGTCGGAACCAGCACTAGGCTTTGAAGAGTACTTTGCCCTGCATCAACCTTGTGCAGCATCGGTAAACCAAAGGCGTAGGTTTTGCCACTTCCCGTGTGTGCTAACGCCAGCACATCTTTGCCTTTAATTACGGCAGGAATAGCTAAACGCTGTATATCGGTCGGTGTCGTCAATTGGTCTGGCAGAGCGCTCAACACCATCTTGTTTAATTGCAATGATGCAAAAGTCATGGGCATTAACTGTTACGGTAGAAAAAGTGGATTCGCAGTCTACCAGTCCGAATCAATATCCCCAAGTAACTAGAACTATGAATCGGGTAGCAACAGTAGAATAGAACACTATTTGGTGATTTGTCGATTGAGGAAACAGAGCTGCTGGTATAATGCTTCCGTTTTTGGCATTTCAACCCCCTGTTGCCGAGCAATATCCAAAACATTGCTGTACATATACTGTAATTCCATTTCACGGCCGTTACGCCGATCAAGCAGCATACTGGTCAAATATGGCTTCATCTTGGCTGTATTATTGAGCATGGTTTCAATCAGACTTGGATCAATCGACGATCCTGTCGCTTTTGCGACAAGGCCCACTTCCAACATTATCGCTTTGGCCAGGGCGACCGTTTCACGGCAAGCCATGATCTGAGCCGTATCGGCATCCAGCACAGCTGACAAGCCATTAAAGGGCACATTCCACAATAATTTTTTCCATCGAGCATCGAGGATACTGTGTTCTATGTCTACCTCTACACCACAGTGCTTAAAATCATCAGCAACGCTGGTCAAGGCTGATATTCCAGACTCCCCATATACCCCCAAAGTCAACCGACCATAATCAATATGGTGGATGTGCCCAGGTCCAACTTTGTTGGAACAAATAAAACACAACCCTCCGGCAGTATATTCCAGTTCAAGTTGGTTACTGAGTGCCTGCTCTGCGCCAATACCATTTTGCAGCAAGAGAACAAGCGTATCTGATTTGAGCAAAGGACGGATTAAAGCCTCAAGTAAATCATTCTGGGTCGTCTTCAGAGCGACTAAGACAACATCAGCTTTGGGCATCTCGTTGGTCACGTTGTAAGCATTTATCCTATCAGCAGCAATGGAAAAATCGCCGAAATGGGAATCGACCTTCAAACCTTGTTGGCGAACTTGCTGATAATCACTGTTTAGCAAAAAATGAACATCAAAGCCCCCGTGGTGTAATCTAGCGCCATAATAACCACCGATAGCTCCTGTGCCGATGACTGCATACGTTTTGCTTTCCATTACTGTTAGGCTCCTGCATATTCCATGATGTAAATCTAATGCTTTAATGTACCGGATTTTTTCTATGCAGCAAGTGCATATACCCACGTTACTTCAAGGTGCAGGATTCAGAGGGTTGTCAGCGCCTTCAATCCAAGGCGAAGGTTTGCAGGAATGGCAGTCCCTTTCAAAAAGCTTCAACGACGGAGTGAATGGGCTGACACCCTCCCGAAGGTGGCGGTTCAATTTTAGACAACCAAATCAATCGAAATTTAAATTACCCATTATCTTCTGTAAAATGCATTCACGTCCTCTAGCAGCCATACTCTGTTGAGGCATTCCTCGAACAAGTTGTTCCAAAGGCAAATGGCAGTATACCTTTGTCTTAGCGAAGAGGAGCAACAACACAAAAAGATGAAGTATTATGATCAACGAAAATGATGTTATCTCAAGCCTCGAAGAACTGGAGGCATTTCTGCTGGCCGTTGAAAACGGTGGATTAGGCCTAACCAATGTTGCAGGTGTTGCCCTGGCTACCAACAATGCTGATGGCCGTCGTTTTATTGCAGTACTAGATGATAATCATCAACTGCTGTTGGGGCGCTGGGTAACAGAAGACGTCTATGAAAACGGCAAAGACCTTGTACGTTTAGGCCCCAAAGGCCCCGTTCACTAAATAGTGAATAAATCGCCTATGCCACCAAAATTAGCGTTTGGTGGCTTATGACAACGTATAACGGCACCGTCTCATTGACGCCCCAACCAACAACCCAATCAACTCATCTACGCACCGTCGATATTTATACAAACAAAATCAAATTTCATGCTTATCTAGCATTACCATCGCAAAAACCGTGAACCTCGTCACACCCGCAACCGTACAACACGCCTTAGATATGCTATCTTTTTCATAATTAAGGTAATAATTAGCTTCCATGGCATTTTGGTATCCGCAGACGTACTGATCTAAACATGTTGTTTAAATGAGGTAGAATTATGGATCAAGCGGAAAGTTTACGTAGCCTTTTTTCACACAAAACGGCCAGAGACAACCTCATTGATTGTAGAAACAAGCTTTATCAAGCAATTAAAACAGGAAATCATGCCGATATTGAATGTTTAATGGCTGAGCTTGATCAAGCACAACGATCTTTTGAAGCCTTCCTAAAAAGACAGTAATTTAGAAAGCACCACCTAATTGCTAATTTAATTTTTAATCATTCACAAAAAGCCATAAATAAACCTTTAAGTTGCAAAATACATTTGCAATTTAAAGGTTACAGGCATTTAGAAAACCAGGCATATAGACCCGGATTTCTATAATCTTAGCATATAGAGATTTTGGCTAACTCTTCAGCTAAATCATGATCAAGCTTATCCAACCAAGTATATCTTTCTCTGTACATTTTCCGCTTCGGCCTCTTAATCAACTCAATATCTTTTCTTTCACTAATTAAAGGCAAATGATAATACCAATCATTAAATTCTACCCCTCTTTGCTCTCGCCACAGCTGATCATAATTGAAATTTAGCTTTTTCTTATATCTTGTATCGGTATATACATGAGCTGAGTTTTTCACGGCATAAAGATTATTAATATTAAAATAGTTCAACACTATTCTTAGCGCCTCAACCACAAAGGCTTTAGGACGAATACCATAAACTGTTTTTGTGAACCTTCTGCTGAAATTATCGTTATCAACACTTCCCTGCACTCCGCCAATATAAGCACTACCTTCATGTACAGTAAAGGTAATTACGTAACGTTTATTTCCCGTATTATCACAAAGTGCCAATGTCAGCTCGCCTTCACGTCTATAACTATCAAGGAACAAAAACTTAATCATAAAGGTCTCTTCACCGATATCGAAGCTGTGCAAAGTCAAGCCATGCTGATAAATCATCTGCCGAGCGGTTAGGTTGATATGACTATCGAGCCATTCATGATGGTTAACCACGGCTTTGACAGCCATCATGCGACTCAAACCAGCTCTGAGATATGGCCGCATCGCCTTGAGCGCAAACTCGGGTTGATTTCGAAAAACGACCTTTCTTTCACCACACTTAAAGTTATCATTTAATAATTTCAATGATTTACGGTGAATCACCCCACGTAATATATATTTCGCTATAGACTTAGGTTTGTTGCGGCAGGTGACTTTATAAGTACTGAAAGCATCTTGAATTAAACTCATTACACACACCAATAAAACAGCGTTCTTTATGGTAAAGAGTAGAGCCCTCGATATGCCAACTCAACACTGACGATGTACGGTTTTGTATGCCTGTGTACCCCAAAAAAACAGCAGCATATTATTCCTTCAACACAAAGCAATGAAGTCCGTTGAACAGCTCTAATGTGATAATTATAATTTTATCAGAAGAAAGCTTTATTCCAATTAGCCGAAACCGTTATAATTATACAAACAGTGGAAATATACAGGTATAGCAATGCAACAAGGTCAGTTGGTACCACTAGTAAAAACTGTCAATGCCAGTACGATTATTGCTTTAATTAAGCATTTTGAAAAAGATATTTATCCATTACTGAGTGCAGCGGGTATACCTGATGATATCATGCAACATAAACATGAATATCTGCCAGAGGCTCCTATACGAAATCTCATGGGTATGATGGCGGAGCGGGCTGAGCCAGAGTTTTACGGTGAACTTCTGCGTACTTCCATTCGGGAGTATTTTATTCCTAAATTACTTTCACATCTGGATAATCCCAAAAGTATTGGCGAAGCCATTGAGCAAATGAAAACAGCGGTGCTACATGAATCCCCAAGTACCCAATTAAGCATAGAAAATTTTAACGATACACCATGGCTCTGCCGCTACAAACCGATCGAGGAAACCGAAGGTTATGTCTGGTCGGAAATCTTTGCCATCCTGTTTCTTGTCGAGTTTATTCGGCACACGACTAAACAGCCATGGTCCCCGACATACATTGCCATGCAATCAGATGCTGCGGATAAGCTTGCACAAATACTGAAGTGCAAGGAAACCAAATTTTTCACCAAAAGGAAAATTGGCGCGGTTGCTCTTAGCAATGAAATACTCAATTTACCCTACCACTCAGCAGCTAGCTTTGCTGTCTCTTCTTCCTCGAGCAATTCACCTAAAACGATTACCTATATTGAATCTATTTATCTCGCACTCTCCCCATACTTGTGCAAACAATCAATGACCATCACTGAAGCAGCAAAGATTTTAGGAACAACTCCGCGAACCCTGCAGCGCAGGCTTTCGCAGGAGCATACCAGTTTCAAGCATATTAGGGAGAATATCATGCTAGCCACTGCCTGTAGGCTAATGGAAGAAAAAGACTTCTCCCTGACAGATATAGCAGTTGAGCTTGGTTATGCAGATATCGCCCACTTTTCACGGGCTTTTAGAAAGCTGACTGGATTTCCCCCAAAAGACTACCGCAAGAAATTTGTCCGCTAGGTTAGCAATACCGGCGCAGGTTGCTTCGCGCCTGTACAGGATGCTGATTGCCACTTTTCAATAAAAGTGGCCACCACGATCATGTAACCGCTGGTTAAAATAAGCTGCCAGATTCGAGTATAAAAGTTCATATCAATCAATTTGCTATCACTGGCAACAACGGCGCCAAATATAACCAACAAAGCCGAGAATATACTGGCATAGATTGGCGCTTTCTCGGGCTGGCAAAAAATCTTCACTGCGAAAATCAGGGTAAAACAGGCCATCATCGCAACCAGGAAGGGAAACCACGGTGCAGTCACCAGCAGCTCATAAGCCATAATGGCCAGCAATCCGCCAACAATATTAGTTACAAGCAAAAACAGACTTAGTTTTACGCTCTTTGCAGCGGTCAGCTGCAGTGACAAGATACCAATAAAGATCATTGTCAAAATAGCTCCTGTCAGCTGACAAAAGTAGCAAAAAGCAATAACAGGAAAACTAATCAACAGTGCCTTGTATGATTCCTGTAACCTCACCTGCTGCGCTTGGCGTTCCTCTTGTGCGGATTTGGTGACTACATTCGGTATTTCGCCCCCCTGCGCAGGAAATAACCAATGCATAATACCATAAACAGCAACAGCCCCCCCCCCAGCCAGCATCAACGCTTTTCCTGCCTCCAAGGCAATCACCGGCTGCATAAGGCCCAAATACGGCAATAGTAGTGCTGCAATCATCAGCATCGTTGCAAAGAAGTTCCAATTCGGGTTCTGAAAAAGAAAATATGCCCATAGCATCATCAGCCCAATAAGCACCAACATAATAAGGGGATATTGGACTAGCCCATTGGTTACCATCAGGGCAATCAGAACAGTAGCCACCATCGATAAACCCAGCTCAGTCATCACCCGCTTATCTGCAATGGGCTTATCGACCAGCAGTTTGGCAACGAACACAGGCATCACATAGGCTAGCGGCCAGTTCAAACCATAGGCAATGATCAGCGATAACATCACACCAACGACGTAACGAAGTATCTTTTGACTTTGTTCCGTGTGCATTTTTCCGCCCCCAGCAATTTTAACGAATATACGAGAACCAAGAGATCACTCGTATCCAAACCATGCCGAACAGATTCATGACTGAGTCTTGTTCGGTATACGTCATGATATCAGCCTGCCCACCGACTCGAAGGCTACCTTTGGGTATCGGTTGGTCGAAACGGATCATCACGGGAAAACGCTGGGTTTGGCGCAGCCAGCCTGACTGATGCGCCACGGTTGCTAGTTGGCCTGCTTGCTGAGCCTGTCCCCACTCAACACCATAATCAATACTGGTAACTTCACCTAAAAACACCTCGCCCGGCACATTGTCAAGGGCGATTTCCACTTTATTGCCGGGCTTAATGTTGCCAAGGCTGTTCTCGCGATAATAGGCTTCAACCCAACTATCGCCACCAGCAACAAACGTCATCAGTGGCTGGCCTTTATTCGCAAAAATGCCTTCATCAAGCCTAAAGTTAGTGACCACCCCTTGAGACGGAGCACGGATAATGGTTCGCTCTACATCCAACTGTGCCTTTTGCAATGCAAGCAACGCAGCCTGTATTTCTGTATTTTCATTACCTTGTGCACCAAGTTGCTCTTTTGCTTGCTCAACAGAGGCCTTGGCTTGTTCAACACGTGCTTTCGCCTGGGCTAAAGCTGCATGAGTCTTATCCGCATCGGCTTGGGTGACGATGCCTTTGTCCACCATCGAAAAAACTCGCTTTGCCTGACGGCGAACATTTTCATGGTTTGCCATAGCATCACTCAATTGCGCTTGCGCCGACTCAACCGTCGCAGTTTGTACACCGACTTGCTTGCCCGCTTTTTCGAGGTTTTCCTCGGCTTGCTTGAGGGCAATCACATAATCCGTTTTGTCTATTTCTATAAGAGGCTGACCTGCGCGAACGATATCATTGGGTTGGACATGCACGTTAGTAACTGGGCCACTCACCAATGGCGCGAGAGGGACAACGTTCGCCCTTACCCTAGCCATATCGGTTGTGGGAATCACCCTGTCGCAAATCAGGTAAAAAACAAATAAACCCATGCAAATTAGTAATGCCATTAATGTCGCTCGGCGAGGGTCCGCTGCTTTCGTTTTATTTTTAGAGGTTATGGCTTCTTTTATCGCTGTGTTTCGATCATCTGACTCTAATGCCGTATTTTTTGCAGGTAATTGACTTTGCTGACTCATTACAACCTCATTGTAATCATACAATTGGTAAATGGATAAAAACCAACATTTTAAGTAATAAAGTACGTTGTATTCTTATCAATCCACGCCACAAAGCACTGTTCTGCAGCCACGCAGAATATCATGCTAGAAATGATGATAAAGCTCTGATTATCTGAATTTACTTGCTTATAAAATGTAATTTAGCTTGAAATTCTGGAATCAATGTCACATATTATTCTTGTTAGTGCTTTTATCGACGCAGTAGCTGACCGATTTGGGTCATACCATGGATGTATTCGGTAGTAATAATTTAAATGATTGAATTCCCACAGATACAGCTTGATCCTGATAATACCTTTGCCTCTGATTTTGGCATTTTAATCCATGATGAATTCAAGGTGCTTCATGTGGATCAGAATCTTTGCAACATCATTGGATTGAGTAAGATCCCAGCCAAATTATCACTTCCCAACCTGTTAAGTTTGCTTGTCGATGTCAATCCGGAGCAAGCACTCGCCCACCATCACCGTTTGATCAAAGGTGTAGAGCGACCAAGAGTTCAGACATTCAAAGTTACCAAACCCTCCGGCAAAGTCGCCCATGTCCTCGTTGCCGAATCGATTGTTCAATGGGAAGGCGAAATAGCAATCCAGTTAGCTATTATTGACATTACTGAAAAGTACAACGACTTTTATCAACTCGAGCAGCAAGCCTCGGTTGACTCGCTGTCAGGCCTCACCAACAGAAACCGCTTTGAGATCATACTGAGTAATGAAATAGCGAAGGCCCAGAGACACAGTTATCCTATTTCTTGTCTCTACATCGATATTGATGATTTCAAGCTGATTAATGATACATATGGCCACCAGACCGGTGACGATGTCATTAGAATATTTTCACAATGCTGTAAATCCAGTATCCGTCAATCGGATTTTATCGGTCGATGGGGCGGCGAAGAGTTTATCATCCTGCTGCCTCATACCTCCCATGAGTTCGCCCTCTTATTAGCAGAGCGCTTACGGTGGCGGGTAAGCCAACTCGATGTATCAACGGCTGATAGCACCGTAAATTTTACAATTAGCATTGGGGTCAATACCTTACTTGGTGACATGACATCACCAACATTGGCCTTACACCAAGCGGATCAGGCCCTCACTTTTGCCAAGCGGCATGGAAAAAATCAGGTCGCTTCGTTTGAAGAAATCACAACACCGACGGGCAAATCACCCGATTAACCCCTATGGCGCAAAGTGGTAAATTCCAACCGTTCATTTTATCTACACTTCTACTCGTCCAATAAGTAACGAGGTTGAAAGTAAAAGTGAAAAGTTTTTGGAATAAAGTTAAGTATTTCCTAACCACTCCCTATGGTAAAGCTTATTTAGTCTTTATTACTCTCACAAAGCTATACCTGGTATACAAGTGGGCTTTGGATCATGTCAGAGATTTCGGTGGAGATATATTCAATTTCATCGGTGCTTCGGAGCAATTCGGCGAATCAGTGGGAGCCATTTCCTTCACCGCCCTCTGCGGGTATTACACGGTAAAAGCGGTGTTCAATATCTTCAAGTCACCATCCAAAGAAGTCGCTGCTTAAATTAGCCTACAAATTAAAAATGGGAGCCTGGAGGCTCCCATTTGTCTACTGTTTATCAACTAACTCTATGATATATCCCCATATTTCACCTTCTTCTTCCTCTGGGGCTGGGTTAGCCCATTCGCCAGAGGTATCTATCCAGAACGACTTGAGCACAAACTGGATACCATCGGACTCGGTGATCGATATTATCTCAGAAGAGCCAATATAATCAGGGTGAGTAATCGTCAAGTGAACCTGACCGTCGACTAGTTGCCAATCAAATGGAAACTCGCCATCTTCTGGATCGACAAACGCACCAGTTCGATTTGGATTGAAGCGGATATTTTCTCCATCTCCATCCGTTGTGATACGCCAAGTTGTTTGCTGATCGCCCTCTTTACCTACCAACATATCTTCGGTGAATTTCAGCGCCCGGTTATCCGTCAAGACCTGACATTGCTGAACACTCGCTTGGTATGCCTGTACATCAGCATAGCCTGCGGGTTGATCCAGCTCATCATTCCATGGGGTGTTACCGGTATTGCATACAGATAGAGGCTGGTTTTGTTCATACTCTCGGAAAACAAAGCTCCATATATCACTATGATTTTGTGCACCATCAGTGTATTGCTCGTACACGACAAAGCTACTTTGGTCGTCATAGAACTGCTGATGGGCCAGTAACATGAACTCATTCTGGGTATTCACATCGGGCATTATTTTCAAGAAGCCTTCAGGAGTAACTTCCCACAGCGTTCCCTCTTGCGAGCGCCAATCACCGGCTCGTATCAAGTTGTATTGACCATTTTCATGGAACTGATACGCACGAGTATCGCCATCGCTTCTGACGCGTACAAACGTTTCTCCGGCAAGCGTATTTTCGAAATCACCTTCAATCGGGTTATATCCGCCGCACGCTGCAATTGCCTGATAAAAGTCATCGTAGCTCGCATTATCCTGATCTAACGGACAACTGGTTATCATGGGTGGGTAAGTCGTTACCCGTGCCGCCCAGATATTAAACCTATCTTCTCCGAAGTCATTCCACTGACTATAGACTTTAACGCCAATATGCTGTTCATCACGGCCGGTAAAAGCGAAGTAATCCACCGGACCCCACTCATAATCAACCTTAATGACTCCATCATTATTGACACTCCAATCAAAGCTGGCAGAGCTACCATCGGCAAATACAGTTTCCCCTTTACCTTGGTCATAGAAGTGCCATTGCTGCAGCTCCTGTCCGTTAAACAAGTAGTACGACTGACCTACTATTTCCTGTTCAGTGACCTGCAGGTAATAACACGCCTCCAGTAACGCTGCATAATCAGTATACTGCGGCTCACCAATCGGTATTCCGCCATCCCATTCGGTATTGCCTAGATTACACATCCGGCCGTGTTGGATGATGGCAGCCTGGGCTTCCTCCTCGCTGAGATAAAACTCCCCGAGCCAGTTCTTCCATGCCCCCGTCAGTGGCTCGACTTCATCAGCATTGAGCATTAAGCGCCAATAGGCATCGTACCAATTCCAAGGATTATCGGTATGCGGGACAGAAATCACTATGGTGCCGCTCTGGCTATCATTGACTCGCCAGTTAGGCTTGATCCCATTATGAGTAAGTTGTAACGGAACCAACTGATACTCCCCGTCTTGAAGGGGCGTGAACAAGTCATTATTGGTTACGACGTACCACTGCCTTGCCTCACCCGACTCGTCGTATTGGAATGATTCACCCAACAGCATACCGTTGTAGTCGCTCAACCCTGGCAGCAGGCTGGCGTCTATCTCATCAAGGGCATAGCCGCTGCTTCTTAACGACTCAATCTCTTGCGCAAGATCGGTAACCAACTGTGAACCCCACTCGGCAAAGCGCTGGCCAACCCATAACCCATTCTCATGCTTGGTGAATACTTTGTAGTCCTGGCCAACATCGATCTCTTTGACTGTAAAATTACCCTCAGGAGAGGCGAAGTAGCCATCGGAGATGGGTAAGTGGCTCCAGTTGACCGCTTCGGTATATTCCGACTCGGAACGGTCAGTTCTTACTGCATGATAGCCATTAAATAGCATACCTTGCGGATAGGCTTCATCAACGAGCTTACTATCGGTATTTGATAAGATGAACCGTTGACCTGTCACAGATCTTGTTTTTGCCTGCTCATCGTATTCAGTTGTCACTTCATACCAGTAATTACCCAATACATCGGCTTTATCTTTGATATAGCTATATTGGGCATATTCTTCAAAATATGGCTGTTCCGGTGCGGCCCAGACCGGCCTGAAGTAACTGAAGGTATATTGCTGATCGTTTTGCTTGGCAAAGCCAATTGCAGTGTTAACTATCCCGTCTGCTTGCCAGTCACGAGTATCGTAATAGTCAACGACAACGCCATCGGCAATGGATGCTGTCGCTTGTGCGCTGTAGTTCAGCTCACCTTCGCTATCTCCGAATGTCCAACCATCTATGACGTACTGCTTGATCCTCGTGGTGGTGGTTGTCACCGCGTCTTCACTGCGAGAATCGATGGTAAGGTATTGTATAGCATCAACACCGCTCAGATCCTCATTGGCAATTTGCGAGGCTATATCGATCTCATCAAATTCTCTGCCAGTGCCGTTACTTCCCCCCTCAAGGGCAGCATCCGATTCATCAATATAGCGCCAGAAGCGCTCGTGACCTTGGGTGTATGTACCGATATCCAACCATTGGCTTTCATACTGGATATAGCCATCCAGATTATAGTCATAATACCCAAAGCTGCTTCGCTCGAAAGTACCATCATCTTTATACAGGGCATGGCTTTCCCATTCGCCGAAGATGACTTCCGTGTCGGGCACGGTATAAACAGTATTTTCAGTGCGGCGGATACTGGCATCATTCAGCGTTTCGATTGTAATGTCTTGTGCAACGTCCAATGTTTTAACATCCATCAGAATATCGACGAACATTGGTGAGCGATAAGCATATTGAATTACAACATCGGCAACTGACTTGTCAGGATCATTGGGGTACTGATCACTATTATCCCCCACAGAATCCGAATCACTGTCTGCCCATTCACTGGCATCTAACGGAAATTTATCGTCGATATCATCGACTTTATCGCCATCATCATCGGTATCGGCGTTATTCCCAATTGTATCGCCATCCGTATCTATCCACTCTGTTTCGTCGTACGGAAAGGCATCATCCTCATCGTTGACATCATCATTGTCATCGTCGGGATCGCTGTTATCACCAATATCATCCTTGTCAAAGTCTGACCATTCGGTTTTATCGTCAGGAAACTGATCGGCTAAGTTATCGCCATAACCATCACCGTCGCTATCCTCCCACTCATCCTTATTGGTGGGGAACTTATCAGCCAGGTTATCACCGTGGCCATCACCGTCCACATCACGCCACTCTAGCGGGTTTTCAGGAAAATCATCTTCAGAATCTGCCACACCGTCCTTGTCGGTATCTGCCTCTACCGCTTTCTCTTCGCTAACGACCCGGTCAAAATCATAATCTTCAGCAATGTTCTCACCTCGATCATCAATCAACACCTGACCAACTTGACTCCCCTCCTCCATCGCTTGCTCAACCATACCACCAAGCGTATTTTCATCGAGTTCAGTTTCACTCTCCGGCAACACACCTGCCGTTACAATGGACTTTGCCGACTGCTGAACCAATTTTACCGCCACAGTTGCCCCCGTGGTCGCGGCATCTTGATAGTCACTGTCTATCAGATCCGGCTCTATCCCGAACATCTGGGCGATATCTGATTTGGCCGCTTCTTCACTGATCCCCTCTTGACGCATTTTGAAATCAACCATAGTGGTTAATGGCGACACCACTGCACTCCCACTGGGGGCTGACATAACAAAGTTTTTGGCAACCGTGGTACCCGGGTTATCTAAATCTATGGTTTCCTTTTGTATGGCCTTTACCACCACCGGGTAAGACTCAGGATTGTCAATACCGCTAACATCCAAAGTTGCTAGGCCATTTTCACTGCGCGTACTCGGTTCAACGTTTTCATCAAATTGGTAATCTCTATCTAAATCCAACCAGACAAAAGCATTATGAAGATAACCATCAATCGCCTTGATGCTCATCGATGTTGTAGGCTCGGGGATTGGCTCTTGCGCAATGGGAGTAGAATCATCACTGCAAGCCGCTACCATCAATAAGGTGCCTATCCCTACTGCGACAGCTATTGGATGCCGTTTCATACACTCTTCCTTGTCTATCCTCTACACAATACAACCCGCACAATTTGTCATTCTTAAATTTCGATATGTGGGTTGTTACTGAGGTTATATGAAGGATGTGTTTTGTTCGCATCACCCACTCGGGTGATAAAAACAATAAGAAGCGATAAACAGATAAGAAGGTTGATATAGAGCAAAATTTCTGGCAAAAAAAAAGGAAGCTGATGCTTCCTTTTCAATGTCATAAAATTTACGGTGCCGCTAGTAGCGGAAAAACGCCAACTGTTTGCGCTGCTGTTCGGCCAGCTGCGACAACTCTTCGCTGGCACTGGCACTCTGGCTGATCCCCACCACATTTTGGTTGACCAACTCAGACATATTCACCACATTCTTATTGATGTCTTGGGTTACCATCGATTGCTGCTCAGCTGCTGTTGCCACTTCGGTGTTCATATCACCAATAGAGGTAATCGCATCGGTAATACCTTCAAAGACTTCGTTCGCCAAGCTCGTCAGTTCCTCGGATTCTTTCAGCATCTGCAACGATTGCTGCATCCCATCATTGGCACTGGCAGACTGACGCTGAAGATCCTCGATGATCGCCTGGATTTCTTGGGTTGACTCCTGAGTACGTGCAGCCAACATGCGTACTTCGTCGGCCACCACGGCAAAACCACGACCTGATTCACCAGCTCGAGCCGCCTCAATGGCAGCATTCAGTGCCAGCAAGTTAGTCTGCTCTGAAATCGCCTGAATAACTTCAATCACCTTGCTGACCTGATCAGACTGCTCACGCAAATGCATCACAACATCAGCGGCTTCAGACATTTTATCTGATGTTACCTTGTTCGACTGCTCGCTCTGACTAAATACATTCCGGCCTTCATCTACCATTCTCTGGCTCTGCTTGGCACATGTATCCGCATCTTGCGCATTGCTGCTCACATTGTCCGCAGTACTAGAAAGCTCATTAACTGCCGACGCAACTTGTTCGATTTCAGCCATCTCCTGCTGGGCATTGGCTTGTGAACTACTCATAACCTCTGCCAGCTCTGTCGATGCCGCTGCCACCTCTTCGCTGATACGGTTCAATTGAGATATCGTTTCTTGCATCTGATCTAACGTGTTATTCAGATCTCGACTTAACTCGGCGATTTCATTAGAACCCGATACATGTACTCGTCCCGTCAGGTTTCCCAAAGAGAGTTGCTTTAACACCTCACGGACATCCAGAATGGGTTTAACCATCCGTCCAGACAATAACCAGGCAATCGCAAGGCCGGAGACAACCATAACGGCCATAATCAACATAACGCTTTGCATCATTTGACGATACTCTGCTTCCACTACGATGATTTCTTGCTCGACATATCGATCAATGGCATTGGTCAACTCATCGATAGACAGGATAAGTTCATTGCCTACTGCTCTGAAATTAGCAGATAGCATTTCAGTCTCTTGATATGTCACACCAATGCTATTTTTACGGGCGACGAATGGCTTCAAATCATTACTGATAAAACGCTCATAATTAGCCATTTTGTCTTTTACTGCATTCACATTATTAACCAATGCGCCAGTCCGCGATAACTGCTCCAGCAGAATCTTATTTGCATCAAAGCCTTTCTTTATCTCTGCATCCAAATTTTGAAATGCAGTTTGATCATAAAGGGCATAAATTGCACTAACGCGTGCGGCAAAACTATGCTCAAGTATCTGTTGTGAAATTGTTTTTTGCTCTAGTGCCGATACTGTCGTGTTACTGCTATTTTCACGTTGTGAGCGAGACTCTTTCGTTACTACCGCAAAAGCAAGCGCCATAATGGCACATATCAGCAGTACCGGAAGAAGAACCTGTTTCCGTACAGATATATTATTGATATTTAAATGCATGAGTATTGATAAAAATAATAACGTAATAAAGGTTTCACTTTACCATGAATTAATTCAATTCTGTTGATTTTTATCAATACGCCTACAGCGGTATTATTTTGTCGAGAGCGTCAAAATATCATCACACACATGAAAAATATAAAAGCGATGTGAATACACCGCTTCTTGAGACTCACCCCTGACGTTGACTCATTGCCTTTTGCGTCGAGCTCACGACTTCATCAAAAAAGTGCATGACCTCATCGCGATTAAGCCATTCCGGCTTGAAACGAAAATCGCTCCAATTACTTACCTGCTGCCAGGTATTATCAAAAGATGGGCCATGCAAATATAACGCTGCAATCAATAAGCACTGAAACGCACTGATAAAGGGGTTTTTCGGAGAGAAAACCTTTAACGCGGAGCCAAAGGATAGCTTCAGTCGACGGTTGGCTAAATCTACGCTATACAACTCGTCGAGCAATAAATGAACAACACCGCCAAAAAAAATAAAGCCGCCCGACAGCCAGGCCGTAATATCACTATAACCCAATAAGTAAACCAACCAGACGGTCAATAAGCCAGCCGCAGCGATAAATGCCAATGAGTGGCAACAACCACGATGAACCGTAATTTTCTCTAACGACGACTTGAAGTTGTACCGAATCGTCAAATAGCAAAACACACTGTAGACGATGAGCTCGAACATCGACACCATTTGATAAATATGGCCGACGAAACTGAACGTGATCAACCCGCCGAACAAGCGGAAAAGTGTACTCATCGAAGTCGAATTATCGGAGTCAATATCCGGCAACAAACCGCCAATGGTGCCCAATAACATCAACCACAATGCAGTGATCGGCACAATGTGTCCTGCTGAAAGCAGTGCTGTAGCCGCCAAACTACTCGTAAGTGCGGCTGTTCCAAGATGTGTGTTGAAATTAGCCACTGTAATCACATATACAAGACAGTTCCATCACTAAGATACTGGCCAGTATCGCCCTTTTTGATCATTGTAACCTTAGTGTGTAACTGCCGTTGTCTCGTTAACTGGATAAATAACCAGTATACTGTATTACATCATGATAACTGTACTAAATTACACCATTTATTTGCTGCAAGGTGATCGCCTGATCGTTTTTTGGTCGCTTTTGACATTGCGCTGACGTACTTATGTATCGAGTACTAACTGATAAAACGCAAGGTCTAACCAACGTTCAAATTTATAGCCTGCATGTTTGATAATGCCGACTTCCTCAAAACCGAATTTTTGGTGTAATCGTAAACTCGCAATATTTTCCAAATCGATAGCTCCAATTAATGAACGGTAACCTTGATGGGCAGCCAACACGATAAGTGTTTTCATCAACTCTACCGCCACTCCTTTTCCCCGGTGCTCTCTCGATACGTAAATACTGTGCTCAACGGTAAATTGAAAAGCTGGTTGCTCCCTGAATTTACCAAACGAGGCAAAGCCCATTAACCGCCCCGCTTGATCGAATGCCCCGATAACGGGGTAATCACCATGTTCTTTTGATTCAAACCACTGCGCCATAACATCCATCGTACGCGGTTCATACTCATAGAGCGCCGTAGTATTCAAAATAGCATCATTAAAAATGGCAAGCATCTCATCGGCATGTTGTTCAAAAGCACAGTATCTAATATGCATTTCACTTCCTATTAATATTTCTCTCTTCCCTATAGATTTACCTATCAAGATCACAAGATGCCAGTTTTTTTTTGTAATCGTTAAGGGTGTCATTAATGTTTATATTAAACGCTAGTGACAAATTTATGCTATGAATAGAGCCGATTATTGGATACGGAACCTTATCGAAGCAGGCCAATCTCATTTGGATATTAACCACGTTGTGGCTGATATAGGACGATCCGTCGGCGCCGATGTCAGTATTCTCTTTCTCGGCTCTTCACCGAAACTCTCGCTGGGTCACGTTTTTCACGCCGGCATTGAGCAGCCGCTGCTCGAATATTATGAACGTCACTCACAAAGCGATGTATACCTCCGGCATTACTCGCAACAAAACTTGCAAGGTACAATCGTTCCGCTACAAACCATGCTCCCCTTAAATAAAATTACAGATGAATGGTTCAGGGATGAGATGCTTCGCACCATTGCCGTTAAACATTCGCTAAGCGGTTATTGCCGTCTAAATAAGTCAGACGTACAAGTATTGACGTTCCATCGCTATTCCTCCCCTTTCAAGCCAGAGTGCCAGTTGCAGTTACAACAACTAATGGACGCCCTCGTACCATGGTCACAATATTATTTATCTAAGCAACAACTCATGAATAAATTTGGCACTATCCCCTTGCAGCACGGCAGTTTGCAATTGCCCGATACGCTCACCCCAGCAGAAAGACAAGTTATCCAGTTATTATCTCGAGGTTATGACGGCAGTGAGATAACCCAATTTAGGGGGGTATCAAAAGAAACCACAAAATCACAGATAAAAAGCATCTTGCATAAACTTGAATGCAAACACCAAAATCACTTACTGCACAAAGTTTATACAGAACTGGTTACCTAGTCCTTATTTTTCAATTATATAGTGCAGTTAGACTGCGCTTGGTACAAGCATTCCTGGCCAAATTAGGTATACTAATAGCCATTCACCATAAGCAACGCGGATCACACAATGGAAGCCGAACAGCTGGAAATTCTCAATTTTATCAGCCAATACCCCCCTTTCAAGACACTCCCGGAAGAGTCGCTAAAAGAAATCGCCCTCAATATAGAGGTCGCCTATTACCGGGCTGATTCCATGATCCTAAACTTTGGTGATGAAATACATGACCTTTACCTCATCCGCAGCGGTGCGGTTGAAATCTACCGCCGTAAAGGTGAATTATACAACCGGATTGATGAAGGCGATCTATTTGGCCAAATGGGCCTACTGATGAACAACAAAGTCAGAATGCCGGCCCGCGCCATCGAAGACACTCTGGTTTACTGTATTCCGGAAGCAATCTTCAATCAGTTGTGTGATGAGTACGATACCTTTGCCGACTTCGTGGAACTTGAGGATAGCGCCCGATTGCGTAACGTTGTCTCAACCCACGCCGAAGAGAATGATCTTACGACCTCGAAGGTTCGCACCTTACTCTCACGCGATCCTGTCACCATTAGCCGTGATGAAAGTATTCAAACCGCTGCCATGACCATGGCTGAAGAGAATATCTCTGCCATGCTCATTGTTGAGCCAAACGAAGATAGTGACGATGACGACTATGACCCTCTCGTTGGTATCATTACTGATCGCGATCTTTGTTCCCGTGTTATTGCCAAAGGCTTAGATACTTCAACACCGGTTTCCGAAGTGATGAGCACCGAGCTTATCTCGCTTGATCACAATGCCTATGTTTTCGAAGCGATGCTGACCATGCTTCGTTACAATGTGCACCATTTACCCGTACTGAGAAACAAGCATCCAATCGGTGTGATCGGTCTAACCGACATCGTTCGTTACGAGTCACAAAACAGCCTGTTGCTGGTAAGTACTATTTTCCAGCAACAAACTGTTGAAGAGCTACAGGTTGTTTCTGAAGAAGTTAAACACTGTTTCGTGCGTATGGTGAATGAAGATGCTAATGCCCATATGATCGGCAGTGCATTATCTGTCATTGGTCGCAGTTTCAAACAACGTCTTGCGGAGTTGGCTCAGGAAGAACTGGGCCCAGCCCCTATTCCATTCTGCCTCATGGCAATGGGATCCATGGCGCGCGATGAGCAACTTATTGTGACTGATCAGGATAACGCACTGATCCTAGACGATAGCTATGACGAAAAACTGCATGGTGAATACTTTGAGAAGTTCGCCAAGTTTGTCTGTGATGGGCTTGCGGCATGTGGCTACAGCTACTGTACCGGTGACATCATGGCAACCAACCCAGAATGGCGCAAAACGCGTACGGAATGGGAAGAATGTTTTGCTGAGTGGATCGACAATCCAAAACCACAGGCACTCCTTAACAGCTCTATCTTTTTCGACCTGTCTGGTGTCTGTGGTCGTGAAAAGTGGGCCGAGCAGCTCAACAGCTTCGTGGTCCGCCGCGCCAGGAAAAATAACCGCTTCCTGGCCTGTTTGGCCCGAAATGCCATTAGCCGTACTCCTCCACTGGGTTTCTTCAAAGATTTCGTCATGGAAAAAGATGGCAGACACAACAACTCCATCAACCTCAAACGTCGGGGGACGGCCCCGCTAGCTGACTTGATCCGCGTCCACGCCCTGGCGGTAGGCTCACGCTCTCAAAATTCTTTCGAACGGCTGGATGACGTAATTGAAGCCGGTATTTTACCAAAAGGGCGAGGGCAAGATTTACGTGATGCGATGGAACTCATCTATATGGTTCGAATCCGTCACCAAGCACTCGATATTGAAGCTGGTATAGAAGCCGATAACAGTATCGAGCCGGAAAATATGTCTGACTTCGAGCGCCGGAACCTGAAAGCAGCATTCCAGATCCTCAGTAATGCCCAGAACTTTATCAAATTCCGCTACCAGGGTAATCGCCGGTGAATAGCAGTATGACAGTAAGTAAAACCAAGCACCACCGACAACTGCTTAACACCCGCAGCACACCAGACTGGCCAACCTTCTTTCAAACCTTGCATGACAAAGCGAAGGACGACAGGCTGAAGAGTTTCTATTCTACGCCTATGGTCAATGGTGATACGCCGCTGAGTGAAGTGCCCTTCGTGGCCCTGGATTTCGAAACCACAGGGCTAGACCCGAAGAAAGACGAAATCATCAGTATTGGCCTCATTCCTTTCACTCTGCAACGCATCCGTTGCAGGGAATCTGCGCAATGGACAGTTAACCCTCACCGCCCTCTCAATGAGGAATCGGTGATCATCCACGGTATTACCGATTCCGAAGTAGAAAACGCCCCTGATCTGCTGAAAATTCTTGAGCGAGTATTAAATGCGCTGGCTGGCAAAATTGTTGTCGTTCACTACCAAAAGATCGAACGTGAATTTATGAATCAAGCTTTGCTTAGCCGTTTGGGAGAAGGGATACACTTTCCTGTTGTCGATACCATGGCTATCGAAATGGCGATACAACAGCGTGATAACGGCGGTATCATTAACCGCTTAAAAGGTAAACGTCCTGGCTCGGTTCGCCTTGCTCGCGCACGCCAGCGCTATGGCCTCCCTGTTTACCCGCCGCACCATGCAGTAACGGATGCACTTGCGACCGCAGAGTTACTGCAGGCACAAATTGCCTATCACTTCTCTCCGGATACACCAATATCGGATATCTGGTTATAGGAAATACGTCCCTTAGAATAAAAAAACGCCGTCATTGTGACGGCGTTCTTGATCTCTATGTAAGCTGTTTTACTTGTTGTACTTCTCTGTGCTAAAGCCCATCAGCAAGCTGACACACATCAGAAGCAGAATAAATACGAACGGCAATGCGGTTGAAATCGCCCCCGCCTGCAGCGCCTCGATAGCTTCTGTACCACCAACATAAAGCAGCACAGCAGCAACAGCACCTTCGATAAATGCCCAGAAGATACGCTGTGGCATCGGCGAGTCAATTTTACCGCCCGCAGTGATGTTATCGATAACCAGTGAACCTGAATCCGATGAAGTGATGAAGAACACCATTACCAGGATAATCGCTGTTACTGATAGCAGTGAACTCAACGGTAGCGATTCAAACATCTCAAACATCGCAAGCGGCACCGAGGTGAGCCCATTCTCGCCAAGGACACCGATACCATTGATGACTTGGTCAATCGCCTGACCACCGAATACAGACATCCAAAGGGTTGTAATCAGTGTTGGAACAATCAGCACTGCAATCATGAACTCACGAATAGTACGGCCCTTAGAAACACGTGCGATGAACATACCAACAAAAGGCGACCAAGATACCCACCAAGCCCAGTAGAAAACAGTCCAGCCGTGCAGCCAGGTTTGATCTTCACGACCATGCGGGTTGCTCAAGGCAAAGAAGTTCTTGGCATAACCTGTAACTGTTGTTGGGACTGTCCCCATCGAGATAGCAAACCCTGCCAGCGCGACAAATACCAGCAGCGCCAGAGCCACCAACATATTGATGTTACTCAGCAGCTTTACACCACCATCGATACCACGGGCAACAGAGATCACTGCCAGCAAGGTAACCAAGGTGATAACGGCAATCTGCAGGCCAATACCCCCAGAGATGCCAAATACATGCTCGATACCACTTGCTGCCTGTTGTGCTCCGAGGCCTAGTGATGTTGCAAGGCCGAATAATGTTGCAAGAACAGCAAAGATATCAATGATGTGGCCCGGCCAACCCCAGACGCGGTCACCAAGAATCGGATAGAAAATAGATCGAATTGAAAGAGGTAGGCCCTTGTTGTACGCGAAGAAAGCAAGCGAAAGCGCTACCACACCATAAATCGCCCAAGGGTGTAGGCCCCAGTGGTACATGGTCGCCCCCAACGCAAGCTCTACTGCCGCAGGGGTGTTAGGGTCAACATTGAGAGGAGTACCATACCAACCTGTGTAATACGCGACAGGTTCAGCTACACTCCAGAACATCAAGCCGATACCCATACCAGCAGCAAATAGCATCGCCAACCATGACATACGAGAATAGTCTGCTTCTGCATCCTGGCCGCCGATTCGGATTTTCCCAAATGGCGAAAAGATCAGTCCCAAGCAGAAGATCACGAAAATATTACCAGACCAAAGAAATAGAGCGTCAAAGTTGTTAATGATGCTGTTCTTCACACCATTTAACGCGGTTTTAGCTGTCGCTGGATCACTGACCAAAGAAGCAATCAAAAAGAGAACAATCAAGCCAGCACTGGTACCGAATACAGGGTTGTGAACATCGAACCCCCATTTCTGGATGTTGTCCTGCCCTACCGTGTAATCCGTATTGTCTATGCTGTATCTATCAACTTTTTTCATTGTATTTTCCTACAAGTATGCCGAAGCACTTCGGAAGCATTATCTGACCTATCAGTAAGATTAGACTGATGGGCCAGATAATGTCTCAGTTACCCCTCGGCACAAAATAGTTAGCCCTGTAAATAATCAAACAATGGATAGATCAAACCATTTCCACCCCTATAGTGTCAAGTTTTGCTATAAATCAACATCTAAAGGACAATCTTTGACCAAAAAATGTTAGTTTTATGCGCATCAGAAGCATATTCCAACAGGCAATTTGCTTTGTGAACTAACCATTACCAAATCATTCACGATGAATTTAGTTAGACCTGTAGCCATCAGTAGTGGATGCAAGTTTCCGCCGGACTTACATTCATTAAAGTTAAACTCTCTATATCTGCAATGTCTCTATGGTTCGTGATGCCGCGATAAAAATTAGCTCACCGCATAAACACAAAAAGCGGCCAGAGGCCGCTTTTATAAGTGATTACACAGATTGTCGTTACTGATTTAGATAAATAGTAGGTAACCGAGGAAAATTACTGCCAAGGTATAAATCACAGGGTGCACTTCCTTTGCCTTACCTGCCACAACCATCGAGAACGCGTAGCTGACAAAGCCCATTGCCATACCGTTCGCCGGAGAAAAGGACAGAACGGTAAACATGATAGTGAAGAAAGAGGCAATTCTAACCTCCACGACTTCCCAACGGATCTTGGCAATACGGCCAATCATGTAAATACCGACGACGACCATGGCCGGAGCGACCATCGCCGCCGAGAAGATAGAGAAAATGGGATAGAAAAATAGCGAAGCAAAGAACAGGCCTGCTGCAACAACCGCACTCAACCCGGTTTTTGCCCCTTGCGATGATGCAATACCAGATTCAGAGAAAGCCGTAACCGATGTCGTACCCAATACCGCACCAACCACGGTACCGCCAGCATCGGCAACTAACGCAGATTTAGCATTTGGCACCTTACCGTCTTTGTCTATGATGCCGGCATCACGGCCTACACCAACGATAGTGCTTAGACCATCAAAAAAGTCGACAATTAGGAAAATCAAAACAACAAACAGCAAGTCGAACATTTTTTCCGGAGTAAAGCCGGAGAAATCAAAAATATGCCCGAATGTCGGCGCAATGCTCGGAGGCAGAGACACGATGGAGTCTGGAATTGGCGCATTGCTGGTACCCATCAGCATATCGGCAGCGACTGTCAGCACAATTGCAGAGATGAATGCGAAGAATGTGGCCAGCTTGATATTGCGGATCATGCAAGCCAGAGCGATAAAGATAGAGATATAAGCAATTGCCACCTGGGGATCGCGGATGTCCCCCAGGCTAACCAGAATGATAGGGTTTGAAACGATAATACCGGCGTTTTTCAGGCCGAGGAAAGCAATAAACAAGCCTAGAGATACCGAAATGGCCAACTTTAGATCTTCTGGAATCGATTCAATCAAGCTCTTACGGATTGAAGTCATACTCAACAGCAGATAGATGATACCTGAAAGGAAGATGCCCAATAGGGCTTCATGCCACACCAGTGCAATAGAGCCGCTGAGAAGAATGCCCTTAAAGAAGCCATTCATACTCATGCCCGGTGCGAGCATGACAGGGTAGTTACCCCAGATCCCCATCACCAACGTCGCCAAGCCTGAGGCAATAGCAGTTGCTGTGAATAGCGCCCCCCGGTCCATTCCAGGGATGTCCCCTAAAATGGCAGGGTTAACGGCAAGGATGTAGCTCATCGCCAAAAAAGTAATAAAACCTGCATACATTTCGGTTGAAACAGTGGTCTTTCGCTCAGAAAGCTTAAATATCTTATCCAAATTCACAACAAATCCCTAAGGGTAAAAATCATCGGAAAGATATTATTAAATATATACTTAGCGTGAGGCATATAAACCAAGATGTATAGCTACCCAGCTACGGATAAATTGTAGTTTCAGGAATAGGTCCTGAAGTAGAAACTTTTGGTCCGTCTCACCAAAAATATACAATTTAATAATTCTTGGGCGCGGATTTTAATGGTCTGAAATTTGATTTCAATCTTGTAAAATGAAAAAAACGACCACGGAAACATTTAGAAACAATATAAAGCAAACGTTTGCGTCGCTATCGCAATAATGCTTCTATTTCGTAAAGTGACGATCACCAAAGTGATACATTTCTGTCACAATCGCCCGATAGGATACTGACAACAAAATACATAACAGCCTATTATTGCGATAATAAAAAGGAAGCTTACATGAGCGCCAAATCTGAATTCTCTCGCCGCGCAGAACCTGAGTTTAATCAAATCGTCGAAAAAGGACTTAACCGTCGTCAGTTCCTCAAAGCCTCTTCAGCGGCAGGGACTGTCGCTTTTTTCGGTGCATCCCCCCTATCTAGTGCAATTGCGGCCTCGAAAGACAACAAAGACCTGATTGGCTTCGAAGCCATCCCTGCTTCCACAGAAGATAAAGTCACTGTGCCAAAAGGCTACCAAGCCGATGTTCTTATCTCTTGGGGCGATCCGTTATTTAAAGGTGCCCCAGTATTTAGCCAAAAGGCTGACAGCAAAGCTCAAGCGCTTCAGTTTGGTGACAACAATGACGGTATGACTTTTTTCCAGATCAGTGATGATCGTGGGGTGTTGTCAATCAACAACGAATATACCAACCATGAATACCTGTTTGCCCACCAGGGGAAAGACATGTCAGCTGATGACGTACTCAAGTCACAAAACGCACATGGTATCTCTGTAGTGGAACTGAAGAAAATAAACGGCCTATGGGAGGTTAACAAGGAAGGCCGTTTAAACCGCCGTATTACTGCCAACACGGAGATGGAATTAACGGGGCCTGCTGCGGGTGATGCCCTACTGAAAACCGCTGCCGATCCTAAAGGCACCAAGGTACTAGGAACGTTCAACAACTGCGCGAATGGTGAAACACCCTGGGGCACTTACCTCACCTGCGAGGAAAACTTCAATGGCCTGTTTGGCTCAACAGAAACCCCTGCCCTTGACAGCAACTATGCGCGTTACGGCCTGAATACCAAAGGTGCCGGTTACGATTGGTTCAAGCATGACGAGCGCTTTGATCTTGCCAAGAACCCCAACGAACCGCACCGCCACGGCTGGGTCGTTGAAATCGATCCTATGAACCCAAATTCGACGCCGAAAAAACGGACCGCGCTTGGCCGCTTTAAACACGAAAATGCGGCGTTGACCATTAACAATGATGGCCGTGTTGTCGTTTACCTGGGCGATGACGAGCGTGGCGAGCACCTCTATCGGTTCGTTTCGAAGAACAAGTACAACCCGAGTAATCCAACTGCCAACCGCGACATCCTTGATGAAGGCACCTTATATGTGGCCAAATTCAATGCCAAAGACGGTGAACTGGAAGGCAAGGGCGAGTGGATTGAACTGACATTCGGCAAAAACGGCCTGACCAAGGAAAATGGCTTCAACAGCCAGGCTGAAGTGCTTATCTTTGCCCGTAAAGCTGCAACTCAAGTTGGCGCAACCACCATGGACCGCCCTGAGTGGGTCGCAGTAAACCCGAAGAACCAAAGTGTCTTCTGCACGCTGACCAACAACAAATACCGTGGTGTGAAGGCCAATCAACCTGTTGATGCGGTCAACCCACGCGAGAAGAACCCTTACGGCCACATTGTTCGCTGGATGCCATCGGGCCAAGATCATACGTCAAACAACTTCGATTGGGATCTTTACCTCATCGCCGGTAACCCAACGGTACATGAAGGCTTAATGGCAGGCAGCGACAACATCAACGCCGATAACATGTTCAACAGCCCTGACGGTATCGGTTTTGATAACGCCGGGCGCCTATGGATCCAAACAGACGGCAAGTATTCAAACCAGGGAGACTTCGCCGGTATGGGCAACAACCAAATGCTGTGTGGTGACCCTGACAGCGGTGAAGTCCGTCGTTTCTTGACTGGCCCTATCGCCTGTGAAATTACCGGCCTGACATTCAGCCCAGATCAAAAAACCATGTTCGTCGGTGTCCAACACCCGGGTGAAGATTTGGCACCTTCCCACTTCCCAGATGGCGGCGACGCTATCCCACGTTCGTCGGTGATCCGCATCACTCGCACCGACGGCGGTATCATCGGCGCAGCCTGAATAAAACAACCATAACTCACTGGCTCATTTTGGCGGATCATCAGATCCGCCTTTTTTCATCGTGGAGCCCCGGTTCCTGCGACTGTTGCCTGCCCCCTCTAATTTCACTCAACATTCCTGAACTATGGCTACTTCGGCGTCATTTTATACGATCAAGGATCCTTTGTAGCCCACTAAAAACCGCAATAACAGTATAGAGTTTAACCATGCCCTATCTAATAACTGATAGTGACCGCTGGTGGATTTAAGATACGTAAGCGAGCCTGTTCAACCATCGAGGAAGTCAATCCTCGATGGTTGAACAAAAGGCAATTAGATTCTTGGTTACGGACGGATAATCTGAAGACGAGGGTAAGGGAGAAATCTGCCTTCATGAATCGGTTGTTCAATGTTGTGTATGTTGTCCTGCGCTTATCTCTACCTTTGGTAGCAAAAGCGGGGCAAACTAATTTCTTGTATCCCCCCTTTTAGGCTGCTGTTTTTCTAACAGGGCCATAAACTTTCGCTCAATAATCAGCATAAATGTACATAATTCTCTTATCTACATTTGGATCACAAGGCTGTTCATCTCCTTCAAACCGTACTGAAACTGCTTGTCTAGCAACAGCAGAAGATAGTAATAGCGAGTATGTACTCTTACCTTGGGTTGATGATGTATCAAAATAATAATAATTGTAGGCAGCATTACATGAATCGTCTTTTAGCTGGAACTTTACTAATTCGCCTTGAGGGTAAATTCGCTTAATTTTCCCGGTGCTAGCGTGTACAGCTGAAGATAAAAAACTTACTAGTAAAATGGCAAAGCCAAAGTAATTTTTCATTATGTCTCCTTTGTAACAACTAATTGCTAATTAATTTAGCAACATCATCGCTTTCAACCCTGGTTATATTTAAGTCGTTTAACTTTACTAATAGTTCGTCCACCTGCTCCACAACACCAATAAACTGAGTACTCACATGAGTATCTGATTCCGTTACTCGACAGATAAGCAAATTATCAAGTAAGTCGAGGGTTCTTTCCATCCCCATGGCATCAAGTCCCGTATCAGAATTCTTAAATACTTTCCAAACAGTAGCAATACTTGGCTCTCTATCAGGTAAAAATAGAAGAGAGGTATACTGAGCCTGAGTAATCGTATTTAAATCGAATTCTGACATAGACTCAGATAACCTTTTTACATACGAATAGATATTTGAGTCTTCATTTTTCCTAAGAAGGTCGTCATTAACAAGGCCTGATCTAAGCTGTTTTAAAAGCTTCAACTCCTGGACTTTCGAACCTTCGATAGAATGACCAACGGTTCTCCACTTCAAAGCTCTAGGCAGCCGTTCGCTGACGCTTGTAACAAGCGTCAGCCAAAGACCCAACAAGTCACTAACCGACCGTTGAACAACAGTAATAGTTGCAAATCTGTGATCTGCTACTGATGTTGTTTGTTCCCATGGTCTTATACCTACGTCATAAAGATAAATTGATTTCATTTTTTTCTGCCTAATTAAAGTAAGTATGCGAGTCACCGTTTCCGCCTAATGACTGTTTAATACCATCAGCTGACCGAACTTCGCTATTGAAATGAGGGCCGTGATTATCTAACTTATGGCCTAATGAATGTTCTCTAATCGTAGCAGTACTTCCATCCTGCCTCTTAAACTCATAAACACGACCTTCTACGTGCCCATCTTGGTCACGTATTTTTTCTTTATAGACTTTATCTGGGTGCTGATTCCGTGGAACCCCAGCTTTTAGTTTCGCTTCTTTAAACGCGCCACTACGAGAAAGTGTACTGTTTGCCCCCTTTGTAACATTTGGACCTGGTATTTTCTTTTCAATGAATGCTATACCAATCGAAAATGATACACTACCGAGCGTTCCAATAAAATTCTCTCTAGTAGCATTTAAGACTTCATAATAGCCTTGCTCAATAGCCCTTATATTCGTTACGTAATCAATAGCTTCATCAATGACGTTTATAATGGCTTGGCTCTCAACAGAAGGGATTTCGCTATACGTAATCTGTTGTTCATCAACAGGCTCACTGATTAATGAGTTATTCTTTGAAGTATCGCTTCCCTGATGATGACGATCTCGTCCATTATTCCGATTACTCTCTCTTCGCTGGTCTTTAGGCCCACCCAAGTCGACACTCGTACGGCCTAACCCGTCATCTTGACCGCTTCCTTCAACAAGTACAAAACCGGTTGGATCGACATATTTCAGTGGGTTATTGGTGACATAGGAATAGCGATTAAAGCTATTGGTCATATACGGCGATTTAATAATCGGATCCGCACTTAAAAAACGCCCCAGTTCTTGGTCATAGACCCGGCCGTTCATGTGGATCATCCCGACCTCCGGCAACTGCTCATGCCCGGTATAACCACGGTTGGTCAAGGTAAATTGGCGCAAAGTACTGGCGTCGTCTTCATCTGCCCATTGGATATTGCGAGTTTTACCCCATGGGTCGTAACTACGACGTTCTACAATAAAGCCGTAGCCGTCGGTGATCATGTCCACCGAGCCAAGGGCATCGTAATGCAAGTAGCGGATCTGCCTATCTTCAAGATGATTGTCGCTATCGTGTTTCTGAATATTCAGTGCAATCAGCTTGCCATCAGCATAAATAAACTGCTTGTGTTGCACCTCGCCGGTACTAAGGTCGGTAACCTGCTCGTAGAGCTTATCGAAGTAATAAGTTTCACTGCCGCTGCTGTCTTTACGGTAGTAACGATTGTAGTTGGCATCATAGGCAAACTCTATTGTATGGCCATTGCGCACTATCTTAGTTGGCTTATTAAAACTGCTCCACTCCAGCAAGCGCTCAGTGGTTTTGACCGCTGTACCGGTTTCGCCTTTGACAAGGTTGCCGACGTTGTCATAAGTAAAGCTGATGCCATTGGCTTTTGTGACAGCATGCGGGCCGGCATTCTTGCCATCATACTCATAGGCACCGATATCCGTTTTGCCTATTAGATTACCCAGCTTATCATAGTCATAATTGAACCGACGATTGAAATCCGGGTTGTTTGGCCCGTGGCGATCAGCCTTATCCAGCATCGGTGTGGCAGCCCTAAGCCTATCAAGCGCGTCATACTCAAAGCTTTCGCTGATCCCCAGCTCAAAGTCATCACGCCTTACCACGTTATTGTGCTCATCATAATAATAGCGTAGGAAACGTTTATTCTGCCCAGCTATTATGTTTAAGTGGTTACGTTGGCTAACAACGCTGCTACCCCAGTGGGTAGCGATAGCATTAGGTCGGCCTGTTGCCTGATTATAGACATAGCTGTTAACCAAGCCATTGCCCAAAGTTTCAGCCAAGGTATGATCATAAGCATCGGTATTTTGTCGCTGCCAGTAGTAAATAAAGCCTTTGTCGCCACTGGCATCCTCTAACTCAGCCTGTGTCAATACGGTTTGCAGGTGGTCGACTTGGCTGATCTCCTGATCATTGACACAATTCCTTCTCCCCATAATTTGGTCACTATTACCCGCTAAACGGTTAGCGTCATCGCAATAGAGGTTAAACAGATCTCCGACTTGCTCTGCCAAGCTGACGAGTTTGTCAGCTAGCTGGTAATAGTATTGATAACGGGACGAGGCGATTTCTGCGGCTAGGCTGAGATCATCAGAGCTATATACCTCCCTTGCCATGTTGCGAGTATCCGATCCAGCACCCGCCCCGTAGACATCATCACGGCCAATCAGGTTAAGTAAGCCGTTACGGTCATAGTCAGTAAGCAACCATTCATCCTGGCTGTTGAAGTTGCGGCTGTTAAATTCCTCAACATCAACGCGATAAACCGTTGAATCAAACAGTTTGCGTCCAGGTTTTGTGCCACTGTGCTGACTGTCTAGCTTGAAGTACTGTTCAAGGTCAATATCCAACGGGACGGTCACATCATCGTGCAGTAGAACCCAGGTTGCCGCCTGCAGATAACACTCGCCGTCTGCGGTACAGTATCTCTTGTAGCGACTGGCGTCTTTAAGTAGCTGTATCGATTGGCTATCAAGCTGATGCAAATCTATTTCTCGGCTGGCATATTCACCAGCTTTGTTCGCAAAGAACACTTGCTTATCAGCATAGTCTTCCGCTATCGCAAGGTACGCATTTGCCTGCTCCAAGGCTTCATCAATTAGCTTCTGGATATCCGCCTTAAAGCTTGGGCTGTTAAATACATTGTCGGCAAACTCTTTCGGGCTGCGTACCGCGGCATGGTAACCATAAGGGTTATACAAATACTCTAACTTCAAGCTATTAGGTCTTACCTCGGTGGCAACCCTCTCAAGACTGTCGTAGGTATAGCGGTTCTTAAAGGTTTTCCCGTTGGATTTAACGACAATTTCACTGACTAGCCCATTATTGTCATAAATGAACTCTCGGCTATTGCCGTTTCCGACAAAGGCCTTGAGCAATCCATTATCAAAATAGCTCCAACTGGATGTCTGGTTACCCTGTTTCTCTGCTTTTTTTTGCCCCAAGTCGTTATAACTTATATTGGTAACAACACCGTTTGCGTCTCTCTTGTACTCCAGTTCACCGAACACATTGTAGTTGTAGCTCCATTTGCCCATATCCGGATCATCAAGATAAGTACGGTGGCCCAAATTGTCGTAACGAATCTCCGTTCTATTACCAGACGAATCCGCGGTCTGCCTTAACTTTCCATCCGGATAGTTGATGTATTCTTGATATGCACCCAATGGCTCCGTGGTTTTGGTGATATGACCCAATACATTGTACGTAATGGTTTTTTCGTTGCCTTTGGCATCGACCATGGTTGAAGTCAGGCCGCTGTATCGCGTCGTAAACGATGCCGTGCCGCCCGAGGCAGACGGTTCGGTTTTGACTATCTCCCTATCGCGCTCGTCATAGCTGAAAGTAACGGTCGGAATACTACTATGACTACCGGGCTCCTTGAAAGTTGGGCGTGTAATGGCCACTTTACGCCCATCTGTATCCCACAGGGTATCACGGTAGACCCAATTACCATCAAAAGCCTGATGCATGGCACGGATCTCACGACCAGCATAGTCAAAGTGGGTAACAGTTTGATATACACCGCCGTTACCATTGGCGTTTTTGGCAATGATACAGCTGACAGTCCGGCTGGTGCTTTTTATACACTGATTTCCAAGGCGGTATTCAAAGTCTGTAAAATCCCCTCTGCCGGGTCGGTTCTCCTTTCGTGCCCGTCCAAAACCATCGTAGCTCCAGGAGGTTGTTCGACCTTTCACTGGACTGACAGATTTTGTCACCAAGCCAAATCGGGCATCATGTTCAAAAGTGGTCGTCAGATTTCCAGCATTGGTAGAGCGGATTGAGAACAAGCCCTTACTGTCGTAAACGGTTGTTGTAGAACGAGACTGGGCATCAGTACCGCCATTTTCTTGGTCGACCAGGTTACCATAGGGATCATAACGATAACGGTTGACAACCTGCTTGGATGTATTGCCATAGAAACTATCTCCAGACTCATATTCCCCTGGAGTGATCAGCTCCTCTAGCAATAGGCCATTACTATCATAGCGATAGACCGTAATGTTGGTTTTGCTAAAACTATTGGCGCCATTGTCCTTGATGGCGCTAGTCACCGTGTCTGGGGCACTGACTTTCCAGTAATTGTCCCCCGACTCTGTTAAAAGTTGGGTGACTGTTTTCTTGCTGGTGGATAAATCGAGCTGACCATTGCCGTCATGGTCAACCACCACATAGCTACCGCACGGGCTAGCATTAGCGGCGTTGAAGCTACTTTCAGAAACCGAAACGAAATCGACCTGCTTGATCACCGATACGCCGTTGGACGAGGACGTGCTTCTGGTATCCAGCCTGTAGTATTCGTTATAACGTTTAGTGATCAGCGGGATGCTAATATCGCCATGGATCAGAACAAACTCATCGGTCGGTTTGATGTACTGGGTGCCATTCGCCGTGCACCACATCTGGAAGCTGTCATATTTGGTAAACAGTGAACTGGCAATAGACGAGCTTGTCGCTGAAAGCACTGTACTTTTGGTGATGCTGCCTGAGCTAAGGTACTCATAGGAGGCTTTTTCAGTAAAGCTACCGCCCCCACTGATCCCGCTGGTGATATCGGCGGTTTTCTCTGTGATATTACCAAAGTTATCATATTCGAACTCGCGGACAGTTTGCTTTTCTACCTGGCCGGCTTTGTTATATACATAGCTCTTATGATCGGAGCGTGTAACCGTGTAATATTTTGCCCCCACCCCGGAGTGGGACTTCGTTTTGTAGGTATTGGATTCCTTGAGGTATTTAGCATCGTTGCGGTAGGTGGTAATTTCTTTAACCCGACCGGCAATAATGGGATCAATTTGCTCAAATGTGGTGACCGTTTTCTCTTTATTAACCCCGTGACGGGTACGATCTATCTGGGCGAAACCAAGGAACCCCTCCCCCTTCAGGTGTGACTTAGCACCGTGGTAGAAGTAGGTTGTTTTAACCGGCGAATAGCCACGTGGAGTGACCTCAAACTGTGAAACAACGTACTTCGTTGGTGTACTATTAACAACTGGGTAATTGTAATAGGGGATCTGTTTATGTATATCCGGATCAGACAATGGCTTATAGGCCAGGGAATAGCTCACTGAATATTCGGAAATTGTTTTTATCCGGTCTTGAGCAAACGCTTTTGAGCGTTTGATGTTCGAACCATGGAAGTTATCCGGCCAACCGTTTGAATTCACATCGACAATTTGAACATCCGCTTGTTCATGGATATCGAGCTTTGAGTAACGACTTGAAACGGCATTATTGCTAAACATGCCATTTTTATTGATGAAGGACTTGTCGGCATAAACGATATCGAGCAATCCATCGCTGTTAATATCAACGATAGCAGCTTCATCAGGTGAAAAATTATGGTAGTAGCGATAACAAGTCTTGTCTTTATCCCCCACACTACAATCGTACGTTTCTGTCTTTAAGCTTGTATTGTAAGTTACCTGCAACTCATCGCCATTAAACTTGAACTCAGAGCCGGTAAAATAATACACTTTTAACTTATTACTTACACTATCACTCTTGTTACTAGTGACAAAACTTAAATTACCAATCAGTAGGTCTAAATAACCATCATTGTTGAAATCGGCAACTTGCAATAGCTGTTTTTTCTCAGAACCACTAAATACAGTTTGTGTTTTTGAACCGTTATTATAAGTCAGTACTCCATTAGAGTACTTCAAGTATTCTATTGTTTTACCATCACCATTAAAATCATAATAACTACAGTTTTCGCAGCGAGATTCTAGCGTGAAAACGCCATTACCATTAGTATCTCTTGGGTATTTTTTGGAAGTTGCCCATCCATATTCATTGATGTCACGAGTGTAAAACTCTTTAAAGCCACCATTTCCATCTGGGTAAGAAAAATATGAATCAGTATTGACCCAACTTAATATAGGCAAAATTTTATAAGACGGTTGATTATTACCACTCCAATCCGCAATAACAAAGTCAGTGGTCATACCAAAATTACTATACATCGAGCCTGATATTTTCTTTCCTGAATCTGAATTTACAACGACTTGTTTGGGATCCTTACTATTGGAGAAAATTTCGACATTCCCGTCACGCCCTATATCGTAAAATTTTGATCTTCTAACAGTATGGTCAAAAACTGCCTTATTGCTATCAAACTGTGCCCCAACCTGGGACTGCCAAGTAAAGTTCACCGGCACGCTCTCAACCCCATCGACACTGTGTGTGATTGTTGTCAACTGCGAACGGCTGGTACCGGATGAATATTGATAGGAAAAGCTGTATTGAGCAACTTCATCACCATCATCTGTAGTACTGACAATCGATGACAGCCGGTGGTTGGCGTTAAGTTTACTACCCGACAAATAGCTAAATTGGGTATCATCGCGAACTTCATAATTGAAGCTCACCTTACCGCCAACATAAGTGATCTCCTGGAGACGGTGATGGCCACCATTTTTGTCATAGTAATAGGTAAGGTGAATATGGTTATTTCGGGTGATATCTGAAATCTTGCTCAGTGACCATTTGTAGACATCGGATTTACCCGCCAGCTCAGGGCGGGCAGTCGCATTATTACCGTACTCAAAAAGCTGGCCGTCCTTTGACCATACTTTAAACGACTGCGGGCCGCTGCCTTTTTTACCAAAAGATATAATTTTGCGCTGATCATTGATACGGGTACGGTATTCCGTCCCGTCGGCCCCGGCATTACCGGTAATTGGGATAAGCCGTTGGCCATCAATACAATACTGGTCATCGCTGTCGAGATTGACACCGCCCCAGTTACCATCAAAAGTCAGGTTCTTTCCACAGCGGTATATCGACGACAAACCACGCAATTGCCATCCGACACCGAGAATACCATTAGGATTGTCGCTGCTGTAGGCCAAACTAAGGTTCGGCGCATGCCCCGCTCGCCCAGGAGCAATATTGATTGGTAACTGGTAATCAGCCTGGCCGCCACTAACGTTAAATTCACCTTCAAGATAGGTGGAGGCGTCAGATGCATTGACAAACAGAGGGAGCAAGGCTGTTAAGCAAACGGTAGGTAAAAGCGTATTGCGTATTATTTTTTTTATTACATCCACTGTAATATTCTCCGTATACGAACGTTACTTTAGAGATTCCATTCTTTTTCTAAGCTGATCAATATCAGCCTGCATCTCAGATTTTACGGAAGCCTTGCCATCAAGCGGCAAAAGATCTTCAGGGAAAATCTCTTCCCCTTCAAACACTGGCGGCTGGTAAGACTTAGCCAGCACCTGCTGGAGTTGTTTTACCGGCGCGGGGTATTCGAAGTTGTTACTGCCTTGGACATCAATCTGAATCTCAGATTGTGGTGCTTCGATGGAGTTATCAGTCATATTGATTTCCTTGGCATCATGCTGCCAAAGGAAAAGATTGATAGAGATGATCGCCAACAAAGCCACACTGCAATAAATGACTATTTTCGTTTTCATTAGCCAGCCTTTTGGTATTAATTTTTTGTATCTAGATATATTCTAGAATGGAGGCTACACTCAGTTATTTTTTCCATACAGATATTTGGGTAGCATTACTACAATCTTCAGAATGTGAATAGGTGTTAATAACTTGGCCTGTAGTAAATGAGGTGAGAACAATAGATCTAATACCATTAAGTCGAGACTGGTCTAGTGAATCTCTGAATATAATATAGCCACTTTTCTCGGTGCCAGATAACTCACTTTGCCCTTCTGAGTAATCGATAGTAATGCGATAGTCAATATCATTACCCCCCCTCCAATATTGAAAGGACTTTCCCTTTTCCACAAGAACCAGCATAGCTTTGCCCAGTTACAACCACATTAAAAATAATAGCCAAATTGAAAAATGTTTTAGTCGTCATTTTTAACCTTGCACTTTAATTATGTAGTGACTTTAACATAAAATATATTTATCTCTTTAAACATATCCAACAATTAGTTTATATAAGCAGAAACAACAATAGGAATATTAACATCCCAAAGTTTTTTACAGCCATCGAGCCAAAATGCTATAGGCTGATTTGCAACTTTGGCACTAAGAACTAATGAGTACATAGCTTTTCCCGCCTCATTTGATAAATCCAAATAGACTTGTGAAGCTTGACTTGAACCATTACATTGTCCGTCATCTACCCATAACGACCCACTTTCAGCTTTAATTCTGATAAGATTGGCTTGGTCTACTTTCAGTTCACCGATTGATTGATAACCAGAAAAATTACCAGCCTGTGCATATTGCATAGTACAAAAACAAAAAAGAAAAACAATGACAATGTTAATATTTTTCACTTACACTCTCCATGTAAATATAATTTATTAAGCAGATTAATAACTGATAGGCATGTCATTAATAATGACTTCAAAATCTTACCGCTTTTATATAAGGCAAGCCTAAGCTATCACACTCATATCGTAACTTAACTGGTTGTCCAGATGTCTTCGCAGATAAAAGGATAGAAAACTTTTGGTCAAATTCTAAAGTTGTATTCCTTGACATTAAGTACCTAGTCGTATAGGTCTTATCATTGCATTTATGCTCCCCGCCATTAGACTCTAACCATACATGAACGCTGCCGTTACTCCATGAGTAGATATGCCTAATTTTATAATAGTTATCATTATCTATGGTTTCTGAATACGTGTTAAATGATAATAAAAACAGTATTGTAATAAATAGCTTTTTGATACTCATAAAATCTCTTTCTTTAAGGTAATTAGCTAAAACTTCAATCATCATTTTAAATGACAACTTCAAATATAAAAACAAATATATTATAATAAGTTTATTTCATTATTTTAATTGCCCCCATTTTACAAGCCCACGCACCATTCCCATTATCAGCATAAATCCTTACTGGGCTCTGAGTTGTTTGTGCTGTAAGAGCTGTTGATAACAACATAGAAACGCCAGCCTCCGACTGATTAATACTGTTAGGAGTGGCATTTTTGAAAACATAACCTACACGTTTGTTACTCGCCTCACCACAAATATCATCGGTAACATCGACATAAAACTCACCATCTTGCAGTACAGTAACATTATTAATGTATGTATTCACGCCACCATTATCCCATGAGTAGGCATACGATGAGACAATAATCAGCAATATTAATATTTTTTCCATTTTACTTCACATATATGTTAAAAGTTAATCTCAATCCAAGATAGCGGCCCATGAGACTATTGGGTAACACCCAACACAGTCACCAGTATCATGACGGATTAGAAATGTTTTATTATAAGCCTGCGCAGCTAGAGCAATTGACGTAGTATTGTTTGTAACTGGGTTATGTATTTCCCAAACAAACTCTTTTAGCTGTCTACTACACTGATAGTTTTTAGGAAACTTATCAACTTAAACATAAATATATCCCTTATTTGCATGTGCACCAACATGTTTAACACGTATAATTATCATTGTCAGCTTTATCATGGCTTTGAAAATATAATATAAATAACATTATTAATAATGACCTCATATAACATCCCTCGTTTATTTAATTCACTCTAGATAAGATTCAATTTATTTTAAATTCAACTGAACCTTAGTTATTTTGGGCGCCGTTTCAGTACCATGGCCAGGAGAGATCATTGTGCAGCCAGAAACCTGTATTATGACTGGTGTGGCTGAAATGGCAGCACTTAATGTGACTGATACCATTGTATTACTCCCGATATCTGTATCAACAATAATGCCTCTATCTTTATAGGTACACCCTTGGTCTGGAATAGAACCTGATCCAAAAACAGCATGAGCGCCACTATATCTTGACTCAATAGAATCAATAATCATAAGTTGTGAGTTATCTAGTGAGGCGGAATTAACGGTTAAAGAGAAAAAGATACCAACTAAAAAAACAATTGATTTTGTCATAACTTTAAAGCCCTAAAACATATTAATAAAATTCAATAATCGCTTTATCACAGTAGGTTAGATACAGTGTGCATTGATATTTCTGTTGAGAGTGATAGAAGTAGAATCCACTTCAGAATTAGTACATCATTTGATAATCATGATGGCAAAACCCCATACTTTGCTCCCCCAAGATATGCTCTACTTCACAATGTATTTCTATAGTTTGAGTTGAAGATTTTGATGCAAGAGCACCGCTTATAACAGTGTTATTTAATTCTATCAAATTGATTCTTCACTTAATAAATAATAGTTAGCTTAATAAATCCGTACTTTATAGTACGAGTATCAAACTCAACTCTAAGTGAAATTCACATACAACCATTTCGTGCTACAACTAGTACTCTTGAGATTTATATGGATTCTAAATACCAATAGCAAATATATGAAGGCATATGTATTGAAATTATCATTATCCACCTGATGTCGTATTCTCTTATACACGCTACCGCCCTTGAGTGTGGCCCCAAAACCAATTTTATGATTAAAAAAACAATCAAGATTATTTCACCATCTGTAACAAAATGTCAAACTTGTTTGCTACTTATGTTCTATTACAGTTCATTTAAGATTACACGCACTCAGATTAAAATAACAAAATAAGGTAAATTCAAGCCAATCTGTGTTGCAAAAGCTAATATTTACAGTCATTAATGATAATTTTTAAATGTTTATTTTTTTGAAATTTCTTCGACTTGCTAGATAACAAAGAATTGAGATACTAGAACCTGTAACTTTCGTTAGAATACCAATAAGCAGTAATATTTTTCAGTTAACATTTATTAGCTAGCATTATTACCAGTTAGCATTAAAAAGTGAGTTATCAATATTGATATTCCTTGCTGGAATTTGTCAAATTGTATTTTACAGCTTACCACTACGAGCGCTTTTTTGTAACCCATCTTCCTCAGCGTAAAGCTAAAACAAGATCATGGTTTCATCCAATAACTAGCCTAACTTAGCCAGAGCATTAAAGATCATACCAATCATATAAATTAATACTCTATTCAATCTCACTGCACAGTGATTAGAGGAGGTAAAAACCTAGATGATGCTTGGCTGCAAAAATCAAACCGGAAGGAAATATTTTATGACATTTTAACTCGTAGTTGTCGCTAACATCGGCGCAGCCTGAATAAAACAACCATAACTCACTAGCTCATTTTGGCGGATCATCAGATCCGCCTTTTTTCATTGTAGTGCTCTGCTCCTGGAACTGTTCAATCAAACGCCTTTTTCCTGCACTGACATGAGTACTATAACGGGCCAGCAGAATTTGTAGCTTAGGCATGATCTGCCCTTCACAGAAAGGACGATTTGGGTGGGAAAAAAAGTAGTTCTGCTTTTCATCCTCACAGGAAATAAAGGTACCTGCTCCTTGTACCCGTGTTAGCAACGGATCGCCAAAGTCAGCTTGATGCAGATTTAACGCCTCCATTGCCCTCAATCTTTGAGGCTCTGTGAAAGCATAAACAACAGAAGGATATCGGCTACGAAGCGCATGTTCGGAAGTGCAATGGTGAGTATGAAGATGTACCCCCACTAATGTATCTACTGTTATTTTGAGTGGATCGTACTCCACCAGCACGGCTTCATAACACTCTGTATCATTGAGTGCATTCATCCAGCCCTGCTCTGCCGATATCACACCTTCAAGCGATTGAAATACAGCTTCCATGCACCAATAACAGCTGCCCGAGAAACCCAATTGCTGTGTTTTCATCATGCTCGCTATACCCTGCAGTGATCATCACCTATGGAGTTTAGCTTGCTAACATCGCCTTGGCTGCCGCAACGCCCTGTTCATAACCGCGCTGTAATTTGCGGTTATCGGTAGTTACCCGCCCCACTTCAAAGCTATCTGGTGGGGTGATGATCCGAATGTTACAGTCTTCAGGTGGATTATAGATAAAGTCAATCGCGCGATTATAGCTATCTGCTCGCTTCAACATTGCCTGCGCCAAACCGGGTTTATTACGAAGCAGCTTTCTGACTAGCCAAGCACTGCTCGGCGCTTTTTTCCGGTAACCCTGAGGACGAGAAAGCACAACCGTGATATCGCGCGCGCCCATTTCGTAGGCTTTGATCACCGGGATGGAGTCTGCCACACCTCCATCAGTCATCTCGTAGCCATCCATTTGCGGATAGTTTCGGTAAGCCAACGGCACGGCACAGGAGGCCTTTAACAGCTGATTCAAGTTTTGCTCAGTGGCCTGGATATAATGAGGCTCGCCATTATCAACATTGGTAGTTACGACATACAACGGGATCGACTGCTGTTCTAGCTCCCAGCCATCAATAGGGATTTCATCTATCGTTACCTCCCATAGCCAATCAATATCAAGCCAATGTCCACCCCGAATAAAACGGCTCAAATCGATAAATTGCTTGCGGCAAGAGTAGTCGGTGATAACTCGATGCGAACGACCCGGTTGATTGGCCAGCCAAGCAGCTAAATTTGTTGAGCCAGCAGATACGCCGAGACAAAAATCATATGGTCGATGGTCGATATCGAGGAAATGGTCCAGTACACCCGCGGCAAAAATCCCACGCATTGCCCCACCTTCAACGACTAACGCCGATTTAGTTCCAACGGTTCCTTCAATGATCATCTTGTCTAAAACTCCATGTGTTTCAGACAGTTTAGAATATCGACTCTAAATAAAAACTGAAGGTTAGCAACAAATTGCTCAAAACTCGATCTCTGCCAAATTAAATCTGCTCATCGCATCTTGGTATGCTGGGTTATTCGGTTGAAAAAAAGACCGAGGCACCTGATGCTCAAGACCTAGTCGGATCAATTTTTGCCATTCGCAACGTGACAGGATCACGTATTCAAGGTGTTCATCGAGCAAGGAACCAATCGCTTCAACACTCAGTTCATCATCACGCACCAAAGCTTTTAACTTCCCCGTCAGCACCGGCAACGGTAACACCATTTCACGGACCGTTTCTTTGCGTGATTGGCAGGCTCGCGCTTTTTTAGACGGTTTGGCAAAACAAAAAATCTGCTGCCAGTCAGGCTTACCCTGGCGGGTCACTAGGTTATGACGGTAGCAGTAATAAGCCTCAAAATACTGGCTCAGCGAATGATAGCGCTCGCTGTAGGCTTCTAGGTAGATATGCTGTAATTCAAGGTTGGCACTAAACGCATTGGTCGCCGCCATATTGGCTCCATTTTTCCTATTCTTGTTACATGTTACGAACTGAATATCTCGGTACAGTTGCGCAAGACGCCGACCTTACCTGCTTTAATCTGAATTTCCAACGAAATCCGACCTTAGCGTGAAATTTATTAGCTGATAGCGAGGTCTACTTGTTTAACATCATCTTTGATAAAGGAATATTCAATGCTTATCAAGAAACCGTCTCAGCTATCTCTGAATGAAAATGAAGCGACACCTGAGACTATCTACAAACAAAGACGCACCATTTTAAAAGCATTGGGTATTACGGTTGCGGGGTTGCCCCTTGCTCAAACCGCTCAAGCCGGCTTGTTTGATAGCTTTGGCAAAAAAGATAAACCTGTTGATAAAAGACGAGTATTAACCTCAGAGTCATCACCTTACTCGAACCGAGCCTTGTCTCTGACCCCCGAAGACAAAGTACTGCAATACAACAATTTCTATGAATTTGGCACCGATAAATCGGATCCTGCTGCAAGGGCCCAGAACTTCAAAACCAACCCTTGGAATATAGAAATTGGCGGCCTTGTCAGCAACCCGATCACTTTAGGCTATGAAGATATCTTCAAGTCATTCCCTATTGAGGAGCGTATCTACCGTCTTCGATGTGTGGAGGCCTGGTCGATGAACATTCCTTGGCTGGGTTTTCCACTCGCCTCACTACTCAGGAAGGCAGGGCCGCTCAGTAACGCCAAGTATGTTGCTTTCGAAACCCTGTACGATCCCAAACAAATGCCAGGACAAGCATCAAGACGTCTGGGTGGCGGTATCGATTACCCCTATGTAGAAGGGCTGAGGTTAGATGAAGCCATGCACCCATTGACACTCATGTCTGTCGGCCTATACGGCAAAACTCTGGCACCGCAGAACGGTGCCCCGATAAGGCTCGTCGTACCGTGGAAATACGGCTTCAAAAGCATCAAGTCCGTCGTCAGAATCACCTTGACTGACAACCAACCCCCAACAACATGGAACCTTCTCGCACCCAATGAGTACGGCTTCTATGCCAATGTGAACCCACGAGTCGACCATCCTCGTTGGAGCCAGGCTAGTGAACGTTTCATCGGCGAAGGCAGTATCTTCAGTAGCCGCAGGCAACCGACCAAGATGTTCAACGGCTATGAGGCACAGGTTGCCTCGCTATACCAGGGCTTAGATCTAAAACGTAATTACTGAGTACTATTGAGTTTAATTCAACTCATTGATATTTGTTCAGGAGAGCAAAATGCCATTGCAAATAACAACGAATTGGCGCTGGAAGATGTCGCCGCGCCACGTTTTTTGGCTAAAGGTGTTCATCCATAGTGTTTCGCTGTTCTTCATCGGCCAATTGGTGTACCTGACACTAAGTGGTGGGTTGGGCGCAGATCCTGTTCAGGGGATCAGCCATTTTACCGGTAAGGCTGCGCTAAATACCCTACTGCTCACCCTGGCTATATCACCCGTCGCCAAGCTATTGAAAGCCGGTATGCTGGTGCGTGTACGCCGCCCGTTGGGACTTTATTGCTTTTTCTGGGCCGCACTTCACCTCGGCGGATATGTGGCACTTGATTTGAATTTCAGTTGGTCCCTTGTCGTCAACGAGATTGTTAGCAGGCCCTATCTCACTCTGGGGGCGGTAAGCTGGGCGATTCTCTTTGCATTGGCCGTGACCTCACCTCAGGGCATTCAGCGACTTATGGGCAAGCGCTGGCAAAAACTGCATAACTGGGTGTACGTTGCCGCAATACTCATACCGATACATTATATCTGGTCGGTAAAGTCAGGCTTATTCGAGCCAATAATGTACATTTTCGTGACGCTGGGTTTACTGGCCCTTCGCTATAACAGGTTTGCAAAAGGGTTTGCTGCGCGATTTACACCAATCCGTGTTAAATAAGTCACTGTTTTATCCTAAGTAAATTGCTGTTACTAGGTGCTGTCCGCCCATTTTCTGATACGATATAGTAATCTACGTCCGTACCGGACCTTAAGACTGGAGAAAAAGGTATCCCACTCCAGTCTTCGCAGTGAGCTAGTGGGGCATCCTTGTTTTCTGAGCAACTTATATCTGACTTTCTTTCAACCAGCATCGAGCAGTTTCAACAAGACTGCTCCAAACTGTGCGCACAGCATTACCCTACTGTGCACAACCGCGGCATGCGTGAAAACCATCTCGGCAAAGCGCTGTGCCGACGGATCATGGCAACTCTCGAACAGGCAGCGCTTGATGTTCACTTTTCACAGCACAAAAACGATGAACAAGTCTCTCAGCCTGTCTTTGTTATCGAGTCCGCCAGTTTTGTAATCGTTGTTGTCGCTCACCGCTTACTCAGTGCCAACAAAGCATGCCGCCAGGGGCTGGTGAATACCATTGCAAACGTGAAGTCGACCCTGTTCAAGGGCCAACCAACCTATGTTGTCGTGGTTGCCGATCATTGGTTCGATCGCAGTAAGGCCAGTAAAGAAATTCCAGCCTGGTGGCTTGGCCGTCTTCCGGATAGCACCGATGAATACGCGAAAGAAGGGATAAAACTGTTGGGCTGCACTGGCAATGTGGCAGAGCATTTACGTGATGAACATCAGATATCCCATGGCGAGTATCATATTCACCACCCGCTTAAACGCGAAACGAACAATAAGATAGTCCATAGATACCTCTTATTGAGTGCCTTCATTCCTTTGCATAAGTAATTGATTATGTCTGAAGCATCACACCTTTCTCTCAAAGAAGACACGCTAGGGCGCCTTTTTTTACGATACACCATACCGACAATTGCAGCCATGTTGGTTACCGGGGTCTATGTCGCCATTGATGGCATGTTTATCGGTCATTTCATTGGCGAGAGTGGCCTCGCCGGTATTATGCTCGGATACCCAATCGGTTCGGTCCTCTACGCACTCGGGGCCATGGTCGGCATGGGGGCGTCAGCTCTGGTATCGATAAAGTTGGGTGAAGGCAACGAACAGCAAGCAAGGAACATCGTCGGCAATGCCCTCTCATTATGTATTGTGATATCACTGCTCACCTGTACCCTAGGTGTTGTATATGGCGAAGCTATGCTACGCTGGCTTGGTGCAGAAGGCGAAATCTTACAGATGGCCTCGGACTACCTGTTCTGGTATTTCAGCCTTGGTGCCTTTCCTATCATTTCGATGGCTTTCTCTGCCCTGCTGCGCAATGACGGGCAACCGAACCGTGTCACCTTGATCATGATCCTCGGCGGTGTGCTGAATGTTGTGCTGGACTGGCTGTTCATTGTTGTGATCCCATGGGAGCTAACCGGGGCAGCAATTGCCACTATGCTTTCGCAGCTAGCAACCGCCCTACTTTGCCTGCAGCATTTTTTCTCAGACAGAAGCCAGCTCCGGATCTCCTGGCAAACCCTCCGGTTGCGGTGGCACGACGTCGGCCAGATTTGCCAGCTGGGTTTTTCCAGCTTTCTGATGTACCTCTATTTATCTGTCGTGTTGACCCTACACAACAAAGCCTTACTTTGGGTCGGCAAACCGATCCACGTTGCCGCATACGGCATTATTAGCTACACCGAAGCTTTCTTTTACCTTGTTTTTGAGGGAATTGCGTTGGGGATCCAACCAATCACCAGTTACAACACAGGGGCAGGTAGGCATGATCGCGTTATTGCGGTGAGAAATCTGGCCTTCGCCACAACGCTTGGGTTTGCACTCGTGGGGGTCGTTTTCATCTATAGCCAACCAGATTTACTGGTATACCTCTTTGCCGGTGACAACCCTGCCCTTCACCCTGTTGCAATCAATGGTATCCAGCACTATTTCTGGGGCTTACCTATGGAAGGCATGCTGCTGGTAGGTGCAACCTATTTCCAGTCGATTAACCGGGCCCGCGAAGCTTCTATGCTGTCTGGGGGGAAGCTGATCCTAATCAGCCTCTTCATATTTGGCTTAGCCAAATTATTGGGGGTTAACGGGGTTTGGATTGCCCTACCTCTGTGTAGCAGTGTACTGACCATATGGATGTTCTATGCACTCCGTAGGCAAAGCCTGAAGCCATAATAACTTTCCCTAATCGGGGCGACGCAATCGTTTCGCCCCGCTATTTCGCTGCTTTATTGTTCACTTTGTCGCTAACCGCTATGCCGTATAGTGACCATGCTCACAGATTGTAAGCGGAGTCTGTATTACTGATTTTCAATAATTTGCTATTAGGTATTATCAGCGCAATTTCATTGCTGTCTGGTGATAATCATGTTCAAAAAAACTCTTGTAGCGGTTTCCCTTGCTGCAGCTTCTCTTGCTAGCGCGACCGCTATGGCCGCGGAAAATGTCGACCTGCTGATCAAAAACGCCACCGTCCTCACCATGGACGAAGATAAGAACGTTTATGAAAAAGGTCTTGTTGCGGTTAAAGAAAACAAAATCGTCGCAGTCACTGACGGCAGTGACCTCAAAGAGTTTGAAGCGAAGAAAGTGATCGACGCCGACGGTGATATCGTGATGCCGGGTCTTATCAACACCCACACACACGTTTCCATGACGGTATTCCGCTCGCTAGCCGATGATGTGCCAGATCGCCTCCACCGCTATATCTTCCCGCTGGAAAGTAAACTTGTAACACGTGATATGGTTCGTATCGGCGCTCAGCTGGGTAACGTTGAGATGCTAAAAGGTGGTGTCACGACCTATGCGGACATGTACTACTTCGAAGATGAAGTCGCGAAAACTGTCGATGAAATCGGTATGCGCGCTATCTTGGGCGAAACGGTGATTAAATTCCCAGTAGCCGATGCCGCAAACGCGGAAGAAGGCATCAAGTACGCAGTTAACTTCATCGAAGAATATAAAGACCACCCGCGTATCACACCGGCGTTTGCGCCGCATGCGCCATATACCAACACCACAGAAACCCTACAAAAGATCACCGAACTATCGAAGAAATACGATGTCCCGGTATTGATCCACCTAGCGGAGTCTGATCGCGAAGATCAGGTCATTGCCGAGCGCAGCGGCGGCATGTCGCCGGTTGAATACATGGCCGATATCGGTGCCCTTACCCCGAACCTTGTTGGTGCCCATGTTATCAACGTCAGCGATAGCGATATTGAACTCCTGAAAAAACATGATGTGGGGATTGCCCACAACATGAGTGCCAACATCAAGTCAGCAAAAGGCGTCTCCCCGGCCCTTAAGATGTTTGACGACGGATTACGCATCGGTCTGGGTACTGATGGCCCGATGTCCGGAAACACTATTTCTACCCTAGACGAATTCAACCAGGTAGCCAAAGTTCATAAACTCGTCAACAAAGATCGCGCTGCGATGCCTCCAATGAAAGTCGTTGAGATGGCCACTATCGGTGCCGCCCGTGCCCTTCACATGGAAGACACTATCGGTTCGCTGGAAGTCGGCAAACTAGCCGATATCATCGTAATTGATACCAAAGCGCCTAATATGGTGCCTGTCTACAACCCATACTCTGCACTGGTTTACTCTGCTTACGCAGCAAATGTGAAGCACACCATTGTTGACGGTCAGATTTTGATGAAAGACCGCACCATGACGACCGTTGACGAAGACAAGATTCGTAACGAAGCCCTAGCGTTTGCTGATAAAGTGCGTAAAACCGTAATCGAAAGCGGCGAAGTCGTTCAGTAAACCTTATACCGAACCTGTCTTTAAATTCCAAACACCGCCTTATGGCGGTGTTTTTATTGGTCAAAAGACAGCGTAAATTGACAAGCCATCAATTATCAACTGCTACAGAGAGCAATAATTTTAGCTTATCAATAACCAGGCAATTTTTTAGCCAATAACGTAGTTGCAAAATGCTGATTTTGGGGCGATGTGAGAACTTGCTGGAGGGATTTACAGATACAACACATAGAGCCCATGCGAACTACCGCTCTGGAGTTAGGCTCTATGTGAAGATTATATGACCAGTAGCAGTTTGCTACTTACACATAATAGGCTTCAACCGTACCTTTAAGGGTGATCAGAATTGGCTGACCGCGACGATCCAAGGCTTTTGGCGAAGGGATTTTAACCCAACCTTCACTGATGCAGTACTCTTCAACATCCGTACGCTCTTTGCCGTTTAGGCGAATACCGATTTGGTGTTCAAAGCACTCTGCCACGTGAAATGGGCTACGTGGATTACATGCTAGATGATCTGGCAGTGCTGGTTTAGAGTCGCTCATGTTTTTGACCTGATAATAGTAAAAAGTGCGTCATTGTAGACAATGCGTGGTTGGCACTCAAGCGCTGGATGCATTGTTGATGCAACAATTTAACTCAAAGCCCTAATTAGATTTTTCAACAATAAGGTCAGTATGCAACTCGGGATATTGGCCAAACGCTTGCTGTCTTACCATGCCGCCAAGTTCAAAAAAAGAGCCGAAAATCCATTGATACCCAGTGATGAGTAATAAACTGCCGGTCCCATAAATGGGTGATCAGATCGTAGACTTTGCCAATTTGCTCTGGGACTTAAAAACCCAGATAAAGAACAGCATAAATATCAAATCATTCAAGCCATAGATACTAAAGAAAACACCCGCAAACATATCGGCGTTATAAACATTTGATAGGCTATTTTGAAAAAACCATGCCAGCCAAGCCACCACGTAAACCAGTTTTTCTACGGCAAAAACAGCGGCCAGCCATCTGATATTAGACTTGATAAATGCAGCGCCGAGATAAGCCAGTCCCCAGACAACAATCATCAGCAAACCAAAGTTCGACATAACAACAGGATCTGCCTCATTTATTGCTGTATTAGTAAAAAGGCGAGAAAAGAATAAAACACCACCAATATTCATTGCGGCGGCTGCGATAAATCCAAGTTTGACTATTTTGTTTTTCATTTTATCCACTTTTCAAGATGAAGCCTATTTAGGCTACTGTTTGTTACCGATATTAGCTATGCCACTCCATCATAAGTTCGGATCCAGATGAACTTACAACCTTGAAGCCAAGACGCGAATAGAGGTCTTGTGCTGGATTCGTCTTTATAACACTCAGCCCCACAGTCGCGCCTGCACCTTTTGCCTGTTCAATCAACTGCCGAATAAGCCGACTGCCAATGTTCATCCCTTGATACTCTGGTGCAATTTGTATTTGAACTAAAGACCAGTGATTCAGCTCTGAATTGTAGGCCGCTTTAAATAAACCAACTGGCTTACCTGCCATTTCAACTATCTTTGCATGGTCAAACTGGTAACGGATACGCTTTTCATACTCCTCACGACAGGTCGGCATACCCACTTCCTCAAGGTAATACCGCATTGTTTTGTCTCTTAGCGCAAGCAAAAAGCCGATGTCTGACTCTGTTGCCGATCGAAGGGAAAACTCCATTATTCCTCCTAGAGTAAATATACCCACTTAATTTCAAGCCTCTGGGATATACAGGTCCTACATTAAACGTTGGCAATATCACACAATACCGCGCCTAATTAAAAGTCATTTTTTATAAATAGGATAAGCCCGCACTGTTAAGTGTGGGCTTCATCAAGCTATTCGTTTGCAACAGCTATAGCGACCATCGACTAGCCTGTAATTGGTAGATACCCATCCTGCCTGCAGGTACCCGGTAAGAAACTAACCTGCGTTATTTCGGTCTATTGATACAGGCCGTCCCTTGTCGCCCAAGGAATAATCACAGACGCCATCGGGGAAAGTTTTTTGTAGCTCGCTCAATCTAGCTGTAGCATCAACGTCGCCATACATCCCTTTAGCTATCGCGGCTTCGACAGCAATAGTATGGCACTTGAAGATACTGCCTTTCCATGGCGCTCCTGCCTGTATACGGCTATTGCTATAGATGGGGTACGAATCGGTGCATGGGCCATTTGCCTGAGCATTCCACTGTCCATCAAATACCCTTTTGCCAGAGGCATGAATAGCTCCTTCGGCACTGAAACACGTATCAACGGCTAGCTGGGGTTTCGACTCTTTTACCTTCGCGGAATAGCTCATCGACTCGGGCATCGCTTTAATCGCCATTAACCATTGATCCATCAGGGTATAGGCCTGCTCAACGGGATTATACTGCTTGTCGGAAATCCATATCACGTGATTGTCGGCATGCCCCATTTCATCCAGGATCCGCAACCGCGTCGAAAAAGAGGCGGAAGTATGGTGCATATTCAGATCATCTTCGAGGTGATGGCGTATATCAATGATCGGCAAGCTGACGTCACCAATGAAGACTTGGCCGTATTGATACGCTCTTTCGATGGCCGACAGGGGGGCGGATCGCCGCTTAGCCGGCGCTCTTTTGTCTTCCGTTACATTGTGCTCCCCCCACAGAGAGAGCCATAACGGTGGAATACTTGCACTTAGGCTCAGTTTTCTCTCGGATTCCATGTCGTTAAACGGTTTCCAAGCCCCTATTCTCTGGTTGATCTCAATGAATTCATCAATGGAAATCACCTTTTCGCGCAGCGCTTGAAGCCCATACTGCACACCCACGTTATCCCATGTCGATTGGGCAAAACCATGTTCATCCTTGCCGTAAATGTGGACAAGATCTTGCCAGTAATTCCAATTGACCTTATCAACCACTGACTCGTGGTAATACGGTTTCAGGAAACCCTGCCTTGGGTTATTGAGATAGCTGCTTAGACCAAAAAAGCCATTTATACATTCGCTATTACCTTGCGGGAACTGTGGCATTTTAAACCGGACTAACTGATTCAACGGCTGAAGCCAGCCAAACCTTTGCTCAGCCTCGTTGATGGCCCTCAACCCTTCAATATGCTGGCGAGACTGCCAATCCTGCCACCTGTCCCTGTCACTGGCTCTAAAGCTAAAATAAGTATTGAGCAAATCACAATCTAAGGCGTATATCGAAACACTGACCATGTCCGGGTACGAATACAAAGGAAGCAGGCCATCGAGAATCCCTTCACTATTTTGGGCAATCAGGTACTGGGCAAGCCCCCCGCCCGAACCACCGATCCCTATGGTGTATATGGGCTCTCCGAACAAACTGACGAACTGCGCCTTCACCCTTCTAGCCGTATCTTCAGCCAGTAGCATGTTGTAGCCATAACTGGTCTTATTGCCACTGGACGCTACAACGGCATACCCCTTCCTCAGTTGGGACAGCTCTTTATCAATCAGCCGGTTGAGCTTCATTTTACCTTGGCGAAATCCTAAGCCTGAGCCACCTTCGAACCGGTAGATTAACCTTTGGTTCCATACCTCAGCGCTGTCCTGTTTTCCCACTTCGTCAATACCGATAGGCATCGCAATAGTATAGATATACCGGTTAATCGTTCCTTTTTCGACCCGGACCAAGAGCTCACCTTTACTGGGAGGATCCTGCCTGAGTTCCAGCTCACTCCTACTCACTAAGACATTGTTTTCGCCCACCACCACATAGGATAACTGGGTTTTAATAGCACAATCTTTAGAGTAACCCATCAGTTTAACCCCATTAACGGGGTCATAAACAGGAACGCCATATCCATCCTGGTTATCAACAACAGGTTGTCCAAGTCCAGAATCGACCGTCATACAGAAAAAAGGGTATTGATTGGGACCTGAATAGAGTGAGTTGACCGGACCTATCTCTCCCACTTTGATGGGAAAGGCAAACGTTTCTTCTGGTCTCGGACTCCGGCTTATGTGCCCATCAACTTCCAGCAGGTAATTAGGTTCCGCCGGTGCCAAGCCCTTTACTTGCCTAGAGACAAGGCTTTCTTCGCTATCGAACTGTCGGAAAATAATGAAAAATACGAAAAGACCCGCCAAGCCAAGGATTAATTTTTTCATAGTATCAACGAAGCTTTGTGTACCCATCTATAGTGTAGCTTCGTTACATCATGACAGCGTCTTGTGGTTTAGATAACGAAAAGGAGCACTAACACGTACTCCTCCGTTAATTCACACAACCTATAAGAGTCTTGGGCTAACTTTATGGCTCCTCATGTTCTTGCTGGATATCAGAGCAGAATTTAAGTGCGCCAGTCTCGATATGATGGCACAAGGGAGCCCGCCCATTATGCACATTCTCAACCTCTTCCCACTTGTCAGCTGATTGCACATTTCCGACGAAAAGAAGCCCGCCAACTATTACCCCACTACTTACGCCGAGAATTCTCTTGGTTCGGCATGTATTACGTCTCTTGGTTGTAATCTGCTTTTTCATCTGTCTATTCTGTTTTCTTGATTCATGACTACAAGGCCTGTGACAAAAAAGTCCTAACCCAATAGTGCGTTTGCATTCAAACAGCTGATAACTCAAAGACCTAGCCAGCATCAAACTGTCACTTTTTTAACATAGCCACAAGTAAAACCCTTAAACATAAGCCACTTAGCGACCACGCCAACTTGTTACAGGGTATACATGATGCAGGCTGAACAAAAATCAAACAAGTCAAAAATCGCTCAATTTTAAGAAAACAGGTATCAATTTGTGAATAGGTCTTAACAAACCATGACATTGATGACGGCATGTTATACATCATGTGATGGATCGCGCCTTATAGGCGGAAAACACTTGAAATCAGTCAGAGGAGCTGCCGGCCTAGCAGCCTAATATACGTGGGTCTTCGAATCGCTAACCTAGCCATGTTGCGGCTAAAGCTAACATATTGAAAAATTGTGAGGTGCTTTGCTTAGTTAACTTAAAAGGAAGAAAGTCCTATCCAATGATGACGAAATCACGCCGCCATTGAATAGGACTCTCGTCCTGCATGCTTACCCTTGCGCTTGAAACTCCCCTTGCCTTTTTTCGCTTTTACAACTCGTGTTTTGAACAATTGACTGGTTACGACAGCTTTTAGCGCATTGTCTTTGATGGTACCTCGACCAAAATCGGTATCTACCGCTTTCGCTGCGTTTGCATCCATACCATCCAAGCCAATGACGGATGGCGTCTTTCTTTTCTTAGCCATGTTTATTCCTCTCAGATAATCACATGTATAGTACATTTAGCTCTTCTGTTGCTCGAATCGCTCACGATACAGCTTAAGGAAATAAAGCACAATATCTCTCGCAACATCGGTTTCGCAATTGGTTAAAAACACCATCCCGGTCTGTGTATGCCGATTGAACAACATCTCTGTACGGATCCCTTTGATCCAACCACCATGGTGAACGAAACCTGAGATCCCTTTGTAGTCAAATGTTCGCCAACCCAGCCCGTAATAAACATTGCTTAGCTTGGCTCGGTAACGATACTGATTAGCACGTATATGTGGCTTGTGCATGATCTCAAGCAGTGGCGGGCGCAATACACTTGGATTGTGGCCCAATTGGGCCAACATCCACTTGGCCAGGTCTTGTGCACTTGCATTTACCCCTGCCGCTGCCGGTAAGCGATAGTAGTATGAGGCAGGCTTCACAGGGGCAAACCCCGCTTTGACCTTCACATGGGGAGTGACACGGTTTTCTGATTCAGTGAAGCCCTCCATACCATATGATGCATGATCCATTTCAAGCGGCACAAAGATGTTCTCTTGCACAAAGGCGGAATAGTCGACTCCCACTGCCAATGCCAGCATATCTGCTGTAAGGTTATAGACGACATTTTGGTAGCCGTAGCATTTCCCCGGCTCACATACAAACTTCACCCTGTCGAGTATATTGAGAATACGGGAGTATTTGACATTATCTTCAATCAGGTCCGAGTAGGCTTGCGGTACCAAGCCAGTAGTATGGGACAGTAAGTGGCGCAATGTCACATCCTTACCAAGCATTGGATCACTGAACGTGATGTTGTCGAGGTACGGGACGACATGGGTATCCCATTCAATCACCCCCTGGTCGACAAGAATCGACACAGCCGCAGAGGCAAATGTCTTTGAAATCGACGCTAACGGAAAGACTGTTGCTGAATCAATCTTCTCTTTACTGCCTTTTTTTGTCACACCATAGCCACGTAATAACCTGATATCGCCATTAATGACGACGGCTAATGAGGCGCCAGGAATCCCCTTCTTTACGGCGTTTTTGACATATTGATCAAGTTTAAGTGCCATGTCGTCATGTTCAGCACCAACAACAGGGACTGAAGCCAGCAGCCACACTGCCAGCCCCATTGTCCGATAACTTTTCATCAATTTTACTACCTAGCCAAAATGATATTTACCCAAACACGCCAAGGCATTCGGTTTGTTCTAATCATTGAGACGTTCATATCCAACTAGCTTCATGCTACTTGGATTACAACATCTGGCTATAAGCGTAGACGTATCGCAGATAGGGCATATTTCTCTCAATTGAGAATGAGTTTCAGTGAAGTGACATTATTAACAAGTTAGCAATTCCAACATATGAATAATTTCACCATGCATAAAATATTGCTATTTTTTAGAGCAATTCTGTTTAATTTACTCTAAGATGAATCTGGTTTTAATGCGTTTTATACAGTGTATTTTTATGCTCTTGTCAATTATAGATATATACACTTGTACGCTGAAATATAGTTACACATGTACGCTGAAATAACTTACATGTGTACGCTTGAATCGAAGGCAATGGCTATTTTTCTAACAACCGAATATCATACGCGAGTTAAGTTAGTATTTTTACACTAAACTAACAGCTTATAACATTACTTAATATTCAGTTAGTTAAAGACAGCCCAGTAAGAAAATCGAGATGTGGGACACATTTTTTTCTTTCAATAATTTTATTTCCCATTACAATACTTCGCCTTGATTCGGCTTCAGGCAGTTTTAAATAATAAGGTATCAAGTCATGAAAGTTGTCGATTATTTTAAGCAAAAACGTGATGGCCTATCACTACATGCCTTTGAACTAAAAGACTTACTCTCACCATCTTTACGTGAGCACTGGCTTGATTTTGTTAACCGAGCAAACAAAACACAGCTGGGTGCCCTTGTTACGCACAAACAGTCTGCATCTAATGATGATGTTGTCGAGCAACCGAGTAAAACCAAGATAGAAAAAACTGTTGTGGAAAATATCGCACCTGAAGCTGTTGCTAAAACACCAGCTATTGAAATGAAGCCTGAAGCAGAAGCCTTGTACAAAGAGCTCACTGCTACCCTTGGTGAAGTCATCCATACTGGTGAATGGATGACTGTTGATCAGGGTCGTATTAACCAATTTGCTGATGTGACTGAAGATCACCAGTGGATTCACACTAACCCAGAACGTGCTGCTGAAGAGTCTCCATTTAAGACGACTATTGCACACGGCTTCCTGACGCTGTCACTACTTTCTGTTCTTACAGACAGTGTTGACCCTGAGAACCAAAAGTTCCCAACGGCTAAAATGACCGTCAATATGGGTTTCAACAAAATTCGCTTCCCATATCCGGTGAAATCAGAAAACCGTATTCGTGCAACGACTAAAATTCAATCTGTAACACCAATTAAGCGAGGACTGGAAATCGTCCAAGAGCTAACGGTACAAATTGAGGGTATACGACGCCCTGGCTGTGTCGCTGAATCCGTCATCCAGCTGCATTTCTAATTCAAGTCGTTCAACGCCAAGAAATCTTCAATGCCAAAAGCTAACTACTTTTGGCATTTTTGTATCCACCTCTCAAACCTCCCCCTAAGCCATAGACCTGTGTGATATCTTGCTATCCACGCATTCATCAGTTGCACAAGCAAAAAATTACCCCTACAATCAACACCGTTAAAAAACAGCATTCAAAATAATTAACTATTCTCTCAACAGCTCAAAAACTTATTATGATTAGACTCGTTACCGTTATTGTTTTAGTCGGACTTCTGGCCCTCACTGCTGCGGTCAAGATGCTCAACATTCAACAAGACTCTCGCCGTGCGACACTTCAATCTATCGCGGCAAACATTCACACCATGTCTGAGCTCGTTCATACAAAAGCCGAAATCGGTGGCGCACTGTCAAAATGCTATCCAGATAGCAGTGAGGAACTCAGCAAAGCACTAGAAAATAAGAAAGACTCTTTTTTCCTCGAAGATATCTATATCTGCAACGGCTACCCCTCAGGTCATATCGATAACGTCCGCAGGGCATTCGATATCGACGCGAAGCTCTATGTCACCAACAAGAGTAATGACAATGGCGGTTTGACAGCCCACATATCCTTCCCTAAGAATGGAGTGTTAAACTACCAATGCAGGGTCATTTATACCGATGCAAAAGGTACCGACTCATATCAGGTGGAATTTATTGATTCAGACTGCTAGAGAGCCGTGCCATGGTACCGTTCTTTAGCCCTGAAAGTAACTACGCTAACAACCCCAAACCTTCGAGGAAGGCCCTAGCAGCTTGTTTGTTCCAGCAATGCTTGGCTCAGAGGACTAGATTGGAGAGAGGTTGGTTCATCGTTTTTGACTCATCATTATTGGCTCAAAGGTTAATTTCCTGTCCATCGGACACGAGAAAGAAGTCGTCATCAAAGGCTTGTGGGTTTGCCATTGCCCAGCTTTCAAGGTCATGGCCAATATGGATCAAGCCCATCCTCTTAGGAAGGCATTCTTCTTTGAGTGATTTTGCGAGTATCACATCAGGTTGCCTTCGAACCATTGTTTGACTTTTTCTGGTAAATCCACGGTGTCAGTGAGGTATGCGATACGCTTTCCCCGATATTCGAATACATAGCCCAAGCAAGGCTTTGAGTGAATCAGGGGAACTGGAGTAATACGGATATCTCGCCAATAGAAATGCTCAAATGGCTGCCTTGCTGCTTTGAAGTCCAATATTCCGGGATGTTTAAAAAGATCATCACAACCGACAGGATCGTCGGGGCCAAATACAGGAATAGATAAGTTCAACCCCCAGCGCAGATCAAACAGGGATTGCACATGATCCATGTGGTAGTGGGTCAGTACAATACTGTCAATACTGCCGGCAGGAAAACGTCTCAGCAAGTCCTCGGCATTGGCATCTATCAACAAATTCCAGCCTTGGTCGCTGATATACGCGGATGTTTTCCCAAGAGAATAAACAGGGTTTTCTCTCGCCCGCTCACAAGCAATGCACTGGCAGCCATAGACCGGCAACAACCGGGCATTACCTGTTCAATTTACCGTGAACTTCATTGCAATATATCCTCGTCCCGCGACATTGAATAACAGCTAAGCTGTTGCAATGAGTCTTGGTATTGCCGATACTCTTTAGCAAATTGCTCGATAGTTTGTTGCAGTGATCCACTATTATCCAAGACAAAACCGCTGTTAGGGCATTGTCCACGATAGTACTCAGCCCTCGCCAGCCTATCGACGATTTGCTCGGGAGTCTCACGCCCTCTAGCGTAGAGCCGAGCTTCCAACACTTCAGCACTGACATCGACAATGATAGGTACAACACGGTGGCCAAAATCCATCATGGCTTGCTCTAAATAGGCTCGAGAGCCATTGACGACTACATCTAAACCCAGAGAAAGCCAAAGCTCGACTTCTTTACCCAACGCATAGTAAAAGCCATTGGCCTGCCAGCTCATAGCAAACAAGCCTTGTTGTTGTCGTTGGGTAAACTCTTCGATTGATAATTCAATATGATTTTCGCCGCCCGCTTGCGATGAGCGGGTGATATAACGATGTGCCACCAGCAGCTGTTTCGGGTAAAGCGTACGAATCGCCTGAAGCAGGCTGTCTTTACCTGCCCCGGACGCACCCATTACATAGAATAAGGTACCTTGTTTATTCAACGCAGATCTCCTTGCGTTTATTTCTTTGGCTCACTGTATTAATTAAAATACCTGCTTGCCCTGACGCCAAACACGAGTAACATAAGTGTGATCATGCAAATGGTGTGCAAGAAGTATATCTGCACGTTTGCCCTCTGCTATCACGCCGCGATCATTGAGCTGAAGTGCCTCTGCTGGGTCCACTATTGCCAGCTTGGTGGCCTGCGGCAAATCCAAATCATTTCGCTCATCATCTGCCAGCTGGAACAGCGCATCAAGCAGGCTTCTCGGGTAATAGTCTGATGACAGAATATCCAATACGCCTAAGCTTGCGAATTCATGTGCTGCCACATTGCCTGAATGCGAACCGCCACAAACAACGTTCGGCGCGCCCATCATGACCTTCAAGCCCATGCCATGGGATATTTCGCTCCCGACACTGGCGGGTTATTTCAGCACGGTTCGCCGCAGACCATTGCTGAGAGCGTGCTACCTGCTCTTTCTCAAAGGCGAACATCTGCTCGTCAGAGAACTTGTATTTTCCTTGGTATTAATCACGGTATTTTTGTACATCAACAAACTGGCACTGACCTGGCGCGTGATCAAACAAGGAAACCAAATGAACATCAGACACATTCGCATAACGCTCAAACATACCAACCGTGGTTTCATGAGGGACTTCACAACGCAGATGCAATAAATGCTCAGCTCGGTTCACTCCGCATTTTTGGCTTGCAATGACCGTATCGATAAGATGATCCAAGTTTTCCTGACGGCGCCCCCCCTCACGGTAGACACCAAGGGCAACAGCATCCAATACCGTGGTGATCCCCGAGCCAACCAGCTGAGCGTCATGGGCACTCATTGCTGAAAATACTGGCCAATCGACGTTCGGGCGTGGAGTACCTGATCGGTTGAGCCTGTATCCACTACATGACTTTGTTTCATTACCATCAGTCGATGAGCAAGCAAACGCACAACGCCAAGTCGTGAGTCACAATAACAACGGCAAGTTCCAGCTCTGTGACAACATGACAAAACGTAGCAGAAGAACATTTAGCCCCGAGTTTAAACTAGAAGCTGCACTGCTAGTTCTAGACCAAAGATACTCAGTAGCGGAAGCAGCCAAGGCGATGAATGTCGGTAAATACACGATGGATAAGTGGATGCACCAGCTAAAGGGTGAACTGCAAGGCACTTCGCCAAAGGCTTCTCCGATGACACCTAAACAAATTGAAATTCGTGAATTAAAGAAAAAGCTGGCTCGTCTTGAAGATCACAACGTAATATTAAAAAGCCACAGCTCTGTTGATGTCGGACTCACTGAACAATTCTTGATAATCGAGAAAATCAGGCAGAGCTACAGTGTAAAAACACGCTGGCAGTACTTCACCATAAGCGTGGTCGTTATTGCCGTATCAGAATACTGGAGACCTCGTCCTCGACGTCCGTGGTGAACAGAACAGTTCCAGGCTTCATTAGCTTGTTCATCGATTACGTCCAGTACAAGGTGTACCAGATCAGATCGCGATAATAGAAGATAGTTCAGTATGATTTAGTCAACAAAGCCGTTTAGGTCTGAAAACAAAAAATGTTAGAGACAGTTCTCTTTATCAGCATTGATAGTTATTGATAGTTATCAATATTTATCTGTATAATTAAAAAAATCGCCAAACAAACAACTAACAATTAACTCATGTAAGTAATCCTTATATTAAAGATTCAAAGGTTTATTGATGAATGCAATTATACTATACAAATTAATTTCAAAATTAGAAAAAGCAAGTAGTGAAAGTGAATTGCGTTCTATTTGTGAGCAGTTATGTAAATCAACTGAAATACCATTTTATTTAATGGGTGTCATATCACACAAGTCTCTATGCAACCCAAACTTTAATATTATAACTAATCATAATACGGAATCTATCAAAGCATTTTATAACAAAAATAAACTCGCTATTGATCCTATCATTTTGAAGATCATGTCTCAAAGCTCACCTGTTAGGTGGGAAAAATTGTTAGACAACCAACCCCATAAGAACAAAAATTTTATGCAACTTGTAAAAGATGCTAATGAGTTAGGTTTGAAAAATGGCTTAAGTATTCCTTTCCGATCCGGTAAAGGAGAAGTTGGAATCATGTGTCTTGGTGTTGACAACTGCACTCATGCAAGTGTCAAACAATTGAACAAAATTCTACCATACGCACATACATTTTCTATGCATCTATTTGAAACTTTCAGAAGTTTATTATCCATCGAAAGTGTACAAGAGCCCGAAACCGAACTTACTAATCGAGAAAAGGAGTGTCTATTTTGGGTTTGTGAAGGTAAAACAACTTGGGAAATTGCACAAATCTTAAAAATTACTGAAAGAACAGTAGGTTTTCACTTAAACAACTCAGCCACTAAACTAGGTGCATGCAATCGACAACATACTGTTGCTATTGCTATCAGCAAAGGCCTAATACAACCGAAAATTCTAGATATAAATATAGATATTGCAGCGTCTTGCTAACTCTAATAATCCTATAGCAAGACGCTATTATTATCAAATAGTTAATTTCGATATCGAATCCTCATGAATTCAACCTCAAGCTCAAAAACATATCTAATCGATCTTTATATATCATCAATGATGGTATGCACCATGTATTTAAAGTAAGTTCTATACAAAATTAAATGCATTCTTAACATCAGACTTTCTTCTAAATTGGACGAAGACACTTTTATCCGTAATTGACATGTAAAGATTATTATCTTGTACAACCTTATAAGCCTGTCCAACATCTAGACCAAAACTATGACCAGGATAAACTTTTGTCGATTCAGTACAAATTTCTTTCAATTTTTGCAAGCTATCGAAAAGTTGCTCTGGGCTACTACCTCTCTCGATACAAACACCACAACCTTCAGCAAATAGTGTATCACCACTGAACAACCAACTTTGATTAACAAATGGTATATTAATTAAATAGCAAAGGCTGCCAAAAGTATGTCCTGGTGTATTGATAAACTCTACTTTTGTAGATCCAATAGTAAAATCGCTATCACGCTCTAATGGTAAAAGACCATAACAAGAAAAATTATAATATTCTGCTTCTTTTTTTGACATAAACACAGGGACATTGTGCTTTCTTGCTAACTGATCAGACAAAGAACTATGGTCTAAGTGATGATGAGTTAGCAATATTGCTGCTAACCTGACATCATGAAACTCTAAATACTGTTTAAAAACCTTTTCATCCCAGACAGGATCTACCGCGATAGCGATTTTTTGCTTTTTATCAATTATTAGATAACAGTAATTAATAAATTGACCTTTAATCGCCTTAATAACCTCTAAGAACATCCGTAAACCTTATTGACAGGCACTTACCTTATACTCATTTTTAATATTATTCACTAACTTAGTCAACACACTTCCTGGCCCTAATTCCTTAAACTCAAACTCGCCAATGCTCAATAAGTATTCAATAGACTCTAACCATCTAACTTGGCCCGTAATTTGTTCCGATAACAATAGCTTTACTCGCTGCTTTGCATAAGGTCTTGCGTTAACATTTGAAATAGCTGGAATGCATATGCTGTTTAAGCGGGCTTCATCCAGCGCGTGAGTAAATTCATCCTTAGCAGTTTTCATCAATGGTGAATGAAAAGCACCACTCACTTTCAAAGGTACAAAATACGTAGCACCGTTATTTAAAAAAAGTGATGACAGTTCTGGTACAATCTGTTGCTCACCACTTATCACTACCTGTAAAGAAGAATTGTCATTGGCAACCCAAACACTATTAATTTTATTCTGCTTTAAAATCTTGTTAACTTTATCTTTATTAAGCCCAATTATGGCGGCCATTGCTCCATTTTCAGCCTTACTCATCAATTGCCCTCGTTTTATTACCAACCGAATCGCTGTTTCAAAATCGAGTAAACCTGAAGCAAAAAGTGCTGAGTATTCGCCAACACTATGACCAATAACATAATCTGGAATCACTCCTGTCAATTCTACTTCATTCAAGTAAGATAATGCACTAACAACAAAAAGAGCTGGCTGAGTATATTGGGTGTTGTTTAGCTTATCACCTATATCGTCTAAACATAAATCGCGCACAGAATAGCCCAAAAAAGAATCAGCTTTATCTAGGAATTCAGGGTATTTATCAAAAAGATCTTTTCCCATACCTTTATATTGAGAACCCTGTCCAGGAAACATATAAACTGTCATATCTAACCTTAATCAAATTGACCATGCTTTTGTGCCAAAAATAAGCACTTAGGATTTATTATATCAATAGCTTTTGCGTAAGCTATACCAGTACAGACTGCAGAGGTCGCCTTACAGACTTCTCCATTCGAGGTGCTAAACCAACACGAACCAAAGCTTGGGGCACTCGCCCCGAATCTATTTCAGCAATCTGTCTCAGTGCCTCCCTCCCCGCAATACTCTCCACAGGATAGCTAACCGGACAAATTGCATATCCTAATTTTGCCGATAATAAGTAGCATTTTTCCAAGACTCTACCAACACTGAGCCAATCCTTAGGCTGATCGGTACTAGAATGGATAACTCCCCACATAGGGACGTGATCGCAGCTAGTATCAACCATATCGATTTCAGACTGTTTTGATTGCTGGTTAACTAAATCTTCCTTAGTCGCAGCAAGCTGCATCCAATGCTTTATCAATATAGGAGCATCATTCTGGAAGATTGAAATCCCATCTCCTGTTGATAACATTTCTGCCCTATTACGACGAAACCATTTCATTGCGTCATTAGTTGCATCACCACTTAAAAACTCTCTAACAGTGACACTGCATACTTCACTTATGTCCTGGCATTTGGCGCGATCGTCAAGCCAAGTAACACCAACATCTGCAATAGGCTTTTGTTCCAGAGCTGCATCAAAATAATGCGAACTAACTTTTCCAATTCCTGTGTAGGAACTTCGGTTGGTCTGACGGTTAAAGATTGCCTTTACTTCAGGTAAATCCTTCAAATCATCTGTTTGGTGATGCCCGTTAGAGGTATCAGTGATACGTGTGTACTGCAACCTGGCAACAAGACCGCTGTCGTAGAAGTGTTCATTACACACACTATCATCAACAAATAAGCTGTAGCCTAACGAACTTGCCATCACCGCCATGTTTTCTATTGCGCACCCTAACCCTTGCCCCATCATCCTGCGTAATGGATCGGCTTTTCCTAAATGGCGGCGGTGATCAGCATACAGATCAATATTGCTCCCAGAAACGCTAAACTTCCAAGGCTGAGTGTTATGAGGGCTTGCAGCCAAAGTACCAGCAAGAACAAGATATTCAGCCAAACTGTAACCCAATGGCTCATCATGATACCAAGTTCGATATCCTCTGTGACCATAGTCAACCTTATTATAGTTAACAACAGCAAATCCCCCTAGCGCCGCCACTCCACCGGTTGCAAATAGTGCCTTCAATATATTCCTACGGTTCAAGTCATTTTCCTCAATAAGATGCTCTGCTTCAGGCAGAGCATATTTTTATAAATTAGCTTTCAGTTACAAAAACTAACAAGATTGCTCTGTTAATAACTCACCTTTTTCATGAGTTTCATATTCCTCGTTATTATCAAAACGAAGCAGTACCGCAGGCAATAAAAATGCATCAGAAATAAATGCTACAAAAATACCTACACTTAGCAATAATCCAAAATAGAGATTAGGATTAAAGTTAGCTAAAATGAATGTCAGGAATGACAATATTAGAACGGCTGTTGTTGAAAAAATCGGATAACCAATTAACTTTAATGTGTTCTCTATTGATTCTTGTGTAGTGAATGCAGCCTTCTTACTTGCTAAATAATGATTTAAGAAGTGGATAGTATCATCAACGGCAATACCTAATGCAAGGCTAGCTACCATAACAGTACCTACATTTAACCTCACTTCAAAAATAACCATTACAGCAACAACGACTACCAAAGGGAAAACATTCGGAATCAAGCTCAATATCGCATATTTAACAGATCGATACATCACAGCAATCAATAAAGTAATGCCGACTAGAGCAACACCTAAAGACTTAACAAAAGTCATCGCTATATTGTTGCCCATATTGGTATAAAGAACATCACGGCCAGTAAACTCAATATCAATTCCTGTTAAGTTATTCTCAACCCAATCGTGAATTTCCTTCATATCTAAACGACTCTGATTGGTTGATAACAGAGGACGAATAACTGTGATACGAGAAGAAGATTCACTTATGTTGATTCTATCATTGATATCCATTCCTACAGGAACAGATAAAGAATACAAGAACAAATATTGTGCTATTGTTTGATCATCTTCAGGAATTACATGATAAGTTGGATCATTTTGATTCATTGCCCTGTTGATATTCTTAATTATTGTAGATAACGAGTAGACAGAAGTGAACCCTCCTGGTGCCTCTTCTGTTAAATAATCAGTAAAATACGATAATTGGTCCATATACTGTTTGGTAGCCACATCACCCGGTTTTTCACTATGGATCAATATCTCAAAGACAGCAGCACCTGAGCCTTCTTTTTCAATAAAATTAATTGCTTGTTTGAACCAATAATTATCAGAGAAATATTCAGATGTTAAAGTATCAATCTTAATACTTGGTACACAGATAGCTGCAATTAAAGCTGCAACAGCCCCTAGAGTAAGAACCCCTTTTTGCCTATAATTAATCCATTTAGATAGACGAACAAACCCTTGTCCGTTGAGATAATTCGCTTTAGTGAGCCTTTTCGATGGTTTTTTTGGATACAAACTTAAAATAATAGGCATTAAAGTAAGGAAAAGAACACTCAAAACCAAAGTGCCGAATCCTGCCATTAGGCCTACTGTTTTAATAGGTTCTACTGAAGCAAAAATGAATGAGAAAAATCCTATCGCTGTGGTAATGCTCGTCAGCATTATCGGTTTGAAATTTTTTAGTACTGTATAGCGTACAGCATCAGCTGTCGAAGCCGATGTCGATTTTTTAAACAGAAAGCCAGATATGATATGTAGTGATCCAGCAACAGCAATTGCCATAATAAATTGTGGCAAAGATACTGTCATCGTGTTGAGTTTAAAGCCCAACATTGACGTAATACCAAGAGTAATTACAATTGCAAAACAAGCGACAATAAATGGAACTAACACCGCCCATATATTTCTAAATAACAAGAAAAGTGCAACTAGCAAAGTTGTCCACAATATAGGGTTCAGTGTGGCTCCATCTTTTTGAGCAAGTTGATCGAATGCAGCATCCGTTATGGGCCCACCAGCCATGTAAAACTCATAACCACTACGCTCCGTTTCAATTTGTAAGATTTTTGTTAACTCTTCAAAAATAACGACAGGAAGAACTTCTCGATTTGCATTTGGTGAAAACTTTACTCGCAATATAGCAGTAGTTTTATCAGCTGTTATTAGGCTACCCATCAGTAGAGCGTCAGTTTCTACATAATCTGATGCTCTTTTAAGATTCTTGGCATTAACACTATAGATATCAGGAAATAATGCATCAACATGAATATCATGATTGTTAGCATAGATCCCTTGGTAATTTGTAAGTGAGTCAACACGAATAACATCTGTCATTTTCCAGAATTGATCGGTAAGACGCACGATTGTTTGTATTGGTTTTTCATTGATCACCCCATTCGGGTCATTAAAAGCCACAACAAACATATCATCATTACCAAATTCTGTAATAAAATTATCATATGACTGAAGATATGTATCGTTCTCAGAGAACCAAATTCTATAATTCGAATCGAACCTTAGGTCTTTAAGAAAGTATCCGAAAAAGCAAGTTACTAGCATCACTAAAGTAAATACTATGAGCCTATTACGCAATAACCAATTGCAATAGCTTAGAATAGGTATATTGGTTTTACTCACTAGTAACATATCATAGTCATCCATTCCTTTATCCTCTGGTATAAATGATTTCACAATTTATCGTCCTGATATTGTTAATATTAAAAAGAATATTCTAGCTTAACTCTAAGCCAACCTGAGCCATCTTCATTTAAATCACCTCGAGAGAAATATTTTTGAGAGTCTTGAAATTGTATTTCGAATGTACACTTATCATTAATAGATCGCCTAAGACTAATTCTATAAACATCAGCGGTACAGTCACAACGCTGGCCTATCGCAATTAATTCAACTTGAGTAAGGGCTTCATCATTCGCAGCCCATCTTACTGAGAAGTAGTTCTCCTCAAATACAGTCATATCTGTTCCATCAGTGTTATTGAAAAAATACTCATACACTAATGTAAGATCCGACTTACCCCACAGGCTTTGCCATGTATGTTCAACCCCTACAGCACCTATAGTTCCACTACTCAAGTCACCTGTAGGATTTTGATAAACCACCTCTGAGCGAAGTAAAATGTCTCCGTATAACCCAGTCAACTCAACTCCCAACCTCCGGTTAGTAAATTGCGAACTATTAGGATGACTAAACAAGTGTTCCTGTGTTAAATACATATAACTTAACCCAAACTCGACATGATCACCAAAATAGGTATAACGAATAGCCCACTGCTTATCATGAACATTTTTTTTGTTAATAGTATTTAGACCCGGATAATAATGACCTGACTCCACATCAGGCACCCTATTTGGAATAAAAAATGGTGCATAGTAAAATTCTAAGTTATTAGAATCACCTAGAAACTTTGTAGTAATGTAAGGAGTACCAATTTTATCAGGACGTAACCAGTCATATTGAAAGTCTCTACTATTCAAAACATCGACAATGGGTTTATTTTCCATCAGTCCCATATCAATAATTTGATAACCAAGAGTATATTCAAAAAGACCACTTAGTGTCTGAAACCACAGCTCATCAAATCCTGCTACAATTTGATCATTATAATTTGGGTTGAACCTCGTAAAGGCATCTATTCCAAAACCACTATTATCAGCTATAAATCCCGATGCTTTAACTCTAAGCTGCAACATATCAGTGTATGAATATTGACCTGGTAGCGGTGTTTCATCAAACTGATCTCGATAGTACTTAAGCTCAACACTTGAATCAGCTTCATATATAGCCGCTAATAAAACTGACTCTTCTGCGGCAACCATAGTAGTAAATAATAGTATTAGTGCGTAATAACAATTAGCTTTTATTTGCTTACACTTTTTGGTCATTCAGATTACCTACATGCGTTTTAATCTATGTTATCGTTTAAAAACGCTGAAATCGCCTAGGTGTAAAATTGACATTATCAAAATCTTCAAATAATTTAATTTCACTTAGTTCCATTACCGTGCGTTTGTTTGTCTGTACATTAAAAACTTCCACGGTTTGTGCACGCCAATATTTACCAAACTTTTTCCAATCCATGGACTTTCTTACTTTAAGCAGATCGCCTTTTCGATCGTAAAACTCTGTTTTTATCTCTAGCAAGTTAGTTTGATCTCGCCAGATGATTTGTTTACTATAACCACTATTTGCTTTAATCGGTGTCCTTTCTATCACATAAGATTCAACCCCGTCGATTATTTCCGAACCCAATAAAATACGCTGATATTTTTCAAGCTGTCGAATAGAGATATCTTCGTAAGCCAATTCTGAACCCATAAATGCACCACTTTTATTTGAGGTGGCGATCCTTTTTACTTTCTTTATTGAAGGTAAAAACAACCACTGATCATCATCGTCAGCACCTTTAGAATGAGTTAATAAACGTACACCATTTAATTGCGCTGGATACGTGAATTTTACAATGCTGCGGTCAAATCTGTTTTCATACTGTTTTGCAAAGTATTCCATTTCCCTAACAGTTTCATTATTGTTTGCATCATAAATTAGGAATTTTAACTTACGGCTCTCACCGACATAGCCATCTTCCATAGCTGCAACTTTTTCGGCTATCTGCTGTCCTGTAAGACCTTCAACTTTGGTCACAGCAGCATTAGCTGCATTTAAAGATAACATTGCTATCGTAGCTGTTATAAATGCTTTTACGATATTTATTCTCATTAAATCCATCCTTATTTCATAATCCGTAATTTAAAACTCATTAATTATCAGTTCACTAGTTTTCTTTCTGTTCGAAGGTGCTGTAAATGGAAATTAACTAAAACTGAGCAAAAAAGAATTGCTGACACTAAAAAAAACCAACCTTTATCGCCTGTTCTCTCAACTAAGAAAGAAGATAAAATTGGTCCTATACCACATCCCCAGCTAAACATTGCTGTAAACCATGCACTACCAGATGCTATTTTATTTTCATCAAGTTTATCGCCAATCATTGACAAAACAAGCGGAAACATAGGACCTAAGACAAGTCCGATTAACCCACAAAATATCAATAAAACAATGAAGTTAATCTTATCCTCATAACCAAAAGAGTCATATCCAATCAATGACATAGCAAAAAGAAGGATACAGCCAATCAATGTAGTCAACTTTAACAAGCTATCTTTACCCAAGCTCTTCTCCAGCTGACCTAAAAATGCCATACCTAATCCAGAGCATAAAATAAAAACTAAAAAAGGATAGCCAGTATACTTGACAGTCATACCCATGCTTAGTACTAACAATGGAATTAAAGAGATCATCACACTCTCCAGTACTCCATATGCAAATATATAGTGCAAAGGTACTATAATAGAAGAAATTCCTGCTTTTCCTTTTATTGCATCTTCTGAACATCTTGGCTTGAGGTTTTTAAATCCAAAGTTGACAATTAGTATAGATATAATGATAACGATGCTAGCAACAACAAATGCCATTTTTTCACCAAATCCATACATATAAGCAGCGAACACAGGACCTATACCAAAACCTATTCCTAATAATATTGAGTAAATAGTCGATACTGCTGTTCTATTTTTATTGCTAGCTAGTAAATTTACAGATGTCTGTCCAGCAACTAAAAATAATCCCATCCCTATACCACTTATTACCCGTAATAATATCCATATCTCTAAAGATTCGAAAAAGGCATAGCACCCAGATAAAATAGCCGTTATCATTGCTCCAGCCAGCATTACGGGCTTGATACCTAATCGTGTAATATAACCTCCAGCAACAGGAGTAATTACTGCCATGGTAATAAAGTAGCTACTTGAAGTTAATCCAATTAAATCAGTTGGCACTCCTTTGGAGTCCATTAACATAGACACCAAAGGAGGAAATATACCGAGTGAGAACCCAGCCATGAACGCAATAAGGTATAAGCGAGTTAAGTTGGTATTCCTAGATGAGATATCCAAACGGTACATTGTCAAAAGCCTCTTATTGCATGATATTTTCTAGTGAGCTTTCTTTAATTTCACTCTTAAAGTTAATCATACGCAACAGTCTTGTTGTATATTCTTCGACCAAGTTCTCAATTGTTTTAGCATGATAACGATTAGAGCTATACCCTACTCTTACCTGTAGTTGCTGCTCATGTATAGAAAGCCAAAATTCTATTTCACTTACTCGTTTTTGCTGAGGAAACGAAATTCGTTGGTGTGAATCCTTCTCATTAAACTCAAACACATCTGATTTAGGAGCTGTAACATATCCAAGATAGTTCAGCCGTACGGAAGTCAGCTTTTCATCGGGGTAGCACGATTCTGGTAATCTGTCGCCTAGCCAGTCATAGGTAATACCTGACAGCGGAATAGCGGCAATCCCATTCTCAACGTTAGCTACTTTTCTAGCCCAACTGTCGTTGTGATTCCAATTCAAAACTAAAGGTACATTGACTGCATAGTTACCAATACTGTTTGTAGTATTAATACCTTCAATATCGCCCCCTCTTCCATTAAATTTATGACTGACTACAACCGTATCTAATCCTAGATGATCTGCAATCAGATCGTACAGTGGGCACGCAAGTACACTATATAACGAAGACTGATAGTGTTGTTTCGCTAACATGACAAGTGAAGCCGTCTGTTCTTTTGAAAAAGTGCGCGATACTATTTCTTCGCTCGCCTGGTCATTTATGCCATCATTACATTCGAGAGGAATAAGTGATTTTTTGGAAATACTTCCAAGAGTTGAAATCCAATATTCCAAGTGATTATTTAGCTTACCTGCAGACTCCAGTTCACTAATTTTACAGACATAGTCACCATATTGTGTTTTTCTTGGCTCATCAAGAAACTGTTCAAATTCTAGGAAATGACCATAACTTCTCCACAGCTCCCTAAAGAAAATTTCTGAAGAAATCATATCTGAGATCAGATGATGGCCAATAATTGAAATGTCAAATTCATTATCAGTTACTTTGACGATAAGAAGGCGCCATAAAGGAAAAACTTCAATTTTAATCTCCTCCAAAAGCTCAGCTATCTTAAGCTCTACTTGTTCATCACGCTCAAGTGTGGTGAGGTGCTCTGCACTGAACAGTTCGGGATTCACAGAGTTATCACTGTCTACAAACTCCTGATAATGAAACCGTTCACCTGGAACGATAACAGTTCTTAATGCATCGTGACTAGAAATTAGTTTGTTCAGAGCCGCTGTGAATACTTCCAAGTCCAAAGCTTGCTTATAGGTAAAGCGATGATATCCAAACCAATTATATGGTTTATCGAAGTGATTCATTATCCAACGCTGTGCTGACCCTAACGGCAATTTTGTATCATTTACCGTAGATACCGGCTGCAGAGAGCTATTACTTTGGCGCGAAAAATCTACACTTAGCTGTGACAGGCCTTTACGATCAAGCTTACCATTATGATTTTTAGGTAGGCTACTAAGATGAACTGCATAGTTTGGCAACATATATGAAGTCAGCTTCCCTTCGGCGAAGCCTGTCATTTCACTAAGACTCGTTTCTTTACCCGCATAAAAGCAGATTATTTTTTGCGTATTGTTAATTTCTTTGGTTATTACTCCAACTTCATCCAGATTTGGATGAGAAAGAAGTACATTTTCTATTTCACCAAGTTCTACTCGATAACCTCTAATCTTAACTTGATGGTCAAGACGGCCTTTATAGGTATAGCAGCCTGAGCTGTCACAAGTTACCAAGTCGCCCGTTTTATATACTTTATCGGACTTAATATCTTGCCAAATATTATCAATGAATGTTTGTTCTGTCTTTTCCTCGTCATTAAGATAACCTTTCGCTAGTTGTGGTCCGGCAATACACAACTCCCCAGTTTCACCAGGATTAACCCGCTTTCCATGCTCATCTATAATCAATAATTGAACACCGGGCATTTCGCTTCCAATCGGTATCGACTTATCGTTATCTTCAGGCATAGAATCAATAACGTATGCACTTACATCAATCGATGCCTCTGTAGGCCCATATAGGTTAGCTAATGGGATCGAACCATACTCATGAAACCATTGTCGAACAAAAGTGCGTGGCAATGCTTCACCGCTACATACTAGATATTTCATGGCCGACAAATCAGGTGCGTCACCTTCCACTGCATTCAGGAACTCGCCCAACATTGAGGGGACAAAATGCATATAGTTAATAGCTTCCTTCGTTAGCCAATCAGCTAATGCCCAAGGGTTCTTGACTGTATCAGTATCAACAATAGCTACCTCTCCCCCCAGCATCAGCGGCCAATATATTTCCCATACAGAAATATCAAAGCTACAGGATGTCTTCTGGGCAACACGATTTCCAGCAATAAGTCTGAACAAGTCTTGATGCCATTCCATCCTTATCATATAGCCGAGATGGTTAAGCTCGACCCCTTTAGGATTACCAGTCGACCCTGACGTATATAGAACAATCATCGTATCATTAGGGTTTACCTGAATACCTGTTTCCAAGATACTGTATTCAGACCATACCGACTTTGATACTAGGCTTACCTCTGACACGCTGCGGTTTCGCAGCAGCGGAGTCCATTGTTCCATAAAAATGATTGTGTTCAATTGCGAAGAATTTAGCAATAAGTCATCAACTTGCTTTGCAACATTGGAATTAGCAATGAGAATGTCACACTGGGCATGCTCAAGAATGTATGTCACCCGCTGGGTAGGAAACTTATCGTCGATAGGTACATACGCTGCTCCGGTTTTGAGAACTGCTAGCATTGCTATGATCATTTCACAGCTTCGATTCAGGTGGATCGCCACCAACTTGCCATTACCAACACCTTGGCTCACAAGGTAATTTGCCAGTTGATTCGAACTTTCATCAAGTTCACGATAGGTTATACGGCCATTTTTATCATATACAGCCGTAGCTTCCGGGGTTAAACTAGCCTGCCTGATGAAATGCCGAAACGGAATAGGCTCAACATCAGTGTAAAATTGCGTTTTTGTATTTTTGTTTAATTTCGAGTTAGCTTCAATTATAAAGTCAGCTAGTTGCTCTAAAGTTCTACACTTAAACAGTGATAACTTATCTTTAATATTATACTTTTTAGCTATTTTATTAAATATTCTGATCAACTCTAATGAATCGAGCCCCAAATCTGCTTCTAAATGCAACTTGGCGTCTTTGTCTTTCAGCTTGACATTTATATTTTCTGAAATAAAGTCCAATAGCTTATTTTTAAAATAATTGATATCCCACTCTGGAATACCTTGTGTCTTGACGTTATAACTCGGAGCAAAATCACCTGTTTTATGATCTATTTCTTGTAATTCTGGCTTACTCACTAAATCATATAACGACTGGTGGTAATTTTTCATTAATTGCTCCATCATAGAATGGTCAAAAAGTATTGCATCAAAATTCAATGACATAACTAATTGACCATCATATATTTCTTGAAGAAAATCTATAGCACCGCTGCTATTTGACGTCGTAGGTCGATACTCTATAACTTCAACCTGTCCGTAGTGTTTTTTAAGTTTAACTCTTCCTATATATGGAAAGTAGATATTGGAACGAATAAAACTTCTGATCAAGGGTATCATTTTCGATGGTATCTGCCCCCTGTGTAAAGTAACAGTATCCTTAACAACTTTCGCAGTTACATCACTTTGTAATGAATCTACCCCTTGAGATATCGCCCAATATAATTCCTCATGCAAATTTTTTATTTGCTGTTCAAACCCTTCGCTTGAGAATATATCCCTCGTTCTAAAAGGTATGTTTTGAGCAAAGCAACCTACCATTTTTTCTATTTTTGGTATGGGATACAAAATACCGCTAGTTGGGATTTGTAATACAACATCATCCAAATTTTCATCAAAGTCTCGCAGTGTTCGAATAAACATTCCAGTTAAAAGTGTATTGATAGAAACATCATACTTTTTAGTAAGATTAATTAGATTTCTTGTAAGTTCATCACCTGCATTGATAAACAAATTTTTAAACCTTGATCTATCAGGATTAAACTCATCATTTTTCATATTCCAGAAAAATGGTTGTTCACCAATTTTTTTCATATATTCTATATAATCATAGTCATTATATTCATCACGAGCAGCATTGATTTCATTTATAGTGTTTGCAAACTCTATATCGGTTATTGGCAAGCTAAGCTCCGATATGGTATTTTTTATAATGGCATCATATATACCCATGAACTCACTTACAATATTCTGATTTCCACGACCGTCCGAAATTACATGGTCATTACTAAAATACAGGTAAAATTCTTCCTCATTAATCACACCAATATCAAACTGATGCAGTGGCCATTGATCTAGCTTCCACTCTTTATTTATTCTCTGATTAATAATTTCATCTGCATCATCACCCTGCAGATGAATGACCTCTATTTCTGGAACTTTGGCATCATGCTTGATATAACTTATCATTTCGTTAAAAGATGTTGCATTATCTGGCAGCACATAATATGTTCTTAATGCAGGAGTTCTTTCGACTAAAAGTTGCCACGCCTTTTTCGCAATATCAAGGTCAAGACTCCCTTTTAATTTTAACCGTGTACAAAGTCCATTTCCCGCATTTAGTGCATGTGATAAGAAAAATATCCTCTGAGAATTTAATATTGGAAATTCAGTATCAGATGGATAATTCTCCTTTTCATTGATACTTTCATCCTGTACCACGTTATAATGTTCAAAGACATCACCGATTACATCCCATTTAACTAATTCTTCATGAGTTAACGGCCTAATATGCTCAAAGCGAGCCACAAGTTGACTCATCAATCCCATCATCTTGATTGAATCAAGTGCTAAATCCAGCTGCAATTTTGTTTCAGCTGTCAATTCATTTTCAGGGAAACCTGTTAACTCAGATATTAATTGCTTAATTTCGTTGACTATCATTTCATTATCCTTAATTTAAAACCATCAAGTTGACAGCTTAATAACACTAGAGCCATTTAATTGCTCTAGTATCATTAAGCTGAACTATAATATTTATTATTCTTAGATACTAAGTGTATCAAGTCCCTTTATATATACTGACAACTTTTTGCGCTCTTCATGGTTAGGACGCTTTATTTCTTCAAGTTTTAACGGTCGTAATTTATTTTCTTTTACAAGTTTATTTTCAGGATATAATGTGCCTTGCTTTTTTAATCCTTCAGCCTTATTAGCATTGTTATCAGCTGAAATCCAAAATGACTGAGTCTCGAAACTCCTCAATGGCAATGATACTTTTATGGCATTAACCTGTTCCAAAATATCTGATGTCGATAGGATGTCTTTTACATGTACACCATCTATACACCAGCATTTTGCTAATGTCATTTTGTCATAGAAAAGATGTTCTTTTTCATTGCTGATATTGTTAAATATCAACTGCTCATCTTTATTAACGCAGCCAGTCACGACACCCCATTGCTCCAGCCTATTTTCAATGTTATTTTCAACATATTCTGCAGATTCACTTACCCCGTCTGCTAACTGTTTTGGTGAAATCATTTTAAGGCGTTTAAGGGCATTACTGAAAGTCGGCTTTGAACATGCAATGATTACAGCCCTATATTTATGATGAATACGGCAGTGCTGTGATGTGTAGGCTATATCCTTGATCTCTGGATACATATCATGTTGCTGCCACCGTGATTCTAGCTTGACTAGCTCTTCAATGAGTTTCGCGAGACGCTGTGGGGTTGATTCACTGATCACAACACATTGATATCTCGGCACAAATTCAGTAATCTTCGAAGGACGTTCCACTCTAGAGTAAGCATCCAATATTACGTGTGCATTCGTTCCCGTATACCCTAATGCTGTTACTCCCGCCCTCATTGGTTTTCCTATCGACTCAGTCCAGGTTACAGGTTCTTGCGGCAGCACCAGACGGCTGTTAGCAATATTGATCAAGTCATTAACTTTAGATACCTTGGTTACTGGTGGGATTGTCTTATATTTAAAGGCCATCAATACCTTAATTAAACTGGACATTCCTGCTGCATTGAACGAATGTCCAATATTGGGCTTCAGCGCACCTAAATAACAAGGTTTTGTATATTCTCTGTGCTCGGCCTCTCCGCCAAACACGGTAGCAAGAGCCTCGCACTCTATAGGATCGCCAAGCTTTGTTCCTGTGCCATGTGTTTCAATGTAATCGACACTGTCATGTTCAATTCCGAAGCGATGATATACATCATTGATTAGCGCAGCCTGTGACAAAGAGTTAGGAGCAGTCATACCGCTTGTATAACCATCCTGGTTGGTTCCTGAGCCTTTTATAACACCATAGATCTGATCGCCGTCACGTTCAGCCTCTTGCAGTGGTTTAAGTACAATTGCTGTAACCGCCTCACCAATCGCAATGCCATCCGCACTCTGATCAAACGTTTTGCAGCCATCTGTTTTTGACAACATCCCAGCTTGGCTCGCAGTGGTTAAATCGCGTTCGTTAACAACCAAATATACAGAGGAAACCAGAGCCATTTTGGTTTCTCCAAGCCTGATACTATTACAAGCTTGATGCAATGCGACCAGTGAAGAAGAACAAGCAGTATCAAAAGCAACGGCTGGCCCTTTTAAATTTAGCCAATACGACAAACGAGCAGGAAGTACCGCAGCATGCGTACCCAGCATCGCAAAAGCATTAGGTGGCGTTTGTTGCTCGATAATCTTTTGATAATCACTCGTCATACACCCTACATAAACACCGCAATTTTTTCCATTTAAGTCGGCTTTGGTATAGCCTGCATCTTCAAAAGCATGCCAAGCGGATTGCAAAAATAAACGCTGTTGTGGGTCAATGTAGTTCGCCTCCATTGGCATAATCCCAAAGAATTTGGCATCAAAATGATCAATGTTCTCAAGCAAGCCCGCATATTTACAAACAGTCTTTCCTAATTGATAAGGTTTTTTATCGTAGATATCTGCCAGACTGAAACGTTTTTCCGGTAACTCTCTAACAGAGCTATGTTTTTTTAAGCAATTCTCGAACATTTCATCGGGTGTTTCTGCATCGGGAAATCGTCCCGAAACACCAACGATTGCTATATCCATCGACGCTAAATTATTCTTTTCGGAAACAGCGCTCGGTGCATTAAAAACCTTCTCATCTTCGACAGCTTTCCCTTCCCCGTTTGGCTGAGTAGCACAATACTCAGCGTTGAGGGGCTCAATCACCTTTTCCTTCAATCTCGAAGATACACCGTGAAGTGTCATTATTTGCGAGTATGGCTTCTGCAGTAAGTTTTGTAATACCAGCAACCCAGCTTCTTTAGGCAACAGCTGCAACCCGTATTCCTCTTCCAGGTGCATACGGTAATTGGTAGGCACTTCCATTCCGTTGATCAAGCTTTTGTTGCACCACAATGGCCAGTTAATACTTATCGTTTGACCTTTCCTTTCTCCATTTTCAACTAAAAATTGCCTATACCGGCTAAACCCGTCAAGATAGCCATTCGCGAAGGCATAATCACTTTGACCTGCATTACCTATTACCGAGCTTATAGATGAAGACATCACGAAAAAGTCAAGCGCGTGGCCAGTGCTATATTCATCTAGCCAGTGCACTCCATGCATCTTGACTGACAATACAGCAGACATATCCTGCCAACTTTTTTTCAAAAACATGGAATCACGTGTTATACCAGCATTATGTATGATCCCTTTCAAAGGTTTGCCATCTAATACAACCCGGCTAAATACGCGGCTTATATCCTCTTCGCGGCTAACGTCAGCACATATATGGACAATCTTTGAACCCTTGTGGTTTAACTTTTGGTCAGCATTGACCTGCTCAACCATCTGCTTGCTTTTCGTGCCAAGTTCAGATCTACTGCAAATATAAATATTGCTTCCCGCACTGTTCTGCGCGAGGTATGACGCAAATAGTAAGCCTATTCCAGTAGAGCCTCCACTCACTAAATAGCTCGAATTTTCTGCCAGGTTTGCCAATACTCGATGACTTTCACCACTTTCCTTAAGCTCATTTTCAAGGCTAGCTGTTTGCTCCCAGCGCCGAATCTCTGTATTCGTGCCGACCAAGCGATAGTATTCTGATTTGTTCCATTTCTCCCCAACACACGGATCGTCTTCATTACAGGACGTATGCTGTATTGAATGAATTAACTCTATCAAAGCTTGGTTACATCGGGGGCTACCCACGTCGTTTGTAAATGATATATAGTCAAATTTTAGTTGGCTGAATTCTTTTGCTAAAGAGCGGCCAAAGCTCATGACCGCCTCATGCGAAGAAGAATTCATTTCAGAATTCGATATTCTATTTGGAGCAACGCCAACATAGGTAACCATGATTTTCCGGTAAGAATCGGCTTTTTCGAAAAGTGTTTTGAACATCGAAAAGATATTGTGAATTTGATTAAATCCTTCCTCTTTCAACCTTAAATCTGCGTCGGCAAAATAAACAAAATGAATAGGTTTTGAAATAGTCTCTGAATGAAGCACCTTAGCGGTTAATGCATCAGACCAGTGCTCATGCACCAAGACAGCATTTTCTCCTGTTTCGCTTTTCAGCTGTTGAACAAAATCTGGTTTAGCACCAATCAGCACAAGAGTGCTGTTGATGGCTTCGATTACAGGTCTAACCTTGAAGTTATTCCACTGCGGCCGATAAAACAAAGTCTCGCTTCCGCTTTCATCGGCTGATTTAATTGCTACACTAAGATCCAACGATTCCTTGTGCTGCTGGACTATTGGTACATTGTGCTCAATTCCCGGGGTATCCGCGCTCCACTTTCCTTTGAGGTATTTTGCTAACAGTTGCAAGTTATTATAATTGTACAAAATAACAGGTGATACCTTCTCAACTGTATATTTCGAGATTTGCTCGCAAATGCGTGCACTAAATATTGAGTCAATACCTATTTCAAAGAAACTCGTATCCATATACTTTGTGGACAGCTCAGCGACATCAATTTCCAAAACCGATGATAGTATTGATACCAAAATATCTTTGATTTGACTGTCATCAACTTCTTTATCAGACGGCGGCTTATGTTCAGGTGACCGGGAGGTGTCTTGCTTCACTTCAAAGGCGCCTACCGTCCAATTCACCACTATCGCCTTACCAGACCTGTTCTGCTGTGCTGTCATCCTGTTTCGTTCACAACAAAATGCCTCAAATAAGGTACCAGCCGAATTTGTACCTTTCTCATTGGATACAATGATATGTAAAAAATGTGAAAGTGGGATCTTTTCACTCGCGATATCCAATAACATAGTGGCGATGATATTATCAGCTAAATTATTGTCTTTTTTGTTTTGTTCTACAGAGCAATGAGCAACAACATTCAACTTGCCAAAACGCTGTAGGCTATAATTGACAGCTTTGCGATAACTGGCTTTATCAGCTCTGGACTCAAGATAAATCGCATTAGGAGCAATTGCTTCTAATTTCTCAATTTCGTCATTTATTTCAGACTTTTTCATCCCCCCAATAATTACAAGTTGTGCCGTGTTTTGAGCGATGTCGTAAACAACATCAAAACAAGCCTTGTCGTCACCAATTGTTATCAAAGCAACATTTCCATCGAAGATCTCAAAACACTCTGAATGGGGACCAGTCAATATCGTACATTTTTTATTAGTGTCGTGTTTAACATCCTTAGAAAGGATAGCCCCAATTCCTTCTCGAGCTATCATTTGCTTTTGTACCAAAAGAGGTTCAGCAACGCTGACTGTACAATTCTTCCTTGAACTTGAAATTACTGTACCAAGCGTGTTAATGACAGATTTATCACTATCCGGCTGCAGTACAAAATGAAAATTATAGTTTTTGCTCTGGTCAAGCCGTAATGCTAAATCAATCAGGTCCGATAAGTCTCGATTGGCACCTTCATCTATGCTGCAACGACTCTCGCTTCCCAATAATAGGCTTAGATAGCTTTCAGGCACTAATATATTTATGGTACTAGCATCACTCATATTGTGATTTAGTAATGAAGTTTTCAGGTCTTTTGGACTGCTCAGCCGAAAGAGCCTATTTCTACCTGGCTCATTCTTTAGAGCCAGATACGTTTCGGTGACTTCTTTTGAGCCATCAGAGAGAAAAAAAAATGCTTGACCCACACTATCTTGATTCAGGCTGCCATCCGATACAGCCTCATTTGTCCTCAGGCTATTGTCTTCCAGCCAGTAACTTTTTTTGTCAAAAGCATATCTCGGCAACGAAATAACTCTGGGTAAAATCGGTTTGCTGCCTATCTTGAGGTTATCCAACTGTTGACGGATATACAGCGAACGCCAATTAATATCTATTCCAGCAAGCCATAATTTTCCTAGTATCTGCATTGAGTTATTATCGGCACATCCACTGTTCCATAATGAATAGAGGTATTCTTCACCGCCTTTTTGTTGAACCAGAACTTGCAAGCGGCTATTTCTCTCTTGCTCGTTATCGCTCCGAAAGCAGTTGGCACTGATACCTGTATCAAGCACATTACGGATATCGCTAACAAGCTCCGACAAGGAATGTGACATAAATACCATTCGGTGCTCATAGTCCGTCTTTGCAACATGAAGGCTATAGGACAAGTCATCAAGACGGGGGGGGTTATCCTGCTGTAAGAAGTTATACAGTCTCTCAAGGTTTCTGGTTAAATCGTCCAGCCTTTTGCCGGACAGGGTGATCATGCAAGGACTACTCGTGTCCTTGTCAGCAGTACGGTTATCAGGCTGCCCCTTACTATCTTCTGCCAGGACCAAATGCACATTTGTTCCACCAGCCCCAAAAGAACTAATGCCGGCACAACGCCGTTTAGATGGATTGCTCGCAGTATTTACTGTCCATGGTGTAAGCACTTTATTAATATAAAAAGGTGTATCCGATAGGTTATAGCGTGGGTTTTCCTTTTCACAGTTAAGTGAAGGAACTATTTGGCGGTGCTTCAATTGAAGCAAGGTCTTGATCAGCCCGGCGATACCAGCCGCTGCTTCCAAATGGCCGATGTTCGGTTTTACCGTTCCGATAGCACAGTCTTGTTGTTTCTCACCCTCGCCATTTTGGTCAATAGCATTTATCAGTGCGCTGATTTCAATCGGATCCCCCAAGGAGGTTCCTGTGCCGTGTGCCTCGATATAGCTTATTTCAGCAGGTGGTATCTTTGCCGAGCTCAAACATTTGGCGATAGCATTGGCCTGCTGCGTCGGATTGGGAACGGTATAACCGTTAGTACGTCCCCCGGAATTAACAGCACTTCCGGCAATAATACCGTATATTCTATCGCCATCGTCGAGGGCCTGCTGATATGGTTTTAACAAGACGGCGCCAACGCCTTCACCATCAACAAAGCCATCGGCCTTTTCTCCAAAAGCTGAGCACTGACCTGACGCGGATAGCATTTGCATCTTGCATAAATCTTGATAATGTTTTTTATGCAATATCAGACTAACTCCACCAGCTATTGCTTGCTGGCACTCCCGACGCCTTATGCTTTCACAGGCAAGGTGCAGCGCTAAAAGCGAAGATGAACAAGCGCTGTCAACCGCCATACTGGGACCGTTCAGATCAAAAAAGAACGAAACCCGATTTGCTATCGACCAGTGATGATAACCACCTCCCCTAAGCCCATAATCACTGTACATCGCACCAACAAATACGCCAGTCGAAGCCAGTTCATTACGAATTCGCTCCATTGAGTACCCTGCATCTTCAAAAACATTCCAGCAGGTTTCCAGAAACAGTCGTTCTTGGGGATCGATTGACTTAGCCTCTATCGGAGATATATTAAAGAACAATGGGTCAAATTCATCAACACCATCGATAAAACCTCCACGCCGGCTATATATTTGATCTTTATTTTCACTGTCATTAGTTTTCCAGTTCCAGCGTTTTAATGGAATGTCTGAAATTGTGCTACGGCCTTCGGCTAAATTATCCCAAAACTCATTAAGTGTATTTGCACCCGGAAAACGACCATCCATGCCGATAATCGCAATATTTGTTTCATTACTCATTGCAGACCAACCTAAATCCTATAGTTCCAACGTCCATGTGTTTTAAAATAAATGTCGCGTTATCCAACCGAGTCCAGAAGCATCAGAAACTCATCATCAACTTCATCGCCTACAACTCTTTTATCACAGGCTGCATTAACCTGGTCCGGTAGCTGCCTTATCGATTCTTGCAAACTCTTTCTGTATATTTCAGTATCGTTGCCCTGTATATCAACGAGGTGTTTTGTTAATTGGCTAAAACTTTGGTATTCAAATAATGCAATTTCAGATAATGTCGGGTAACGGGTTTTTAGTTGCTTAATGATGCTTACCGTATTGAGAGAGTCCATCCCAAGCTCATCAAATCGCTCGATTTTTTTTAAACGACTAGCAGGGAATCCGAGAACATCGCTTACGACTTTCTTTAGGTAGATTTCCGTATTTTCCTGTGACTTTTGATTATCCTTGGTAGCCATCTCTTCTATGCTGGAAACAGGCTTTAACTGCGGTGTATTTATGGCTTCCTTGTGACCAGGGATCCGGCATTTTTCCTTCAAGAAGGGATAAACCGGAAGTGAAAGGCGTTTACATAGTTTATCTTCAGCAAAATGTGGCAGGCGATTGAGCAGTCCACTCACCCAAATTTTGGCAAGCATATCTAGCTCACGGTTTACCGATAACATTTCTAGGTATTGTTCGGTTGAGCCACCCGCAGCCAAAAGTGGATTTACCATCGTCGTTTGTTCGGCGCACCCAAGATAGAGACCATTTCCTAACTCTATACTGTCAGACCGCTGTGCGGTGTCACTGGAAATATACTTCCTGAGAGAATTCAACAGCTCATCAAGCGTAGTATATACTATCGCAAGGCGTTCCCGTTGTACCACCCGGCCAACTCGCAGGGTATAGCTGATATCGGCAGCTAGCCAAGACAAGTTCGAACCAGAATCTATTTGCCTTTCCAAATAGTCGACAAATCGAGTTGCGTACTGGGACAATGTTTCCATTTCACCCGCAGAGAGTACGAATAGGTGTTGCTGTTTTAATTCAGCCCCCCTTGACTCAACGTCAATATACTCTCCAATTATTAAGTGTGCATTCGCTCCCCCGGCACCAAAAGTATTAATACCAGCGAAACGTCGGGCTTTCTGTTGATTCCCAGCCCTCCAATCTTGCCTTGTTTGGGGGATATAGAATGGTGTCCGTTCCAGTTCTATATTTTCGTTTAGCTCCTGACTATGAATTGATGGGGCTATTGCGTCATTCTGCATCTGCAGTAGCACTTTACTGATGGCAGCGACACCGGAGGCAGATTCAAGATGACCGAAGTTCGATTTCAACGATGCTAAAGCAATCTCAACGTCTGAGTCCGGCCTTTCCTGTGGTTGGTAAGCCCTTGCCAATGCATTAACTTCTATCGCATCCCCAAGGGCGGAGCCCGTTCCATGACCTTCAATGACTCCTACATCTGAACCGGAGATCCCCGCCTGCTCAAGAGCTTCTTGAGCTACCAGTGTGATCGCTTTGGGATCAGGTGTCATGTATGATTTTGAATGGCCATTATGATTAACAACAGACGCTTCAATAATCCCATAGATATGGTCGCCATCTACACGAGCTTGTTCTACTGTTTTTAGTAATAAGCAACCAACCCCTTCCCCCGGAGAATAACCGTCTCCGCCTATTCCGTAACTGCGTGTAAGCCCATCGTCCGACAATAGATTTTTCTCCTCCAGCACTCGGTACTTATGAGGATGAAGAGTCAGGTTGACTCCTCCTACCAATGCACAATCGATCTCGCCGGCCTTAAGAGCGGTACAAGCTAAATGTGCCGTATAGAGCGATGAAGCACACATGTTGTCTAATGCAATACTCGGTCCTTTGAAGTTGCAGACATATGATACCCGGTTCGCAATTGAGGCCAGCGACGTTCTTAATGGCAACATTTCATCATAACGACTACCAAACAGTTGGTATTGTCCCCACATTACTCCAACATAAACCCCTGTTTTATATCTTGACATAGTGTCTGGTGTATAACCGCCGTCTTCCAGAGCTAGCCAAGCCGACTCGAGAAAGAGACGCTCCTGGGGATCCATCAGTTCAGCTTCTTTCATCGGAATTTTAAAGAAAGGCCCGTCAAACTTTTCATAGTCTTCTAGGAAGCTTCCCCACCGAACAGAACCAAGCTCCCCAAAACCGCCTCGATGTTGCGAAAACTCTGTAATTGCATTTGCCCCCCTTTCCAGCTGAAGCCAAAATGCCTGCAAATCTTCAGCATTTGCATACTGCCCGGACATGCCAACAATCGCTATCCCATTCATCTTATCGGCCTGCTTAACCTTCGGCTTTTCGGCTGTCGAGAAAATAGCCTTTTCGGTTATCTCTGCTGACTTCGTGGAGTCCGATTTATATGGCTGTTTTTTAACCTTGATGATTTTCTTTATCTTCGCATTGCCTGCTAGACTCGACGGGCTTTTTGTACCCTCTGCAGAAGAAGGCTCCTCTCCAATAGGAGATTTACTCCCCGACCTTGGCTGACTCTGAAGATAATCCACTAATTGGCTACAAGTGTTGTATTCGAAAAGCGCTGTCGTTTCCAGAGAGGGAAAATCTCCCCTCAATGAACGAACAATCTGCATACCAAGAACCGAATCTATACCAAACGACTCAAAAGGCTCTCTGTCCCTGATATCTGCAACTTCAAGTTTTGCAAATTCAGCAACAGTCGACTTCACAATCGATTTAATCTCAGCAGCTGAGCTGTCATCGCTCTGGTTGATTGCTGTTTCTATTTCATTTTTATCCAATGCAAGTGCTTCTGTCGTCCCAGCCACCGCTGTGCCGAATATTTTCTCAACATCAGCACCATGCTCCAGTAATAAATGTTCAACGAAATCTGTAAGTGTCGTCTGCTCAAATAAAACAGTCGTTGTAAGGCCAGGAAAACTAGCCTTAAGCGTATTAACCAATTTCAATGAAAGGACAGAGTCAAGACCGTAATCATCAAATGGCACATTTGAATTTAAATCATTCGGCTCTAACTTTAAGATATCAGCAGTATGAGTTCCGATTAACTTGAGCAGTTGTTCTTTATAAGGCCCACTCGCACTTTGTTGGCTATGATTATTCATAAGTTTATTGGATTCCGTTTCATCATAATGTAAAAGACTATTCTTTGGCCTAGCGCTAGTATTTATGGCTGTACCCCGCTCATTGCCAACCACAGTCCTTCTGGCGAGTAGGCTTGAAGTTTGCGGGCCGGGAAATACCATTGCATATTCGATTTGTTGTGCTAAAAACTGGAAGAAATATGATGCTCCCTGCTCTTTGCTCAAGGTTTGGAGTTGCCACTCCTCAAGCATCCATTGACGAATATGGTCTTTGACATCCATACCGCCAACACCATCCCATAGAGGCCAAGCGATCGATTGAGAAAAGCCATGCCTAACACCTTCTCGACACAACTGGTTCCGATACCTCATGTAGTCATCAACAAACGCATTACCGTAGGCATAATCCGATTGCCCAGCATTGCCAAAGCAGGCTGCTATCGACGAAAAGCTAATAAAAAAGCGAAGGGGATCTGCCGCGCTAGCTCGGTCTAGGTTAATGAGCCCTTGTTGTTTCACTGAAATAACTGGCAACATTGCTGAAAGATCTTTATTTACCAACAACTTGTCATCAGTCACACCTGCGCTATGAATAATCCCAGAAACCGGACCATATTGATGCCTTATCTGGGCCAAGCATTTAATTACCGCTTCTTCGTCTGTTACATCACAACTTAGATAGTCTACATTCCCGCCTTGCTGACGAAGTGCCTCCAGTTTCTGCATAATGGTAAGGGTTAAAGGAGAGCGTCCTGTAAAAACAAGTTGCCCACTAAATCTTTCAATCCATTGCTGTGCAATATAATAACCAATGCCACCTGCGCCACCTGTGATCATGATGACGCCGTCTGGCCTACCCAAAGGCCTATCACTATCGGCGGGTCTTTGGAGACCATCAACTTCATAAGGCACTAGACCTCTTATATAGCGCCTACCAGCCCTGTAAATCACATCCGCATCTTTCTCGTGGTGCCCTAATTCATTGCGCAGCGTTAATGCCAATTCTTGACTCGCAATAGGTAAGACCAAAGACTCTGCTTCGAGAGTCAAGATCTGAAGCTTGAAATTTTCAATTTCGACATTCAGTGTTCTGGCTAAGCCCGCCAACCCCATATTGGCAATATTCGGCTGCTTAGCATGCTGCTGTACAACAACGATGCCATGAATAACCTGATCACGAACGACTGAAGACCATGCCTTGGCAAATTGAGCAATTGCCAATACCGGCCTATTTTCAAAAATGATTGAATTATCTGTTTTAGGAGTGCGATCCTTAGATATATTAAAGATCACATGGTCGGGAATAGTACCTCGCAGATTAAATTGGCTAATGAGCCATTGGTACCCCTTCTCTGAAGCTTCGAAGTAACATTGGCTTCCATTTATCCATCCTCCCTTTTCATCCCCCTTTTGGAACTGAGTCAAGTTTGAGACCGGTTTGGCGCAGAGAAGGTTACTTTGCGTTAGTTTGCCATCTTCTGCCAAACTAGCAGTCAGTTGCTCATTCCCATCAATAACCAAGATTGTTTTATTTATATATCTGCCACCAAATGTGTCGAGAGCTAAGGGAGTCGACGACAAATGACCACTCTCATACTCTTCTTGGCAAAACAGAAGGCACGTTTCGGGCTCTTCTTTGCTGCTGTTCTGTAGAACATCAACACGGCCAAATTGCTTCTCGCTGTTACGATGCCTCTCTCGCGGAGTTCCACTTCCTTCTATTACCGATGCAATGAAATCTGATATTTCGAGAATAACGTGCCCTTCTTCATCAAGAAGGTAAAGATCAAATATAAGTTGGCTATTGTTAGCTTCCTGCCTTAAGCCACTGTCTGATGTCATGACTGCAAGAACTTGTTTCGCGGTTGATAGATCAAGTTTTTGGTTCACTTGACTAATCGTAAAAGGAATAATAGCTTGATCAAACTCTGGAACCATTTCCTTAACGATTAACAAGCAACTCTGAAGCATTCCGTCGAGCAAAAGAGGCTGCCAATAACAAGCCTCACCGAAATCTTCGGCATCGAGTATTGCCAAACACACGTTATCTTCGACAATGGCCTTAGTGATTGACTGGTATTTACAGCCATAGTCCATACCCATTTCAGCCATTAAGCTGTAAACATCGTTACGAGTTAGCCATGTCGACCCCGAAATTACTGATGGCACATCTATTAGGTCTACATCTTCTACCTGTTGCGCTGGCTCAATTGCTTCGTTTAACGCAAGATGGCCAATGGCATGTTCTGTACAGCCGCCGCTAACTAGCTCAGACACCACCTTAAAATCATAACCGCCTTCACATTGAGCCAACTCAAGAAGCATCCGACTTGGATCAATATTCTCCACTCCTTCACTAGGCACTGAAAGAGTCAGAGGTGTTAGCCAAACAATATCGTTCACAGTGAACAGGCTGGGGAAAGAGCCTGATGCCTCTTTGGGGGCAACTTCCCGGTATGCTGCCGCTAGTACCATTTCAAGCATCACCATCCCAGGCACCATTACGGCACCATTTATCCGATGATCTTGAACAAGAGCCAATAACTTTAGTTGGTTGACACCATAGCGTACTGTCTGCTCTTTACTTTCAATAGATGTCAGCAAAGGAGGATTCGCGACACCTTCCTGGACACTCTTTTGCCCAACAGCAGGTAAGACAGGCTGAGTAACTTCACTACCGCTGATTTGCGATAACCAGCATCGACGCTTGGCAAACGGGTAACCCGGTAATGACACACGTTTGAATCCACTTCCACTGAAAAGTCTTGTCCAATCTACCCGACTACCGGCAACCCACAACGCCCCTAACTGAGCTAAATCACGCCCGGCCAGATAAGAATTAACCTGTTCGGCTTGCACCTTATCCCTGCGTGCATCATAAGTATTACCGTACCAGCATAAGTCAGGAGTTTCGCCAGCAACAAGCAACCTCAACTTCTCGATGGCTTCTTCCGTATGAGCTGCGATAAATGCTACACGCTGCTCAAGAGGCTCCCGGCCTAACATTAAGCTGGCGGCGATATTTTTTACGCTATATCGCGGATGCTGCCGTTTTTCCTGCAAAGCATCCAGCAACAGCTTCAATAGAGAATCTAGCGCGCTCTGATTTTTCGCAGATATAGTCATCAATTGCTTGTCACTTGCTTGTGACAGCATAGCCCTCTCTTCATACTCTTCGATAATCAAGTGAGCATTGGCTCCACCGGCGCCAAATGAATTGATACCGGCCCTCCTTACACTTAACACATCAGAATTTGAGTTTTCAGTTGTTTGCCACTCCTGAAGCGTTTGCTGAACACTGAATTGACCAGAATTGAAGTTAATATTAGGGTTCAGGCGTTCGCTGTGGAGGGACGGCACCAAGGTTTTATGCTTCATTTGCAATATCACCTTTGTTAATGCAGCTATACCTGCAGCTGCTTCTGGGTGACCAATATTTGATTTTATAGAACCGATCGCGCAAGGCTGCCTTTGTCCAGCCTGCCATTGATAGGCGTCAGTTAATCCTTCAATCTCAATAGGGTCGCCTAGAGCAGTACCTGTGCCATGGGTTTCTACATAGCTTATTGTCGACGGATCAATTCCTGCCTTAGAAAGCGCCTTTTTAATTACTCTCGCCTGTCCTGTCGGACTCGGTACAGTGTAGCCAGTTGCCTTACCACCATGATTAACAGCTGTTCCTTTAATAACGGCATAAATATGGTCTCCATCCCGCTGTGCTGTACGCAGCGGCTTTAATAGAACAGATCCTACAGCCTCAGCAGGTACATAACCGTTGCCACCTTCCCCAAAACTACGGCAGCGACCATCATCTGACAGGAAGTTACTATCGCATAACTTGAAGTACTTAAAAGGATGCAAACTCAAGTTAACCCCACCGGCCAGAGCCATCTCACAGTCACCATTATTCAGGCTCTGACATGCAAGATGAATGGCCACGGCGGATGATGAGCACATGGTATCGACCGTCATACTTGGTCCCGTTAAGTCCATAACGTAACTTACACGATTGGAAACCGACGCAAAGTTTGACTCGGTCGGCACCGGGTTGCCCTTAAGGGATTCGGTGACCCCATAGATCTGGTAGTGACTCCACATAATGCCAGCAAAGACACCAACCTCCAGATCTTTCATAGAAGCCCGGTTATAACCAGCATCTTCGAAGGTATGCCAGGCCGACTGAAGAAACAAACGCTCCTGCGGATCAATCAGTTCAGCTTCACGAGGGGACATACCGAATAGTAGCGGATCAAATTTATCAACATCCTTCAGGAAGCCCCCCCACTTGCTGTAGCTGGTTAATTTTCCAGGTGCCAGCTGCTGATACTTCTGGTAGAACCCCTCTATGAGCCATCTATCCTCAGGAATCTCAGAAATACAGTCGACCCCATTTGCTAGATTCATCCAGAAATGCGCTAACGTTTCTGACTCGGGATATTTCCCTGCTAAACCAATAATCGCAATGTCATCTGTCAGCGGTGTTTCATTATCGTTGGAACCAATATCAGAAACCTTTACCACGGGTTCTGGCTTTAAATCACTAGAAGATTCCGCCTGCATGGAATGTGACATCTCTGTTTTTTGCGGTTGCCACACCTTCAGTTCCTGCGACTTTGCCCCCAGTAAATACCCAGCTAATTCTTCGGTACTCTTATACTTAAAGAACAATGTTTTAGGAAGCTCACCCAGATCAACTTCAATTAACTGAGTCAGCTTAATAATCATTACAGAGTCCAGCCCATAATTATCAAATGTTTCTTCTTCATCAATTTTATCAATGGGCATTCCAGTAACTTCGGACAACACTGTATTGAGTTTTTCTATCACCCAATCTTTTTGCTCAGCAACATCCGATAAATCACGACTTTGCGTCATTGCATCATAATCTGATAACAAAGCTGGATCCTGACTGGAAAGTGAAGAATCTTTCCATACGTTATTTAACGCATCTAATAGCTTGTCCTTATCTCCTGGCGCAACAAGGATTTGCTCATTGTTTTTTTCAAGCATCAATGAAAGGCTAGCCAGTCCCTGAGCCGAAGACATGGACTTCATCCCAAACTCATCATAAAGTCGCTGCTCAATTTGTGAGCTAACGGACATCCCACCAAGTAAGTTATCACTCTGCCATAGCGGCCAGTTAATACTTACTGTCCGTCCAAAACGACGACCTTGCCTGACTTGTTTACTACGTGCATGGGAGAATGAATCCAAGAAGGCATTGGCGTAACCATAGTTAGTCTGCCCTTTGTTTCCAACCGCAGCTGTAATCGAAGAGAACAGAACTAGGTAATCAAGCTCGATCTCACTGGTATAACGATCTAGCCACAAAGCTCCCAACACTTTTGGGGACATAACTTTTTTGAAACTACTCCAATCCTGCGCCATCATTATCCGATCATCTAGAACCCCTGCACTATGGATAACCCCTTTCAGCAAAGTGCGTAGTGACTGGCAAAAAGTAAGAAGATTAGCGACATCTTCTTCCTTACCGATATCTGCAGAAAAATAATGGACCCTTACACCGGGCTGCTTGATTTTCTCAATTTGAGCTCTTTGATCCTTATCCAGAGGTCGACGCCCGCAAAGTACTAGATCGATATTGGAAGCCTGTAAGGCCAAATGCTGAGCAAACAGCAGTCCCAGGCCCTTGGTCCCGCCAGTAATCAAATAGCAACTGTTGTCTCTAGCCAACGGAATACCCGAGCTACTAGGTTTTACGTTGCCGCTTACCGACCAGTGGTACTCCAGCCGCTGCTCTTGCTCATATTTAAATCGTGTTACCGTACTTCTTCTTTGCCCAGTTAAGTCCTTTGCTTCTAACAGCACCGTTTTGATCAACCTCTCAGTGCTGTTATGGTTACCCTGGGGCAACTCCAGTAATCGCAACCTACTGTTGTTTAGCTCCTTTGCTAGACTACGCATTAGCCCATAATCGGCAACATGGCACGGTAACGAGTCTTCTTCTTGATGTACAACCGCTAGATAGTCAAAAGAGAAATCATCATCGAAAATCGCGATAGTTTTGAATAGATCAACACTTTCTGAAGCAAACTCACGTACAGAATAATTCGTACCGCTACCTGCACTCGGGTAGGGCTGATCTTGCTTTTGATAACGCCATACTGAAATACGCTTTACACCTTGCGCCCTTGCTTGATCCAATAATGCTTGTGAACTCTCGTTATTAAAAATGGGAACAGCGGTAACCTTAACGGATGATTCAGCACTCGTTAAAGCGTGAATTAATTTGCTGCTTAGTATTTGTGGCCAGCCCACCAGCAAGACCATATTTTTCTCTGTCGGTAAGTCACCGGAGCGTGACAAAGGAGAAGCCGACCACTCAGGGGTAAAAAAGTGTGGCTGATTGTCCGACATGCCTGTTATCTGCAGAGTAAAATCTCTGATCCGGGCAACCAACCGTCGTTTATTGTCGTATATTGCCATATCAAACAATAAGGTGGCGTGCCCCACTTGCTTCTTACCTACCACCACAACTTGGCAATGGCCTTTGAAAGGAGCAATAAGTTCAACCTTTCCTATACTGACAGGGATGACATTCTGAACCTCAGAAGGAGGAACCAACCCTAGGACAGCCTGCAAACAACCATCAAATACTAAGGGATCAGCAATATATGACCGGCTTAGCGCTTCTTCTTGGGCCGATAGCTCCCGGATAGATGCACTAGCGAAATTGCCTGCACCTCTACCGGAATGCGTCAGGCGTTTGAATTCGGACACTCTACGAAATGCTGACTCATATCGAAGCCCCTTACAATCAACCTGTTGGTGGATATGAGCATAGAATGCATTTTGACCTAACCAAGAGTCTTCTTGCCACTCATCCAAGCGCTCATACTCGGACGGCAAAGCCAACTCCTTGCCCTCGCCTTGTAATATCCAACCTGACATCACCAAAATTTCTGGACGGATACCTCCCCGTTCAAGCTGGGAAAGTTGGAATTCAAGCCCTTCATTTGAAACAGAAAATTCAATCTCTATGTCAGTATGCTGACCTTTATCGAGAGGGAGAGCCCGGTGCCATACAATATCTCCTATGGAGATCAAAGCACCTTGCGAAACTGTAGTATTTTTTTGGTATTGCTGATACGACTCAATGACACAGGCCATCAAAGTCGCGCCTGGGACAATATTCACCCCATTAAATAGGTGGCCCGAAACCGTTATATCATCACCAGACAAGTGGTGATGGTATCTATTTGCGTTTGTCTCGTTTCCCTCAACGTTTTCTTCCCTTGCCTGACAATCAATCAAATGAGTACCGGGTGAAGCTATATTGTGGCCAAAGCCACCAACCCAATAGCTCTCCTTAACAAAAGGGTAGCCAGGAAGAGGCACCTTGCTATATTTAACTTTGCCAGTGCTTCCAGCAATAGGAGCTCCCCCCGTAAAATATCGACTCCAGTCTATCTCTCGTCCCCTTTCCCACTCAGTTACAAGATGACTATTGCCCCCACAGTGAAGAACAGCCTGTTTGGCGGCACTGCGTTCCATTTTTACAAATCGCTGTTCACGCTTTAACTGTTGTAGGTTATCAATTAATTCTGGCAATGAAGAAGCGACACATCCCGCCCTAAAGCCATGATGCTTCCGACCGAAAGCTAGACTACAGGCGATATTTTTTAAGCTAAAATTCTTGGCAAATGGTTGACTTAACCATTCAATCAATGCCTCAACTGATTCCGCCAATTGCGACTCAGAACGTGCAGATAATAAAAACGGCCATTCACCGTCATCTGGAAGTGATGAAGACTTAGGATGCTTATTGGAGTAAGCTTCCAAAATAACATGAGCATTCGTTCCGCCGGCACCAAAAGAGCTGATTGACGCATATTGCCTATTACCGTCAACAAGCCAGCTCTCGTTTTCCTGCAACACATATAATGGTGTCTGCTCAAAGTTAATGTTCTTGTTTACAGTCTCGCTATGCAAACTTTTCGGTAGCTCTTTGCTTTGCATACTACCGAGTACCTTAATCGTCGCAGCAACGCCGGCGGATGCCTCTAAATGACCGATATTAGATTTAACCGACCCAATAGGAATACTCCCAAGAGCCAAGTCCGGCGACATTTTCGTGAAAGCAGAAACCAAACCGTTAACTTCAATAGGATCCCCAAGCGAAGTACCAGTACCATGGCACTCTACATAACCCAGTTGATCAGGTAATATGTTTGCACGGCGGAAGGCTTTGGTAATCAATTCACTATGAGCGTCAGAATTAGGAACCGTAAACCCTGCTGCCTTTCCGCCATGGTTAACCGCCGATCCTCGTATCACGGCATAGATGTAATCACCATCTTCTTCAGCCAAGTCCAATGGCTTCAGAATTAGAGAGCCAACCCCTTCACCCGGAACATAGCCGCTCCCTCCTTCACCAAAACTTCTACACAATCCATCTTTAGCCAGGAAGCGAGCTTCGCTGAGATAAGCATATTTGCTTGGGTGCACAATAAGATTAACACCACCGGCTACAGCCATTTCACAATCACCACGAATAATGCTCTGACAAGCAAGATCAATAGCGACCAAAGACGAAGAACAAGCTGTATCAACAGCCATACTTGGCCCATGAAAATCCATAATATATGACACGCGATTTGCAATCGCCCAGTAGATTGAGCCCGGCCCTTGATACTGCCCCTGGCTGTAACCTATGTCATGGGTAACAAGTGAATAGTCATTCCACATCGTTCCTACAAAAAGGCCGACTGTTTTACCCTTGTAAGATTCAGGAACACCGTAACCGGCATTTTCCATCGCATGCCATGTTGTTTGCAGAAAGAGCCTTTGCTGAGGATCCATCTGCTCTGCTTCTTTCGGCGTCACACTAAAAAACAATGGATCAAACTTATCCACATCGGTGAGAAAGCCTCCCCATTTTCCATAACTGTTAATCCCTGAAGAATTCTCGAAACTATCAGCATCCCAGCGCTCTAATGGCACCTTCACGACAGATTGCTTGTGGGCTTTTATGTTCTCCCAAAACTGCGTCACAGTCTCTGCTTCCGGAAATCTTCCAGCAATGCCAATAATCGCAATAGGTATTTGCTCGTGACTTGCATCCTTTGAATTAGATATTAGAGGATAGTCTTGCTGCTTATCATCAACGGCAATAGCGGCCGGTACAGTACTTTGTTGAATATTTACTATGCGCTCAGTGGAGACTTTTTGAGTAACAAGATAAGCCGACAACTTGTCGATATTTGGAAAATCAAATAACAGAGTTGCTGGTAAATTATCGTAGCTCTTACTTAATTCTGCGGCAATGTTCTGAAGAGCCAATGACTCCACACCTAAATCAAAGAATGAGTCGTGACTGTCAACCTCATCAACCTCACAATCTATTTGTGAGGCCACGATACCAGTTAGCCAAAGATTCAAATCTTCTTTGCTCTGGTAACTTTCCTTCAATTCATTCATTTCTTTTGTATCCGCAAAGGGATCTTTAGCTACAGGTGTTGATAAATTTGTAGCCAAAGCGACTTCTTGATTAGCGGTCACTGGAAGAGTGTTCAAATGTCCAGCCAGTTTCTCTATTGTTGTGAAATCGAACAGAAGAGTTGCTGGTAGGTTACCGTATTTCACCTCCAATTCAGCATAAATATCTTGAAGGGCCAAAGATTCTACACCCAAATCAAAAAAAGAATCTTGAATATCGATCTCATCCTCATTACAACCAATTTTTAAAGCCACTATTTTAGTGAGCCAAGCACTGATTAATGCTTTATCTTGAGTCGTTCCCTGTTGTAAAGACATGGTATTCATTCCGTTAAATACAATATTGTCGTTAGGTTTAAAGTTAAATTGACTGGTTAACTCTGATGAGGTGGTGACTGGTAATTCCCTGATTGGTTGCAACCACTTATCGTAATTTTCTTTTAAAACACAGATGCTTCCCAAATCATTAGAGGAAGCCAATATATCCCATAAGGCATTTACACCTTGTTCAGGCGAGATAGGCGGCAACCCCTTAGATTTAAAATGTTCAACAATTAATGGGTCATCTCCCATTCCGTCGCCTTCCCATAACGTCCAGTTAATAGAGAGAACTTTTTTGAATCTAGTTAAATTAATTTTCCCATAAAGTGTTTGTGCAATAGAATCCAAATATGAATTTGCTGTTGCATAGTCTATTTGCCCACGGTTACCAACTAACGAAATGACCGATGAAAAGCCAACAAAAAATTCCAATTCAACATCATCATGTTGTTCTAACATTAGTGTTATCAAGTAATTTGTTGCATTCCATTTTGGATAGAGAACTTGAGAAAAATCGTCCCAAGATTTATTGAGCATTAATCCATCTCGTACTAATCCAGCCCCATGAATAACACCATTAATCGCCATAGACTGACGTCTAAAGTCTTTAAATAAAGCCATCACTTGGTTATAGTCACTAAGATCTACACTATAGTAATGAACAGAATTACCATATGATCTCAAGTAAGAAATTTGTTGTGTCATCTCTTCATTCTGTAAAGAGCGACCAACTAAAACTAAACTCGCCTTACTTAGCTGACAAATCATTTTTGATATTTCAAAACCAACCCCGCCGAGGCCACCACTAATCAAATATGTGGATTTATCTCTAAAGGGTGTACTCTCATCAGCTAGATCGCTATATTTCGAAACTAAAAGATTAAACCCACGAGTGAAGCGAAGCCCGTCTCGGTAAGCAACGACAGACACCTCTTTTGACTGCACCAATTCATTCGCCACTAAATCTTGGAAGTTATACTCTTCTCGACTGGATAAATCACAATAAGTCAAGCTTATTTTGGTAAGTTCGGCACTGACACTATTGCAAAAACCGATAAGTGAAGCTAGGTATGCATTAGCAACTTGTTCATTTTCATAGACTGACAGCGAGTCTTCAGCAACAAATAAAATATTCAGCAAGCTACGCCTGCGTATTTTCTTCAACTGTTTTACTAATTCAAATACAGTTCTGATAACACCCTGTTCTAAGTTAGCTTGCTCTTGCAGGGTTAGCTCTTGCCTCCCCCCGTAGAGCAAGGAGCATAAATCAAAGACAATATCATAGGAATTACTATGGCTAGATGACAATAAAGGTTCAATGAACTCTAAAAACTCCCTCGGAGAAGCATATAGTGACCATTCACTGTGATCAAACTGTCTAATGACATTAGAGCGGCTAGAAATAACAACTTTTGACGTTGCTGAGTTTGTTTCAATTTTTGTATCAAGTTCTTCAAGAGCCCAATTGGTTTGATACATACTCGTAGGCAAATCAATATAGGTGTCTAAGAAATTATTAGAAACCTGGCGAAATAGCACCTGGTTCATATTACAGTATGGAACGCCATTTACATCAGTGATCAAGATATCCGTTACATAGCATCCAGACTCAATATTCAATTCCGACTCATTGAACCGAATATACAGCTCATTTATATCCTCAGGTAGATACTCTAACTCTTTGATCATACATGGAACCAACAAAGAGCCATAGGGAACTTTATCAGGCTTAGTCTGATAAAGCGCTAGCAGTGCTGCTTGCAAGCAACCGTCAAGCAAAACAATCGCCCTTTCGAATACAGTAAGATCACTTTGAGTAGAAACTTTATAGTCCTTAAAGCCTGGTTCACTGAAGAGTGAGGTGACACATTGCAATTCAGGACCATATTGATAGCCTCGCTCTGATAACAATTGATAAATCTCGTTTTTACTAACCTCTCCATGAGAAAAAGGGAAACGAGGTTGCGGGTCTATTTGAGGGCTCAATCCATCAACACTTGCTTTAAAAACCACTCTATTACTGATTTCTATAGCAATTTCTTCATTATCATAACTAGAATTTACGAGAATCTTTTCAGACGGTCTAAATGGTGAAGCTGCCAAAACATTAATATTTTTCAAACAAGGTTTAAAAGAAGAGTTCAATTTATTAATTAAACTCTTTGTGATCGCCAAGTAAGATGCTAAAGGTAATAGTAGCCTTTCAGTAATAACATGATCTGAAATGACTGAGTCTTCACTTGATAGAATGTCGGATTGAAGCACTTTCATAGGCTCTGCTAAGACTTCTGTTTCTTCAGCAGGCGTAGCTTTTTCTTCATTTTCTCTCGAATGAGATGTAAGTGTAGGATTAACAACTTTCACACTCTCGTGCTCTCTATTTGAAATGCTACTATGCCAGAATTTTTTTCTCATAAATTCAGATTTTGGAAGTCTTAGACGATTAAAGCTATCTGATATAGGCCATTTGACATCAATACCCTGCTGCCACAATTCTGACAACCAGTCTGTTATAGAAAAGCTTAACTCGTCATTTAAGTAACATACGACCTTATTACCCGTTCCAGAAACTTTATTGCATGAGAAAACAATACTATCGTCGGCCACTGATTCAACCAAATTTTCTAGTGATACTTGTTTATTACTGAGGTCAATAACCCAATTTAAATCAGGTTTTAATCCATTATTATTCTTCCATTCTTGAATAAATCGCGACTCTGAACTCATCATGTCACGTAAAGGACGTTTGTTTATGTTGTTAGCCAAGAGTTTCCAGTCAAAATTTTCGCTGCAAAAAGCGGCAACTAACTCTTGTTTGGTTATACGAGATGAACCAAGTAAATTAAGAATGACGTTAATGCTATCTGAGTGACTGACACCTCGCTTGGACAGGTTCCACTTCTTATTAAGATCGGCAACAGAAGAAACAAAAATTATATAAACCAATGAACTAACTGCCGAGTCTATACAAGGCGCTTCTTCATTCTTGATAACATCCCATAGCAATCTTTGATATTCAGCAGCATTCTCCGCATCTAGAAGATAGTCCCATTCTTTTATATATTTCTTAAAGGTAAACTGGTGTTCTTCCATTAGGCTAACGCTAGTTTTAAGCGAATCAAGATCAACATCTGAATTACGAGCTTCATATACCAAATTAGATAAATACTCGGCATCAACAGATTCTAGTGAAAAGATATTATCTGTAGTAACATCTTTAAGTGGAATATTAGGCCATGATAAAGATAGATCATTTACCTTTCGTGTTTTCAACAAGTATGAAACAGCATCCGCAATAGTTATTGATCCAACTATGTTTGCCATTACCCAAACACCATTTTTCCGCCCATAGATTGCGATGGGCTTTCTTATATATTGCAAAGTGTTTTTAATTATTAATGAGGATACCAAAACTGAGAATGCATGACATTCTTCATCTTTCCATTTTCCATCTGTGAAATTATCTTCAATCGAAGAAAAATCATTTTCCCCATAGAAACTTATTATGGCATCCAGCCCACCTAAATCTTTTATAATAGGGGCCACTTCATTATACCCGTTCCATCTCAAATCATCGATAATGATAGAGATGGACTCATCATTTAATTTAGGGTTTTCTACTTTTATGTTGTTCAAGTTTAATTTGAGATCATCTTTGCTATCAACAATACATTTCCATCTGTACTTATAGTGTTCACGACCTAAAATTGAGTTTTTACTGATATCTTCTAATGTTGCTGACTTAAATTCATCACTATCACAATATTTACACCACTGAGATATTAATTTTTCTAAAGACTTCTTTGATTTAGCAGAAATAAGAATAGGATATTCATTTTTATTTTGACTTTTACAATTTCTATCGACGAACTTTGAATTCGACTCTTTTTTATTTTTATCAAATGATTCAACTATAACATGTGCATTACTTCCACCAAAACCGAACGAACTGACACCAGCGATTAAACGTCCAGACTTTGTCACCCAGGGCAGATTGCTTGTAACAACTTCAAAGGTGTTTTTGTCAAACTTTATAACAGGGTTTGGCTCAGAAATATTTAAGCTCCTAACAAGCTTGTTATTTTTCATCATCAAAATAACTTTGAATAAACCAGCCATTCCAGCTGCTGCTTCAAGGTGACCAACGTTTGTTTTTACAGAGCCGATATAACATGGGCTAGACCTTTCATTTCCCTTGCCGCTATTTGATTTAAACGCTTGCGTCAAAGCTTCAACTTCAATGGGGTCACCAAGAGACGTTCCTGTACCATGGGCTTCGATATAGCTAACCTCATTACTATCAACTCCTGCTGCTTGCTGTGCTGATTGAATAAGTTTTTTTTGAAGTTCAACCTTCGGAGCGGTTAAAGAAGCAGAGCGTCCTACATGGTTGACAGATAGCCCTTTAATTATCCCATGAATTGAAGCTTTATTTTTTATTGCCTTATCGAGTCTCTGGAGCAATATAACAGCAGCACCATCGCCTGGAACATAACCATTTGCTCTTGCATCAAAAGTTTTACATTGCCCGTCCGGGCTTAACATCCGATATTTACCAAAACTAATATACTTCCAAGGATGGATATTTAGATTTACCGCGCCTACCAAAGCATACTCTGAATCACCATGCAGGAGATCATGTCTTGCGTGATTAATAGCAACAAGTGATGATGCACAAGCGGCATTAATTGATGAGCTAGGCCCTGTCAGGCCAAAATAATATGATAACCTATTTGCTAAAAAGCATTGACAGTTCCCCATAGCGGAAAACCCTTCAATATTAGATCCTTTTTCTAACACATCATTAAGATAGTCATCAAACATTGCCCCCGTATAAACAGATGTTTTTTCTTCTTGTAATTTAGAAATGGGAAAACCCGAATCTTCAATACAATGCAATGCCTGCTCTAAGATTAATCTTTGTTGGGGATCCATCTCTCGTGCTTCTTTCGGAGAAATGCCAAAGAATCTATTGTCAAAAGAATCTATATCATCAACAATTCCACACCATTTACTCGTTGATGTGTTCTCATGAGACTCGCTATTATTTACATTGTAGTATTTATTTATATCCCAACGGCTTTTTGGTATCTCTTTTATTGAGTTAACACCATTTTCCAAATTTTCCCAAAATTGATTATAGTCATTTGCATCAGGGAAACGACACGACATACCTATTATTGCTATGTCGTTCTCATTACAATCTGAAGAAGCGAGTTCATTTTTTTGGGTTGAGATGTTAGATAGAGTTTTATTCTTTACATTTTTATTTCTTCCAAATCTAGCAATTAAACTCTCAAACCCTTTGAATTTCATTTTAAAGCCTTCCTGAAAATAATTTTTACAACATTATCTTGACTTATAATAACTTCCACAACTGTAAAAAACTGCAGTAAGCCAAAAATACCACATAAGAATAACTTTTGATGAAGGTAAAATACATTTAAACCACCTACAAATATAATTATCCTCATTAATGATTATTTGCAAACTGCATTTATATTAAAATTGGAAAAATTTACAATTAAGATAAATTCATTATAGGTATCTTAAAAATATTTTTTGTATTGTTCAAAAATCGATAATATTAATATCGTCTCCAGAATATCCGCTGATTTATCAACACGTAGATACTTGGTTTCATCGACCAAACCCTCTACGACAACAGGTTTTTTGATTATCCGTTGTAAACATATGACTGCCAAGACCCGCTATCTTATCCACCACGAATCACAGATTTTGTTCACGCCAGATCACCATTGTTCAAGAAAGATGCACCTTGAGCCTTTGCAGTCAAAACTGCTCGGCTAGTTCATCATTCAAAACGGTGTGGTCGTCAGTGCTCGTCAAATCGCCGATAACGTATGGCAAAAAAGTCAAGTCTCCGACAATCTCGTTTACCAAATGGTCAGCCTGCTTCGCAGCCAACTAAAAGATAAAACTCGCCCTTACCAAATCATCAAAACGATTCCCAAACAGGAATATCTGTTCGTCCTACAGGTTTCAGATATCAGTGCTGAGGAAGTCACAACAAAAAGAACCTAATGTAGAGCAACAAAGCCAAGGTGGCTTTTCCAAGGTAATTGCTTAGAAACTAAAGTGATTATCAGAACAACGGAATCAGCAATATCAGCCCATGCATTCAATGACGTAAAGAACAGTCCAATCAATCACCAATAAGCAAAACACAAACCCATTGCATCAACAACCTATTAGTTCAATCTGTTCATACTCTCCTCATTCAACACTCTCTGTTTATTGTGGTAAAAGCATGTTAAAAAGATGGCCTTCCAAATTATTCCTATAAGAATTTTCTTGTTTGTATCTTGGTTTAAAAATGGCTTTATCGATAAAGTTATGGGCGTATTGTTAAGCGTAGTCACACCAGACACCGCTTATTCTGGTGATACTTGGGCTGGCTGGAAAGGCTATATCGTTGGCACGAGGGACAAAAGCCAAGTGGGCCATGTTTTTCTCAGCCCCACTTTTTATATCATGTTTCCAATTTTGATTACATTGCAATGCGTTCCGTTCATTTTATTTATTCGTTCGGTGTTTAATGGAGAGTTTCTTTCAAACAAAGAGCGCCCATGACTATTTTACTCTGCAGTATCTTCATTGTTTGTTCCTGATTGTATGGCATTTACCCAAACACTTTCTGGTGCGAGTGATGGTCAATACCTATGGCAATTTATGGGCTTTAGTATGATTGCCATCATGTTTATTCGTCATGAGCAAGCCAAATAAATAGTTTATTATTGATTAGCACAACAAAGAAAAGCCACTCAATTAAACACATTGAGTGGCTTTATTTTTTAATAGTATTGAACTCGTTCAATTAGTCTTCTTTGGGAAAGCATCGATATACCGCTAAAAGGCTGCAAAGACAAAGGACGACCATTACCCAATATGCTGCAGATAATCCTAGCATTACCGCACTCCATCCTGCTAGCAAGTAGGTAAACAACCACCACAAGTGGGTAAGCGAAAAATGAGCGGCAAAAAATGCGGTGACAATCATCGTGCTACCAAGCAGCATGAAACTGCGAAGCTTTCTTCCTTCAAGCCATTTAGGGAGTTTCAACGCAATTACCATAGAGCCAAAACCTACCACAGCCATAGCTAGTGCGGTCTCTTGTTCTCCTCCAACTAAGACCTGATTAGCATAAACGACCGTATTTACAATAACTATTGCACTGGCAGCAGAAGCCGCAAGGTACCCAATCCACAGTGCCCTTAGTCTTGGTGTCGACAAATAAGACTGCATACCATGCTTCAGTTGATTAAGAGGCCCTCTATTACATGGCGTTGCTTTGATAAATGGAAATACACAAATCATTAGCAATATCGCTGACAGCAGAAAGGTGAAAGCATTGAGAAAAATTACTGCCTGAACCCCAACACCACCAGCAATGAGGCGGTAAGTAACGGGCTGATGATTTGCTCCAGATTGTAGGCCAACCTGCTAAATGATAACGCCCTTAAATACTGGTTCTCATCAGGAAGTACGGCTGGTAGCGTCGATTGATACAAGGGAGTAAACCCTGCCGAACACGCATTAATGCAATAGACAAGCACGTAGATCTGCCAAGTTTCAGAGACAAAGGGCAAAAACATGATGAAACCTACCCGGACTAGATCAAGCGTGATCATGGCAGGTTTTCTGGGCAGCTTATGGGCAATGGCACCAAACACAGGTGCCAAACCAACGTAAGCAATCATCTTCAAAGCAAATGCGATACCCAGTACAGCACTGGCTTCTTCCCCTGCGATATCCCAAGCAAGTAGTGCCAGCGTCAAGGTACTGATCCCAGTCCCTATAAGGGAAACCACTTGTGCAGACAGCAACTTCAAATATGTTGCGTTTTTTCTCATCGGGATAGGTTCTGTATGGCTCATTAACGCCATGCTTACCATTCCTCTAAAGAAGTTTATTTCACCGTAAGATCTGCTGACTCCGCTGATTCAGAAAGCCCTGTCACAAGCTGAAAAGCAATGGTTTCAGATGCCATTTTCACTGCATCCAAGTCTCCCACATATGGCTTTGCTTCATTCTTATTGCTAGTAATGTACTGGTACTTTTCATGTCCTTTACCACAGAGCAGCAAAACATCTCCCGATTGGAGCTCAGCAATTGCCACTTTGATTGCCAACAACCGGTCCTCAATACAAGCACTAGGTTTATTGGAGCTTAATGGCAATTTACTTGTCAGCGCTTTAAACAAATCGTCCTGATTTACGCCTAATGGATTATCCGTCGTCAGTACAAGTTGATCTGAATGTTCAAAGCACAATTCACCGATGTCAGGTGCATCTGCTAACCTCTCTCCTGTCACACCGATCACGGTAACAACCTTACCTGTCTTATGTTCAAGGACATTACGATATAGTTTTTTTAAACTATCGTAATTATGGGCATAATCGAGGATCACTGTCGCGCCATTGCTCAAAGGGTACACTTCGCTCCGCCCCGGAGCAGGTTGCATCGTCTCAAATATGGGCAACACCTCGTTGATTGGCATTCCCAACCCCAGCATAGACGCAATAATGGCAAGGCTATTTTCAATATTGAAGCGAAATGGCAAGCCAGATACCACTTGATATTCTGCACCTTGATATACCAAGCTAAACTGGCTGCCGCAGCATGCAGATCGAATCTTTGCAGCAAAGAGGTCAGCGGTTACATCAGTACAACTAAAAGTAATGACCTCACAACGGCTTCTACAGCGTTCTATCACTGAAAGGGACTGTTCATCATCCAAGTTCACAATGGCTACGCCACCTGGTTTTAGCCTATCAATTAGTCGAAGTTTGGCTTGAATGTAGTCTTCACGATGTTTGTGATAATCAAGGTGATCGGAACCAATGTTGGTGATAATAACAATATCGAAGTCGATATGTGTCACCCTATCCTGCGATAATGCATGGCTGCTCACCTCCATGACATGGTGAGAAACATCACGTTGCTCCATTGCATGGAATAGATTCAGCAAGGTAATGGCATCTGGTGTGGTGTTATCTAACGGGTAATAAACATCATCAAATGAACTACCAAGTGTACCTGTATAAGCTGATTTACCCTTGAGGTTGAGCAACTGGTTAAGGCAATAAGCGACGGTTGTTTTTCCGTTAGTACCTGTCACCCCAATATGCTTAATCTTATCTTGAGGATAAGAATAGTATTGGTTGATCAAACTGACTGAGGTGCTGTGACTGGGTGTCACCAAGCAGGGCACTGCCAAGTCCAGAGGACGATTCGCTATCACGCCGCAAGCGCCACGCGCTACCGCATCTTCAGCAGACAAATGACTATCCCAAGTTAAGCCTTGCCGGCAGACAAACACATCACCCGACTTGACCTTCTGGCTGTGCGTCTTGAATTCTTTTACTGGCAGTGATGCTAATGACGTTAATACTTTTTGGTGACTACTGTTCATGCTGCTCTCACCCTTAAGGGCATGGTGCTAATAGGTGTTATATCTCAACGGTTCGAAAAAGCGACTCGACGAATATTTTTGAGCCGCAAGAATACCACGACAAGTTTATAATTGGCCTATCAGACTACGCAGAACAAGTGTTTGGTCCAACCCTTTTTGATCAACTGCTTAGTGATTGTCCAAACAGTCAGGTGTTATTCAAAGCCATCGATCCCTCCAACTGCGTATCTGCGCTTGAATCAGGTGATATAGACTTGGCGATTGGCGTGTTTAAAGCCCTTCCCGAGAGCCTAGTTCGCACCTTTCTGTATCGTGAGCGTCATGTCTGTTTGTTCGATAACTCTGTTTTACAAGTCAAATTACCTATCAGTCTTGATGATTACCTAGCGACTCCGCAAATGGTGATCACGGCCAATCGTGAATTAACCTCTGCGGTCGATATCACTCTGACGGACATGAATAAAAAACGAAAAGTCGTGCTTGGCTCCAACCGCTTTCTTACCTTACGCCATATGCTAATGGGCAGGCGCCTCCTTTGCGTCATGGCCGAGCTGGTTGGTCGCTCAGCACCAAATAGTGAAAGCGTCACGATTTGTGAGGCGCCCATCCCTATTCCAGATTTTGATATAAAAATGATCACCCGCCGCCGAGACAGTTTACACCCAAAGCAAAAGTGGCTTACTGAGCATGTTACCTCGAGCATTCAGCAAAAAGTTGAAGAGCTGATGAAGGCATAAACTATAGATTTAAAACAGATATCAAACTTACGAAAACCCACAATAAAATACCGTTCCATTGTATTTAAAATCCAATAGAACAATATTCTTTTACTGGCAATCAGCAAATTTTATCAGCGATATCAATAAGAGTAATTATCCTCAACCCAATAAAACAACGTATAAATACGCCATAGATTACATTTACTACTCCAAACACTGGCTTACACGGTAGGTCATCACTATGGTGAATTGAAATGAAAAAACTCTTTGCTGTTCTTGCCGTTGCATTACTCGCTGGTTGTAACTCATCAAGTGACTCTACTGATGACAAGACACTACCACCAGCAACTCATTTACCTGAAATTGAAGTTCCGGAGAGACCGCAGCCTCAACTTCCACCCGAACACTTACCAGGTGATGATACCTCACCCGATCGCCCAACCCCAGACAACTGGTATCAGGAAGTTTCAGACCGCTTTGGTATGACGGTTGCAGCGCTTCACAAAGCATGTAGCTTTGAGGGTGAGCATCTGCAATATGAGGTATTTACCGGTTGTAGCTGGCAAAATGAAACGCTGACGGTTACATATTACGTTGCAAAAAATACCGGTGACAGCGACCCTGGCGATAGCAGCAGCAACTTTGAACACAACTTCACCTGGGTAGTGAATGATGCCAACATTGATGCGGGGAAAATCTGGCCGCAAGCTAATCATCTGGCAACAGGCCTAGATGGTAAAGAAATGCATATTGAGTATGGAAAAATATGGTATTCATTAAGCTTCTGCGATAATGGCCTCTGTACCGAAGATGGCGAATATAATTACATCGAGCACCCTCTCAGCCATATTTCAGATAATAACCATGTTTTCTCTGATGGTACGCCACTAGATGGTGGGGAATCAGACTTCGTCATAGACTCATACCGTACGGCTGAACGACTGTTCTTTATCGTTCACTTTACAGACAACCATACAAACTATGTTTACAAACGCCCACTGATGATGGACACAGCTTATCCTGCAATCATCTACGATGTCTTAGCACCTGCATTCGGCTATTAAACCACTAGCATTGAGAGGGACTCAGCTCCCTCTCAATGCGCTTTTCCCATTATTGCCCCTATAAAACATTGCTTAATCTCAGAATTCTGATCGCCATTAAAAAGTTTCACCGCCAATGTCGTTCAGCTGATTAGACTACTGATATACTTATGGAAAATTTCAATATGGACTTTGTAATGACACAACGTGATGCCAACAGCTTAGACTTGAACATGCTCAAGTTATTGGTCGTGTTATACCAAGAAAAAAATATGCGTAAAGCAGCAAACCGGCTACATGTCAGCCAACCTGCTGTGAGCCATTCGTTGAAAAAACTACGTGAGCACTTTGACGATCAGCTGTTTGTCAAAGTTCCGAAAGGCTTGGAGCCAACGCCTTTAGCCCACCAAATTGCTGGTGTGGCCAACTCGTATCTAGAAGGCTTAACCAGAGAATTAAACAATCTCACTGAGTTTGATCCTAAATACATAGATCAAACTGTTCGTATAGCAATCGCAGGGCCGATTTTGACATGCATTGCTGGAAGTTTACATAGAAAAATCAGGGAACAAGCGCCAAATATCCAGCTTGAAATTGTGACTTGGGCCCAGCAGACCCCAAATGACTTGGCGCAAAATAAAATCATCCTTGCGATTAACTACAGCTCCGTTCCGCACACGAAACAGATATACAGTAAAAAGCTCGTTGATTTCAATCCCACAGTGATTTTCAGAAAAGACCACCCTCTAGCATCTAAGCAACTTGAACTGCCAGATTTTGCTAAATACGAGCTTGCCTCTTTAATCATTCCGGGCTGGAACGATCAAATCGTATATGCCGTTGAAACGTTGAAACAATACGGAGTGGAGGCAAAAGTCGGTATTCGCTCTGAAGTACTCCTTGCATTAATCGACGTCATCAGCCAAACCGATATGTATATCGCGCATAATGACTTCTTTCCGATACAACATTTTCCACACCTCAAAATGAAGTCTGTCGCTAATTTAGTGGAGCCAGAGGACTATCAGCTCAGCGTAAACAGCTTTTGTCATATTAAGGATCACCACAGCAATCTGGTGAACTGGCTAAGTGGATTAGTGAAAGATAGTTTGCAAGAACAAATTGAAACCTCTGCCTGTTACTGCAAAGAGTAAAAGAAGGTTTGCTTGATAGCGAAGAGCCAGAACACATTATGCGACTGTCTTTGTAAAATTTGATAAAACTAACCCAGTTATCAAACTAATCTTCCGAGGTTGTTTCTAAGTGACTGCTTTTAAACTATGTTTAAAGAATAATTGAAACGGATGGAGAATTACAATGCCGCTGCTAGCCTGTCCACTGTGTGAAAAATCGATTTCCAAACGTGCCCATGCCTGCCCCAACTGTGGTGAGCCGGACCCATTCCGTTACCATAGTCGAAAAAGTTGGATCGAACGCATTGTCTGGACAATGGTGATCGCATTTATTGTCATCTATGGTTGGCTGGAGTTACTTCCGATGTTTATTGAAGCAATTCGCTAGGCCGCTCAGGGAAAACGTTTCATTTACCATCAAAACTCTCTGCAACTGTCACGATAAACGGACTGGCTGTAGTAACAGTATCTCTGGCTGACAGATAAAAACATATTGTATCTGCTACTTTATATACTGTTACTATCTTGCTTTTATTCGCCCGTGAGGGCTTTTAAAAATTCATTCGGGCACGAAGACCCGTGACCCACATACTCTCCACACTGGAGGAATAGGCCGGGTTTGCCAGGTACTGCAAACTAGGTGTTATTGCCAAATTATTTGATACCTGGAATCGATAAAACAGCTCAGTGGTTGATTGCGAATCACGGCTTCGGATTTGCGTAGCCGAGGATATTTATATAATCATTGGGATCGAAACTACCTACGATAAATCCGGAGTTACCACCATTAACGCTCTTGTTCCACGTCAAAGTTAGTATATTAAATTTTCCGTCCAAATCGCCAAAATGTCTTGATGGACTCACAGATTGCAGCAATGGCATTGGGCTTTTTCTTGTTCTGCAGCCTGCCAGCTTTTATCAGCCTTGCCTATATTCGCGAATCCGTTAACCCTAGCTCCTTACCATTAACATTTATGCTGCTGTGGGAGGGAAGTGACTTGTTAGTGTCACTGATGGTTAAAGTATTTACCCTAGTATCACCTAACACCGGAAATCTGATCTTACTAGGATTAATCACAACTTATGGGCTAGGCACTGTCTATATCGCCCGTAGATACCGGTAACAAACGATAGCAAGCTACTTGGTAACATATACGAAAAAAACCAGGCTCACTATGCAGCCTGGCTTTTTCGTTTAATTTCAATTGCTTATTACATCGTTGGCATCACAAAGCTGCTGCTGTGCTGCTCTAAACGAACACTGGCTGGCCAGCGACTGGTCACTGTCTTCATTCGGGTGTAGAAACGAACACCATCGTTGCCGTGAACATTCAACGGGCCAAACACAGAGCGCTTCCAGCCACCGAAACTGTGGAACGCCATCGGAACAGGGATTGGCACGTTAATCCCGACCATACCCGCCAGTACATCTTCACTGAACTGACGAGCGGTTTCGCCATCACGGGTAAAGATCGCGGTACCATTGCCGTACTCGTGACGGTTGATAAGCTCAAGGCCGGTCTGGTAGTCAGGCACACGGACAATCGCAAGCACAGGGCCGAAAATCTCTTCTTGGTAGATGGTCATCTCCGGTGACACATTATCGAACAATGTTGGCCCAACGAAGAAACCATTCTCATGCCCTTCAATGCGGATATCACGGCCATCGACCACCAAGGATGCGCCCTGCTCTACACCCGATGTGATGTATTCACAGATCTTGTCTTTGTGCTGTGAGGAAATCACGGGGCCCATGTCATTTTCAGGGCCTTCAACCACGCCCGGGCCAACTTTCATCACATCAATTTGAGACTTCAGCTTACCGATAAGCTGATCAGCCGTTTCATCACCAACCGCAACTACGACAGACAATGCCATACAACGCTCACCAGCGGCACCATAAGCAGCGCCCATGATCGCGCTTGTCGCCATATCCAGGTCGGCATCAGGCATCAAGATACAGTGGTTCTTCGCACCGCCCAGTGCCTGGCAACGCTTGCCATGCGCTGATGCAGTTGAGTAAATGTACTCAGCAATCGGCGTCGACCCTACGAAGCTGACCGCTTGTACACGCGGATCGGTAAGCAATACATCAACCGCTTCCTTGTCACCGTTCACCACATTAAAGACACCGTCAGGCAAACCGGCTTCTTTAAGCAGCTCGGCCAACACCAATCCTAGAGAGGGATCTTTTTCCGAAGGCTTCAACACAAAAGTATTACCCGTCGCCAAGGCAATCGGGAACATCCACATGGGCACCATTGCCGGGAAGTTGAATGGGGTAATACCCGCACAGACACCTAGTGGCTGCATCAGCGAGTGACTATCGACACCAGTCCCCACATTGGCTGAATGCTCCCCTTTCTGAAGATGCGGAATACCACAGGCAAACTCAACTACCTCAAGGCCACGGGTCACTTCACCCACTGCATCTGAATAAACTTTACCGTGCTCACTTGAGATCAGGCGAGCCAGCTCATCCATGTTCTGCTCAAGCAAGGCTTTGAATTTGAACATCACGCGAGCACGCTTGAGCGGCGATGTCTTTGCCCATGCAGGAAATGCCTTATCAGCAGCAGCGATGGCTTCGGCGGTTTCAGCAGCTGAGCTCAATACGACCTGACGGGTCTGCTCACCGGTTGCTGGATTGAATACCGGGGCAAAGCGCTGGCTGTGACTTTCGCTGATTTGGCCCTGAATGAAGTTTTGAACTGTTTCCATTGTTTGCTCCTGTAATTACTCTCGGCCTTCGCCTTCTAATAGCCCGGCCTCGCGAGCAAGTTCTTGTAAATTATTAAAACCTAAAGTGGCATAGGTCATTGGATGAGCGATTGCAGGGTCCTGCTCAGCTTCCACGACCAACCAGCCCTGATAATTGACGTTTTTTAACTGCTCGAATACTGCTGGATAATTCACACAACCATCGCCCGGAACAGTGAATACGCCATCGAGTACTGCATCAAGGAAGCTGGTATTGCGGTTCTTCACATCAGCCAGTACATCAGCACGAATATCTTTGGTATGAACATGGTTAATCCGGTGGGCCCAACGCGTTGCCACCTGTACCGGATCAGCGCCAGCAAAGGTCAGATGACCGGTATCAAGCAACAGCCCCACTTCTTCACTGGTGTATTCCATCAGGTTATCGATATCTTCAGCAGTCTCGATAACGGTGCCCATATGATGGTGATAGGCTACCTCAACCCCCTGGCTTTTGGTGTACTTGGCAAACTCGCTAAGTTTCTTGCCGTACTCTCGCCATTTATCAGCGGGAAAGTTAGGGCGAAGACGCACCGGTGTATCTTGCTGGCCGTGAATGCATCCGGTGACTTCAGCAAATACCATCACCTTGGCACCCAACTCACTCAGTAAGGTCAAGTGAGGCTGAACCGCTTCGATTTCTTCCTCTACCGTGCGGGTAAGCAATTCGCCGGAGTACCAGCCTGACACCAACTTAAGATCATGATTGGCGAGTATCGGTCCTAGCACACTGGCTTCACGCGGAAACTTATTGCCAAGTTCGAAGCCAGCAAAACCGGCTTGGCGCCCTTCAGTCAAACATGTTGCTAATGGTGTTTCTGCACCCAAAGATGGCAAGTCATCGTTGGTCCAAGTCAGTGGGTTGATACCTAGTTGAACAGTCATGCTAATTCTCCTTAAATCACTTGCTGTTGTTTGGCGATTTCATACCTTGATCTGGCTGCACGCACTTGTTCGCGCTCAGATACTTCAGGTACTGCCACTTCCCACCATGAACCACCCGATTCAGTCGTACTCAGCGGATCGGTATCCAGGGTGATTACATATGTTGATGTCGCCTGCTTCGCCCGCACCAAGGCTTGCTCTAGCTCTGCAATGTTGGCGACTTTTTCTGCCTGTGCCCCTAGCGAGCGAGCATGGGCGGCAAAATCAGTCTTCGGTGCACCTTCTTCAATGGTGTTACAGTCCTTGAGCAAGTTATTGAAACCAGCCCCGCCGCAAGCATGCTGAAGACGATTGATACAGCCGAATCCACGGTTATCCAGTACCACGAGTACCAACTTGTGCCCTAGCATCACCGAGGTGGAAATTTCGGAATTCAGCATCAGATATGAGCCATCACCGATCATAACGAATACTTCTGAATCCGGTTTAGCCATCTTGACGCCAAGGCCGCCAGCAATTTCATACCCCATGCAAGAGAAGCCATATTCGAGGTGGTACCCTTTGTCATAACGGGTACGCCACAGTTTATGCAGTTCACCCGGCAACCCACCGGCGGCACAAACGACGATATCTTTCTCGCCCGCCGCGCGGTTAACCGCACCAATAACCTCTGCGTCAGTCGGCAGTGCCGTACCACGATCAGTCATGGCAATAGATACGGTTTTGTTCCACTCCAGACGAAGTGTCTCTGCTTTATTCTGCCAAACCGTCGAGACCTGCCAGTCGACCAGATACTGGGTTAATTGAGGTAATGCCACCTTGGCATCAGCTACCAGAGGGATCCCATAATGCTTCGTTGCATCAAAGCCGTTCACATTCAGCGAAACTATCTTGGCATCGGCTTTAAACAGTGCTCTTGAGCTAGAGGTAAAGTCCTGCAAGCGTGTTCCCACCGCGATGATCACGTCCGCTTCAGCAGCCATCTGGTTCACCGCCGCAGATCCTGTCACGCCAATTGAACCAAGGTTGGAAGTATGATCCCAAGGCAATGCCCCTTTACCGGCCTGGGTTTCACCTACTGGTAACTGGTAGGTTTCTACAAACTCACGGAACTGTTCCAACGCGCCGGAATAGTGAATACCGCCACCGGCAATGACCAGCGGTTGCTTAGCCTGTTTGATCAACTCAACAACTTCGGTCAGCTCATGCTCATCTGCCCCAGGTCGGCGCACACGGTGGATTTTCTCTTTAAAGAAATGAAGCGGGTAATCAAACGCCATGGTCTGGACATCTTGCGGAATCGCTATCGTTGCCGGGCCGCACTCAACCGGATCGGTCAACACCCGCATCGCTTGCGGCAAACTATTTAGCAACTGCTCTGGACGGGTGATGCGGTCAAAGAATCGGCTCACCGGTTTGAAACAATCATTCGGTGTGATAGTCGCATCACTCCAGTCTTCAACTTGCTGCAGCACAGGGTCCGGTTCACGGGTAGCAAATGTATCGCCCGGCAGAAGCAATACAGGCAGGCGGTTGACATGGGCCAGTGCTGCTGCTGTGACCATATTCAGAGCCCCTGGCCCGACCGATGTTGTCGCCGCCATCATACGTTGGCGGTTATTGGCCTTGGCAAAAGCAATGGCACTGTGCGCCATAGCCTGCTCGTTATGGGCGCGGTAGGTCGGCAGTGCTTCATTGGCGTGATAGAGCGCCTCCCCTAGCCCGGCAACATTACCGTGTCCGAAAATGGCAAACACACCGGCAAACATGGGTTGGATCTCACCGTCGATCTCGACTTTCTGCGCTTGCAGGTATTTCACCAAAGCCTGAGCCATCGTCAGGCGTACCGTATTAACACTCATGCTCGACTCCTTTAGCCACGCTGACGCCACAGGGTTATTAAGTTGTGATAGTTCTGCTTGATCTGCTCAATCAAGCCAGCATCATCAATGTCATTAGCTAGCCACAAACGGGAAGGCTGGCCGAAAATAGTCCTGCCAACGGCAAAACCTTTTACGATATCGGTACTTGCTGCTGCATTGAACCCGGCTTTCAACTCGTTTTCTGGTGCGTCCAGGCCCAGCAATACAACCCCACGACAATACGCATCGCGGTCTCTGATCAGCGCATTCACCTCCTGCCATGATTCAGCAGCCATTGGCGGCAGTTTCCACCAATCCGGTTTCACGCCTAAGTTGTAGAAACGCTGCATCGCGCGCAGGTATAACTCATCGGTGCGCTCCATATCAGCAGGCAAAATCACTTCTAGCAGCAGCTCATGACCTGTCTTGCAGCACGCTTGATACACTTCACACACTTGCTTTTCTTGCTCAAGACGTAACGCATGATGATCATCAGGGTGGAAGAACACCAGGCACTTAACAACATGCTCCAGCGGCCAATCAATCAGCTGGGTACCAATATTGCCGTGTTCTAGTTCAAGAGGACGGGAAGCTGGCAGCTCTACCGGCCGGCCAATCCACCAGCCTTCCCCGGTGATTTCGTTCAGTACGTCTTGACCAAATGTGCTGTCACACAGCAATCCCGCTTTGCCGGATAAGCCCGCCTCTTCAGCCACTTCGCGACTCGCCTGCAGAATAAGCTTTTTCAGTGACCTGATCCGGCTGATATCGGCATTGGCTTCGCGGGCCATATCGACGAACTGGATACGGTGATCAAAAGCCAGCACACAGAGTTCGTCCCACTCTTTATCCCTTGTCGTTACCCGATGAAGATGGTTTAAACGCTCATCCAGATCAGGACGAGGAACATCACCAGCACGAGACAAGTAATCATCCAACTCTTGTTTCGAAGGCATGGCCGGTGCACAACCATGGCGAGAGACGACCAAGGCACCACAGGCATTGGCATAGGCACAGGCTTTTTCCCAACCTTCATCATTTAGGTAGCCACGCAACAGCCCTGACATAAAGGCATCACCAGCACCGAGAACATTAAGAACGTCGACCCGAACACCTTCAACGGTGACACCGTCGTCGAGATCATTAGGGATCTCACCAGAAAATACTGAGCAACCTAGCGGACCACGCTTGCACACTAACTCGGCATTACTCACTTCACGTACGGCTTTCAGCGCTTCCACAGTGTCCGTCGAGCCACCTGCAATGTGGAATTCTTCTTCTGTACCAACAATCAAATCGAACAAGCCCAGCACTTCTTGAAGTTGCTCGGTAACCTTGCCTGACTCAATAAAGCGCGTTTCGCCATCTCCCAAGGTAGTTAGCCCCCAAAGCACGGGGCGGTAATCAATATCTATGGCTGTTTTCACGCCGTGCTTACGGGCATAGCGCAAGGCGGTCAGCACGGCTTCGCGGGTGTTGGGATGTGACAGATGAGTACCAGTAATTGCCAAGCAGCGTGCCGAGGCAATATATTGCTCATCAATATCATCGGCAGTGATAGCCATATCTGCGCAATTATCACGGTAGAAGATCAGTGGGAAGGTGTCTTCATCCTTAATACCAAGGATGACCAAGGCGGTAAGACGTTCTTTATCGGTAATTAAGTGACTGGTATCAACACCAACTCGCTGCAGCTCTTCGCGTAAGAAGCGCCCCATGTGCTCATCCCCAACCCTCGCCAGCATGGAAGACTTCAACCCCTGCCTTGCCGTGCCATAAGCGACGTTGCCTGACGACCCACCGAGATACTTAGAGAAAGTGCCCATATCCTCTAGGCGAGCCCCAATTTGCTGGCCATACAAGTCAACGGCAACTCGCCCCAAACAAATAAGATCCAATTTCTTATTGCTGGTATTCATCCTTTTCACTCCTTCCTTTAACTACCGAGTAGTTAAGAACCGTTCAGATAATGATTAAACTGATTTTCGCAATCGTTGTTGAGAACACCTTTCCCAACCCTCATTGTTTCAATGCCCTTATCATACGAAATATTCATTTCACTTTAAACGAAAAATGAAATGAAAAATATATTTTGTGATCAAGGTAAAATTTCCAAAACTGTTCAACCCGCGTACAACAACAGAATAAAATGGAAAATTTTTTTCAAATAATTGCAACATACCTCCAACACGATAACGTTTGCGGAATATTCCACCATTTATCAACAAGTTAGGCAAAAAGCAGCATATCAGCCAAAAATTTAGCCTTTAAAATCATAAAATTAGTATATATCACAACAATTAGACATTGATTCCAGTGAGACTTGGTTAACAATTTTGTTATTTACACTCAATCAGGGGTGGTTATTAATTGAGCTCGAGCATATAGTTGTTTACATAAAAATAATAAATTTATTTCAATCAACGTGAACACACTTTCTGGATGAATATTTCATTACAGAAAGTGATCAGCATCTATTTACCGTGATATATGAAATGTACATTTCACCCAAGAAAGCGGTTAGATGCATCATAATAAGGAGGCAACAATGCCGTCACTGATACATGGAATTACTTCTCTATTCACAAACTCTATTTCAACGACAAAGTCCCTATCAAAAGGGGTCCTTCGCAAAATAGCCATCATTGGCACCGTGTTTGCGCTAGCTGCGTGCGGCGGTGATGACGGTGAGGACAAGATCAAAATCGGCGTCGCCATTCCTAACTTTGATGACACCTTTTTGGTCAACATGAAGGACTCTATGGATAAGTACGCCAAAGAGATGGGTAATGTAGAGCTAATTTTCGTCGATGCTAAAGAAGATACAGTGAAACAATTGGGGCAAATCCAAAACTTCATTGTTCAGCAAGTTGACGGCATCATCCTAGTTCCGGTTAACACCGATGCAACGCAACCGATGACAGACAGCATCCAGAAAGCCGGCATCGAACTGGTTTACCTAAACCGTCGCCCTTCTTACCTGCCAGATGGTGTATCTTATGTGGGCTCTGATGAACTTCGTTTTGGTGAAGAACAAGCAAAATATGCGGCATCTAAAGTTGATGGCGGCAATATCGGCATCATCATGGGCATGATGACAGTAGAAGCGGCTATCCTTCGCACCCAAGGTGTCGAAGACTTCTTCAAGGACAAGCCAGAGTTTAACATCACCCGTAAACAAACCGGCCTATGGCAGCGCTCTCAGGGCATGATCGTAATGGAAAACTGGATCAACTCTGGCGAGCAAATCGACATTATCCTTTCTAACAATGACGACATGGCACTGGGTGCTATCCAGGCACTGCGCGCTGCCGGTAAACTCGAAGACACCATTGTTGTCGGTGTCGATGCGACCCCGGATGGCATCATGGCAATTCAACAAGGCGCTCTGGATGCAACCGTATTCCAAGACGGTGTCGGCCAAGCCCGTGGCGCATTGGATGCGGCAATGAATGCCATCAACAAACAACCCCAAGAGAAAATCACTTGGATCCCTGCAGAACTGGTTACCAAAGACAACCTAGCTGAATTCCAGGCTAAAAGTTAATCCACCACCCTCTCTATAAATAACTTATCCGGCCCTGCTACACGCTAGTTATCCGCTAGCCGCGTAGGGCCAATTTTGGAGCAATTCAGTATGAGCCAAGTAATACTTGAGATGCGTGGTATTACCAAAACCTTTCCCGGTGTAAAGGCACTTGATAACGTGCAGCTGACTCTAAAGAAAGGCCGTGTAATGGCACTCATGGGCGAAAATGGTGCAGGAAAATCGACCTTGATGAAAGTGCTGTTTGGCACATACCAGCGCGATGAAGGCACCATTCGTTACCAAGGAGAATTGGTAGATTTCTCTGGCGCCAAAGAATCACTCGAAAGCGGGATTTCAATGATTCACCAAGAGCTATCGCCCGTTCTACATCGTAATATTGCCGAGAATATCTGGTTGGGCCGCGAACCGCTCACAGGGCCATTAAGACTGATCGATCATAAAAAGATGTTCGCCGATACCGAAGCCCTACTCCAGCGTCTTGATCTCGATCTTGACCCTCGAACCTTAATGAGTGACTTGACCGTAGCAACTATGCAAATGGTCGAGATTGCCAAAGCCATTTCTTTTGAATCGAAGATCATTATCATGGATGAGCCAACTTCGGCCCTAACGGACAAAGAAGTTGCCCACCTGTTTGAAATTATCGAAAAGCTCAAATCCCAGGGCGTCGCCATGGTGTATATCAGCCACAAGATGGATGAAATCTTCAAAATCTGTGATGACATCACCGTATTCCGTGACGGTTGCTACATCGGCGAACGAGAAGCCCGAGACACCAATCACGATGAACTGGTTCAGATGATGGTGGGCCGCGATCTTGGCGATGTATTCCCCCCTCCGACGGCCAAACCAGGCAAAATCCGCCTAGAGGTAAAAAATCTGTCTGTCGATGGCTGCTTCAAGCATGTCAACTTCAAACTCCATGAAGGTGAGATATTAGGGATAGCAGGCCTTGTAGGAGCCGGCCGAACCGAACTTATCGAGACCCTATTTGGGGTTCGCGAGAAAGAGACCGGTGAGATTTGGATCAATGGCGAAGAAGTCGAAATCAAGGCCCCACAGGATGCCATCAGCCACAAAATGGCTTTCTTGACCGAAGACCGCCGTCATTCCGGCCTTTACCTGATGCTCGATATCTTTGCCAATACGTCCATCGCCCACCTCGATGCTTACAAGAGCCGAGTGGCCAATGTTCTCGACGTCCGCCAGATGCGCTCAGACAGTGAAGAACACTGTAAAAAACTCAAGGTGAAAACACCACACATGAGCGAGGCAATTGACAACCTCAGCGGAGGTAACCAGCAGAAAGTACTGCTAGCCCGCTGGATGTTGACCAAGCCTGACATTCTGTTCCTCGACGAACCGACCCGAGGCATCGATGTGGGTGCGAAGTCTGAAATTTACAAACTCATGCGCCTTTTGACCGGTATGGGTAAAAGCTTGGTAATGATCTCGTCGGAACTGCCGGAAGTTATCGGCATGAGCGACCGAGTGTTGGTCATGCACGAAGGCAACCTCAAAGGCGAGCTCGACGGCACTGAAGCGACCCAAGAAAAAATCATGTCTATGGCGTTGGCATAACCGCCTGCAGCCCAAAAACGCATATTCACTGCTGTCGTGACAGGGTGACGCAAAATTTATCAAGGAAAGTCATTATGATTGCGAAGTTAATAGAAGCAACGTCTGGTGCGAAATCGCCTCAGAATTATAAGCGCTTGATTTCTAAGTATGCCATCTACGTTGTATTCATTGCCATGTGTGTGGTGATGTCGATTCTATCTCCAGTATTCCTTACTGTAGCCAACTTGCTTAATGTTGTTACCCAAATGGCCAGTATCGGCCTGCTCGCACTTGGGGTAACCATCATCATTATTACCCGGGGTATCGACTTGTCGTCCGGCTCGGTTCTCGCTGTCGCCGCCGTGGCCTCGGCCAGTATGGCGCAAACCCTCGATTGGGGCATGCGGATGTATCCGGCGATGCCTGAACTACCGGTAATCGTGCCTATCTTGGTTGCGCTGGCAGTCGGTGCTCTCTGTGGTTTTATCAACGGTGCATTGATTGCCTATACCGGTATCCCGCCGTTCATCGCCACCTTGGGTATGATGATCATTGCACGCGGTGCGGCCCTTCTCTACTCAGACGGCCGTCCAGTCAGTAGCCTTATTGACTCCTACCAGTGGATTGGTCAGGGCACCATTGCCGGTATCCCGGTGCCGGTCATCATCTTTATCGTCATGGCAATCGTGTCCTACATCCTGTTGAACTACACCCGCTTCGGTAAATATGCCTACGCCATCGGCGGTAACGAAACAGCGGCCTATGTATCGGGCATCAACGTTAAGAAGTACAAGATCCTGGTATACACCTATGCAGGCCTACTCGCTGGTATCGCAGCGCTTATCCTATCTGCCCGTATCAACTCAGGTCAGCCTGGCCTCGGTGTAATGTACGAGTTGGATGCCATCGCATCAGCAACCGTTGGTGGTGTATCCCATGCCGGTGGTATCGGTACGATTCAGGGTACCATCATAGGTACCATGATCATGGGGGTACTGCAGAATGGCCTCGACCTATTGAACGTTTCGGCATACTGGCAGCAGGTTGTTAAAGGTTTGGTGATTGTGGTCGCTGTTGTCTTCGATATGAAGCGTCAGAAGAAGAGCAAGTAACCTTTAACCTAAATGCGCCATAAAGATAATAACAACTCGAGCCTATAAAGTATTCGCTTTACTGTAGGACTTCACGTTGAAGTGCCACGTTTCTCCCCCTAGGGTTACGTGGCTTTTTTTAGCCTCAAGCTCAGTGAAAGAAGTATACATCGATGCCCTATTGTTCATTTGGACACCAGATAGGTTAACGGCTACTTCGCTATAACCGCAAAAACCATTACAATGCGCGCGATTTTTGACACAAACCGGGCATTCCCCTTGAAACTCAGTACAAGATTAAAGCAAATTGAACAAATGGTACCACTTGGCTATGACCATGTTTGGGATTGTTGCTGTGACCATGGGCTTATCGGTGCCGCCCTTCTTTCAAGACAAGCGGCAGCCCGAGTTCATTTTGTCGATATTGTCCCGGCGCTTATGGCCGCAGTGGAAAAGAACCTACAACGTTTCTACCCAGAAGCTGCATGGGCAGTCCACTGTCAAGATGTCGCAAAACTGCCTCTAAATCGATATGACGGCAAGCATTTGGTGGTCATCGCCGGCATAGGAGGGGATTTAATGAGTGAACTCGTTGAGTCTATCCACCAACAGCATCAAAACGCCAATATTGATTTTTTACTGTGCCCGGTGAATAACCCATACACGCTTCGTCAAAAGTTGATAAGCCATCACTTTGGCCTCAAGCACGAAGTACTCATTGAAGACAATCAACGCTTTTATGAAATATTATTTGTTTCATCGACAATAGATGGAAATGAACAGATTAATGCCGTCGGCAATAAAATTTGGCACTCAGATTGCGCCGTACAAAGCGATTTAATCACCAGATATATCGACAAGACATTGAATCACTACCGCCGACTTCAGCGCGGAAACAGCAACAATATCGATACCATTATAGATAACTATAATGCCATCGCGGTTTGACTTTTCATGCTCTAAATATTCTAATAAGCAAAATATCACTACGATATGAAAGGAGTTTTTATCGTGAAAAAATTACTTAGTTTAGTTTTTATCTGCTTCACTCTCTCTGCTTGTACTGAAGTAGGCAGCGAAGCTTGGTGTGACGATCTAAAAGAAAAACCAAAAGGTGACTGGACGGCAAACGAGGCTAAAGATTACGCTAAGCACTGCATTTTATAATCATCGCGAATCAGATGCTAGGAGAGCGGTTTCCCCTAGCATCACAGGGCACTAAATCAGCAAACTCACCTGCCACCCTATGTAATATTTCGCAAGATTTCACTGGCCTGCTTCTCAAACAGTTCCTTCACGCTCAACTTATTCGTTTTAGCGATGGAAACCCACTGCAATCCTGTTTCATCTATATGTTGGAATTCGATTTGAAGCTCATATTTCCTCACTGTTGCGAGGGCCAAAAGCATACCCAATATCAACGCTAACGGAGCCGTTAAAAACCCCAATGAACCCGGAAAGATCATCCAAACCACGCTAGATACAACAAGGCCAATAATGACGATTCTTAGTGCATGGTCTTTTAAAGAATTGGTTTTGACTCTGGCTCCCCTTATTTTGGATATCGGGTATTCATCTCTTTTGAAAACAACGTTAGTGTCATTGATTTGAAAATCATCGGCAACAATCACCTTTATCTCCTATCACATAACCAATATATCCATATGTCTGTATATCAAGGCAAGGGATTGATCTTAAAATCAACAACCCTATCGATAATATATCGTTTTTCGGTATTGGTGTCTGTCTCGTCAGGCAGAAAATGATTGCATACTCACTCACATCGTAGTCACTTGTGACAAAACACCTTAATCACAACTTATCCGTTACTTTTCGCAATCCATACTGAAACATTCATTCCAACAGAGAATATTTTAAAATATTAATGAAAAAAACATTTCATATATACGCACCAGCCTTTACAATACTAAAGGAGTATTTGAAGGGAGTGAAAGATGTCTGTTGCCAACAACCTTACTGAACTGCAAGATCAAATCCGCGCGCGATATAGCGATCTCAGCAAGCGTTTACAGCAGGTCGCCCGTTACGTGCTAGACAACTCCAACAGCGTCGCCTTCGATACGGTTGCAACTATTGCCAGTCAAGCCGAAGTGCCCCCTTCGACCTTGATCCGTTTTGCTAACGCGTTCGGCTTCAATGGCTTTAATGATATGAAACAGCTATTTCGCCGCAACCTTGTTGAAGAGACCGCTAGCTATACCGAACGTGCCAAGCTTTTCAAAGAGCTAGACGCAGAACAAAGTGCGCCGGAAAGCCCTGCCATGATTTTGCAGGAGTTCGCCCGCGCCAACGCCCAGGCAATGAACCACCTTGCGGCACAAACACCGAGCGACAAACTCGAAGAAGCCATTGATATTTTAAGTCAAGCCGAAAACATCTATCTCATCGGCCTGAGGCGCTCTTTCAGCGTGGCTTCTTACCTTACTTATGCGTTGCGCCACCTAGAACGCCGCGCTTTTCTTATCGACGGTTTGGGTGGTATGTTCAAAGAGCAACTATCCATGATCGGCCCTAAGGATGCGGTATTGTCGATCAGCTTCAGCCCTTATGCACAAGAAACGATTACCCTAAGCGAAATCGCCTCTCAAGCCGGAGCCAAGCAAATTGTTATAACTGATAGCCAGGTGAGCCCTCTTGCCACCTTCAGTGATGTCTGTTTTGTGGTAAAAGAAGCCCAGGTTGAAGCATTCCGCTCTCAGTCAGCGTCTCTATGTCTGGCGCAGACTCTGGCTGTTTCCCTCGCTTACCGACAAGGTTCTACCAATGATTTTGACTCTAGTCTCCTAGGTTAGTATTCATTGGCACCCCGTACATTTTGACCTAAATGCTGCCCATATGGCGGTTTTTTATTGGTGACGACAGATTGTCTTGCAAACAGAAAAAGCCCCGCAATTGCGAGGCTTAGAGAGTGACAAGACTAAAGGGGCTATGTCTTGGGGGGTAACAGCCCCTGGTAAACATCATCACTCAGGAGGGTTTTCTGAGTATTACAGCTTAATGGTTTTACCCTGCTTCATCGACTCAAGCGCGGCATCAGCCAGTACGAGAGCATATTCACCATCGGCGCCGCCACATTCAGGGTCTTTACCTTCAAGCACATCCACGAAGTCTTGCCATTCAGCGATGTAAGCCGCTTCATAACGTTCAAGGAAGAAGTGCTGAGGTTTCGCGGCTACACAGCCTTCTTCACCCCAATGCTGTACCAGATTCTCTTTAACGTTGTGTGCCTGCAGCAGACCTTTCGAGCCGTGCAGCTCAAGACGCTGATCGTAACCGTAGCCAGAGCGGCGACTGTTGTTGATGGTCGCAATCGCACCTGATGGGAAGTTCATTACCAATACCGCCGTATCAATATCACCCGCTTGACCGATAGCGGGATCAACCATACAGCTACCGTGCGCAGTGATAGAGACCGGATCTTCACCCATGATGAAACGGGCCATATCCAAGTCATGGATAGTCATATCGCGGAACATACCACCCGATACTTTGGTGTACTCAGCTGGCGGTGGCGACGGATCGCGAGAGGTGATCACCAAGGATTCAGGCTGGCCGATCACACCGGCATTTAGCTGATTCTTTACCGTTCTGAACTGCGGATCATATCGGCGGTTGAAGCCTACCATCATAGGCACACCATGCTGGCGTACTGTCGCCAAACAATCGCGTACTCGGCTAATATCCAGATCAATTGGCTTCTCACAGAAGATCACTTTGCCATGCTGCGCAGCCAATTCAATCAAGTCGGCATGCGTATGGGTTGCAGAGCAAATACAGACCGCGTGTACATTCGGATCGGACATCGCTTCGTCGATCTCTTGAATTTTCGCGCCGTACTCTTCGGCAAGCTTCTTCGCCCCCTCTACATACGGGTCGATGATTGAATACAGTGTCGTTTTGGGATGCTTTGCAATATTTACAGCATGCACTTGGCCAATCCTGCCAGCGCCGAATAACGCAATATTAAACATGTCTCACTCCTTTGCCGGAAATTCATTATTGATGTTTTCTTGCATATTGCTCTTCGTTAATCCATTGGTGGTCATCTTCCCAGGTAAACAACCATTTACGGGTTGGCCCTGCCATTACATTGAGGTAATAGCTGTCGTAGCCTGCAATGGTTGCCACTGGGTGATACCCCTTAGGTACTTGCACGACGTCTTTGTCGTATACCGCCATGCATTCGTCCAACGAACGATCGTCGGTATAGACGCGCTGCATACAGAACCCTTTTGATGGGTTCAAACGGTGGTAATAGGTTTCTTCAAGGTAGGTTTCGTTTGGCTCTGCGTCCTGATCATGCTTGTGGCTCGGATACGAGCTGGTACAGCCCTCGTCAGTGTACACCTCAACCACCAGCAAGCTGTCGGCTTCTTTGTAGTCAGGCAGAATATTATGAACAAAACGCTTGTTGTTCCCAGCGCCGCGCTGCTCGGCATCAATATTGTCAGGTGCAATTAGGCGGGTTGGATAATTGCCTTCGCCAGGCGCACTGCAAACTGCCAGCTCAAGCTGGGTATTCGCCACCACTTTAATCGCTTCTCCTTTAGCGACATATACGGCATAAGGCTTTTTCCGCTCAAACGGGCTCTTTCGCTCGCCGATATTCTCGAAGGTGGCTGAAGGCGTGGTGATAGTGGCAAAGCCGCCGACAAGCACCAAACACACTTCATTATCACTGGCTGGCAAGTCGATGCTTTGCCCGCTTTCAAGTTCAAACGCTTGGAATCCCACATAGCCCCAACCAGCCGATTCTGGGGTAATGTTCTGGGTATTACCGTGTTGGTCGGGTGCGTGATATTTGGAGAGCAGTTTTGACATGGCGGCCTTCCCATCCCTTATAATTCGAAATTATTTTTCAAAATCATATGAGAATGAAAAAACCTTTTCAAACCATATATGAAACAAATAGTTCATTTTGTGGGCGAGGTAACACAGCAATAATTTCTTCTTTTTTCATGAAATAATTGGCATAAAAAAGTGATATAGCCATAAAAGAAAACGAGCCAGGCGATATAGCCTGACTCGTTTATTTCTTGCGGGTATAAATAGAGGAAAATTAACGACGCCGGCTTGGCAGCATATCGGTCATTGAGCCTTCTACCAGTTCGGCGGCAAATGCAAAGGTTTCAGCCAATGTCGGGTGGGCATGAACGCTATGGGCGATATCTTTCGCCGTCCCACCAAATTGAAGTACGGCACCTGCTTCGTGAATCAGTTCACCGGCGTTCTCGCCACAAATCCCGGCTCCTAGCAAAGTACCCGTTTCTTTATCAAACAGTGCCTTGGTGACGCCGTTGGTTGCACCAACACTTTGTGCCCGGCCACTGACTAGCCATGGCACTTTTCCTGTGGTGTAGTCGATACCTTGCAGCTTGGCTTCTTTTTCGGTCAAGCCTACCCAGGCGACTTCTGGACTGGTGTATGCGACTGAAGGGATAGCAACAGGATGGAACGCGGCATCCATCCCTGAAATCACTTCGGAGGCAACCTTACCTTCATGCGTTGCCTTATGGGCCAGCATTGGGCCTTTTACGATATCGCCAATGGCGAAGATATGCGGTACCGAGGCCTGCATTCTGTCATTGACTTCAACCAGTCCTTGCTCGCAAATATCGACACCGATATTTTCCAGGCCAATGCCAGAGGTATTTGGTCTGCGGCCAACGGCAACCAATACAGCATCAAAGACCTCACTATCAGGCGCTTTCTTTCCTTCAAAAGCCACGGCAATACCATCAGGCTGCACTGTCATATCGGTGACTTTGGTTTTCGTCAGCATTTGATAGGTCTTTTTCGTTGCCTTGAGCAACGGCTGGACAACGTCTTTGTCTGCTGCGGGGATAATCTGATCTTGCGCTTCGACGATAGTAATTTCAGAACCAAGCGCCGAATATACCTGCGCCATTTCCAACCCAATGATCCCACCGCCGATGATCAGCAGTTTCTCCGGGATATTTGGCAAAGACAATGCATCCGTAGAGTCCCAAATCCTAGGGTCATCCGGCGCAATAGGCAACTTGACCGAGTGTGATCCTGTCGCGACGATGGCATGTTTGAACTGTACTTGCTGCTCGCTCTCACCTTTCACTGATAGCGTATGTTCACCGATGAAGTGTCCCTCACCTTGGATGCGCACCACTTTTCTCGCCTTACACAAGTTGGCAATGCCTTTGGTTAGCTCGGTGATCGTCTCTTCTTTGTGGGACCGCAGTGCGTTGATATCGATATTGGGCGCGGAGAACGCGATACCCATTTGTGCACCATGCTTGGCATGGTCAATCAGCGATGCCGCATGCAGCAGGGTCTTGGAGGGAATGCAGCCCACATTGACACATACACCACCCAATGTATCGCGCTTCTCAACAATACATACCGACAACCCAAGATCGGCAGCCCTAAAAGCTGCAGTATACCCACCGGGTCCACCACCGAGTACAACAACATCTACGTTGATAGATTCCGTCATTATAATTCCTTCTCTGCCTAGTGATTGACTTAAGTTATAAGCATCTGGATGAACAGATTTATCCCAGACGAAGTCAAAAATAAATCGCAAAGTTGGAATATCCGATGTTGGTCCACTTAATTGAGAAATTTCGCCGCCAATATGTCTAGCAGCTCAATGTTTATGTTTTACAACGCTCGTGACACATTGCGCTTCTGTCGGTGCTCTTAACGGCTAAACGTGTAGTTGAGTGCTTGATCTAGATGAGGTAGGTAGTAACGATGGTACAGCTCAGCAGAAGCTAGCCCCAGTTTTGTGCAAGTTAATGGATCAGGTACATTCGGTCGTATTCATGAACGACGAGCTTAGTTGCTTGAAATAGGAGTGACTTCACAATTTAATTCTAACGCTTCCTATCAATATCAATTTGGCAATATAAACTATCCGCTCAAGAAAAATCCAATTATTCGTTCTTCGAGCTATACCGTGTAAGGGATTATATTTTTAAAAATAAACCTTCCGTGTAGCCATTTCTTCTTCCAGAAGCGAAGTCATTGAAAACAACAACCTTGCTACCGTAAATATTGCCGGTATTGATGGAGATTATTGAATGAGTACAGGCGCATATATAACTCTATGAATACTGGTAAATTGTATTTGGGGAACAGCATTCCTAATCCCGTATACCCTTCCAGAAGCTAACCCAATGCTTATCGCGTTTGGTCGATACATCGTCTATGGCTTAATTTCTTTGGCTTTAATTCTACTTGCTCGAAAAAACTGGGACAAGCTGTCAAAGAGCCAGTGGATCACTGCTTTCACTTTAGGTTTTGCTGGGAATGTTGGATATTACTTGTTCCTCACTAGCAGCATTTACTATAGCGGTATCACGGTATCGGCCTTGATCGTTGGGATACTGCCAGTCTCGCTAATCATTGTCGGGAACATTGTAGAGAAAGAGTATTCGTATAAAAGCCTGGCCGTTCCTGTCGCGCTCATCTTAAGTGGAATAGTGACACTCAGTTTAAACGGAGCAGATACTGGAGTAAGCGATGACTTGCTGATGGGGGCATTGCTGGCCTTTATTTCATTAAGCCTATGGACGTATTACGGGATAAAAAATGCCCGCTTCTTGAAACAGAATCCAGGAGTATCCTCTAATTCATGGTCACTATTGATAGGTGTATGCTGTCTTATACAAAGTCTTATCGCCCTCCCAATCTTAGCCATATTCACAAATGCGCTAGATTTTTCACCAAGTACTGAAAATAACTATTTAGCTGAAATTATAGCTGCCTGCCTCTTTCTTGGGATCGTCGTATCATGGCTAGCCACGATACTATGGAATCAAGCATCCCGACATTTACCCGTCACTTTAGCGGGTCAGCGCAGTTGCTGCTGACACTGCGCTCACCGAGCGATTGTGGCATTTGTGGTATTGGGATCCTCGAACTTGCAAACTGGCGATTGTGAGAGCATTCCCGGAATTATTGACTTACAAATGAGGTTCAAAACCGCTAAAGAAAAGCACTGAAAAGCTATACAATACTCGTGTTGCGAGGTCGCAGCATTGGATACTCATTCACAGAAAGCCTCAAAGTACCCATATGTCTAAAGATTTTAGTTTCACCACAGAGTACACTCTCGACAAGCCCTTTTTTGCCGAGTGTTATGATCAAACGAGCCGCCCTACTGAATTTCCAAAATCCTATTACAAAGCAATACTTTTTCTTCTTTTTGGGGTGGTTTTAGTCAAATTTGAGCTACTACCCAATAATTACGTTGGTTGGTTCTTTATTGTTTTGAGTATCATTGAGGTGCTCAGTGTTTACTTTAAGAGAACCTGGTGGTTATGGCGACAGTCAATCAGCTCGAGCTCTGGCAGCAAAGTAGGATTTCAGGTTGGCTCTACAGGTGTGAGTTATACAAGAGGTAATAAAACTCACCACATCGCTTGGAGTGAAATCGACCAGCTTCAACAAAGCGAGTTAGGTTTAATCCTTCATATGGGTAAACAGCGCCAATATGTCAGTAAATCTTGCTTAAATGACGAAGTGATCGCGTTCATGGTAGAGCAGCACGCAATATCCAAAAAGCACTAACGTCAATGCGTGCAGAATAGTGTTTACCTCTGCCGTTTTGTCCATTCTGTAATAGAATACCCGCAACCCACTCTCTTTCATATTGATAAGGAATGCCATGAGCAGCCAGAATGCACAATCAGATGATGTAGTGATTGTCAGTAACTCTTCCGACAACCCGTTTGCAATCGATGTTGCATATGCAATGGGCCAAGATGAAGATATCTCAGATGTAATCAGCATGAAGCACTTCATGAACTCTGAGTTTTGCCCACGCTTTATCTCTGATGAAAATGATATGGAGAATATCGGCAACAGCTTAGAAGGCAAGACTGTTGTTATTGTGAGTACCGGTAACCTAGTTACTAGCCGCCAAGAATTGGCCATGCACAACCTTATCATTGCACGTGCGGCCAAAGAAAACGGTGCCAGCCGAGTGGTGTTGGTTGAGCCTGACCTCTTTTTCTCCGCTCAAGATCGTGGCCCCCGTGCAGATTTGGGGGATACCCCCGGCAAGCGTGATGTAGCCGACATCAAGAAGTTTGATGGCCAACCCTTTACTTCTAAACTCTATGCACAAATGCTAAAGCTTGCTGGAGTTGATGATGTCGTGACGGTGCATAACCATTCTGTTTCAGTACAGAAAATGTTTAGTGAAGTGTTCGGTGGTCGATTCTACAACCTTATTCCTTACAAGATTTACGCCCACTACTTGTTGAATTCAAACATTTTGAGCTACGGGCCTGACGGTGAAGGACTTGTTCTCTGTGCACCTGACAAAGGTGCTCGCGACTTCGTCAAAGAGATGTACAACACACTTGGTTTATCCAAAGCGAAGTTCATCATGTTAGACAAAGAACGTACTGCTGAACGTAAGGTAGAAATCACCCTCCACGAAGAAAGTGAAGACACATTCGAGGGCCTGAACAACCCGAGTATTGTGCTATTTGATGATATGGTGCGTACTGGCTCAACCGTAGTAAAATCCTGTCAGTTCCTTCAGCAATTAACACCTGAGCGCATGGTATTTACCGTCTCACACTTCTATGCAAGTACTGAAGGTCGTGAACGTATGTCTGACCCTGCATTGGGGGAGATCCTGACGCTGAATACAATGCCAACTATCCTCAACCGTGATGAGCAAGGCCGTTTACGCAAAAAAATGGTTGTACTGAAGATTGAGAAGTTTTTGGCTCAAGAGCTGTGCAAGATCCTAGACCTACCACAGCGCTCTGAAGAGACTAACCCTTACAAAATTGACATGTCATCTAAAAATCCTCGCTTCCAGCGGAAGATTTGGTTCTCTGATCAACTGTCCGAACTGTAATCGTGGTACCTCTATATTCATAGGCTTGCCATCCAATTAGGGGAACATTTGTTCCCCTACATTTTCAACAATGATGATGCGAGAGGAATTCATGAAATATGAGACGTTGTAATATTTTTAAGAATGGCGCCACATTGCGTCAAACATACGCGTCCGTCAGTTGATATTAAATGGAGGTAATTGGTATTGTTGTGGCACGTAACCACATGCCATTGGGGGATAGCACGCTAGGTACCCCTTAATCTTTATTTATTCAACGAGAAAGCCAAACATGTCAGCTACGCAATATCAAACAAACTGGATTAAGCCTTTCACTCTTGATCACGCTGCCCTCAAGCTCGGCAAAAGCAAAGAAGAAATCAAGGCGTTGTGCGAATCAAAAGTGTTGAATGGCGGTTGGGACGACTTTATTGGCGAAAATGGCGCTTTTGTCGTTTGGCTGCCAGAAGACCAAAATGATATTACAGCCGACGAAATACGTGCTGGCGCAACAATCCACTAAGAATTCAATCAAATTTTCCACATCGTATTTCAGGTAAAGTCAACTGAATCGTTGCCAGCCCTATTTTAACCACGTTAATTCAGTAATAAATGCCTAATGAGATGGTATTTTACAAGAAAATGCGCATAATCGTTGTTTACAAGACTCTATGAAGAATTACCCATGACTAATTTTCAATATTTCTTTCATCAACTTCCTTGTTTTAACTGTAAAAAAACCAAAGTGAGCACGGATCTTGGCTGGCTAACCCCAGCGATGAAAGAAGAAGCAATCGCACAAGTGGCTACGATCATCGAGCAGGGCAACGTTGTACCTGATCTTTCGGTAAACGTGACTTGTACTAAAGAAGAAGCACGTGAATACCTACTGCTGAACTTCTTTGGCTACCCAGAAGAAGAGCTAGTGAACCAAGTTGAAGCAGAAGATGAGCAAGAAGTCGCGGACGAAATCGCAGAGCTATTTGCTGAAGGTAACGAAACTGCTGTATTTGAGCACGAGATCGCATTGCAAAGTTGCACTGATTGCGACGTTGAATAAGCTTAAGCTTAAAAAGAGCGCCGTACATAGCACGCTACTCTCTTTTAAATACCCGCTATCCCCACGGTCTACGATTCATGATGAAGCCGAGCATTTCAATCAACCTACCCTCTCTGGCACATAAAGTCACAACCGCAGGTATTTCAGAAATTAATTCAGTTATCGCACCGTATGCTTGTAATGTGAAACGCATTCGCCGCAGCCGAAACTACGTCCTTGTTGGCAGTTATAACGATCTGGTTTCGATAAAAACTGAATTGGCGCAACTTGTTAACTCCAAGAATTGTTTGAAGTGGCAGCGAGTCTATCAAAGCTTTCTTGCTGGCTTGGAACAACTTAGCGAGGAAAGTGAATATGCAACCTTTGAGATTAAGAACATTGCAGCTCTTATTGGTAAAACAGACCGTATCTTCTTACTTGAAAAACTGACAGAAATTGGCATTGATACAAAACGCAAAGCGAACCAAAGGCACCTAGAGCTTTCTGGAGCATTAACGAAGTTAAACGCGCTACAGTCGATACTACAAGACATGTCTAGTGAACCTTTAGCCGCCATCGGGAAATCAATTCAAAAGCGCCTGTCGAAATATCATGATATCGAAGAAATAGGCTTCGACTACGGTAAAACAGAGCAACCGCGCACTCTGCTTTCCTATGTAGTCGAAAACCCAGCTATTACTGTTGCCGAACTTTGCTTTAAGAGCAACTGCTCGACGGCAGATGCAAGAAAAGCGCTAGATGACTACTTCGAGCTTTAGCGCTCCACAGGCCACCATTAAGCCGCTTTTTTGGTGACATAACCGACCACATGGCCGAGTCCACGATAAGTAAACAGGGCCAATAGAATCATCAAACACCCGGCCAGCTTATTGGCTGGCATCTCTTCCGCATACCAAATCACACTGAGGATCACCGTCCACACCGGCTCCAAGATCATGATGATCGCCGCATTAGCGGCAGTGCTGTGCTTCTGCCCCATCGTCTGCATGACGTAACGCAAACTGGTCGCAACCAGCATACTCAACATAAACCATCCCCATGTCGTCATACTGACTGATTCTGGCCATGTTTCAAACAATAAAGAGGCGATCAACCCCATACAGCCTATGCTGAACAGCTGCAAGCAAGTTAGCAGCAACGTTGGGAGTTGACGGGCATATTGGCTGTTAAAGTTAAAATGAACAGCCAACATCACGGCAGCAGCCATAAACCACAACTGACTCGATGACATCTGCCAGCCATTGCCGCCGCCCAGTGATAACATCAACAGCCCAGCAAAGGCGATTGGCAATGCCAACCAGAACGTTCTAGGTGGTTTTGCCTTAAACAATGGCCACGCAATAAGCGGCACAAACAGCATAGACAGGCTCATAATAAATGCGCCTTCACCCAGGGTATCACTCACCGAAATGGCATGAATCCAAAGTAAGATGGCAGTGCCTAGAATACACCCTACCCCTAGCGCTTTGGGAATAACGGATTTGTCTACCTTTTTAATATCAGAAAAGCAAAATATAAGTAGACATAAAGAGGCCAGCACAAAACGTAAGCCTATAAAACCAAAAGCCGGCAGCCCCTGGATAGCTTCTTTCGAAAATATCCAACCGGCTGCCGCCAAGATTGTTGTTGCGACAAGTATTAAATCTGCACGACGCTCAAGGTTCATTCTTAAGCGCCCTCAATATCGGTAACAAGCAGAAAATAACAACAAATATAATTCAACGTATCATTCCAAATATTAGCCGCAACTCCTTGCCAGCCTTATCGTACTAATGCTTTCATCCCATTGAGCATTTTTTCTGCCACTTCGTAATGGTCGTGTTCCCACAATTGATCATTAAGGAACTCGCCAGAGAAGAAACCGTCATATCCTGTCTGTAGAAGTGCATCAAGCCATTCTTGCATCGGGATATCACCTTCACCGATGTAGAAACCGCGCAACTCTCTTTCATCAACCCATGGCTGACCTTCTGCTGGACGTTTACCATCAGATAGATGCACATTGTAAATCAGTGATTTATCAACCTGAGAAATCTGCTCCAGAGTGGCACCACGACATGCCCAGAGGTGCCATGTGTCTAAGACGAAACCAAAATTATCACGCCCGACCGCATCGAGCAATCTATAGTAGTCTTCCAGCGTTGCAATGGGTGTCCATGCTGCGCCTTCATACTGGAATCGGATGCCATATTCGCGACCAATATCGGCGATTGAGCGAATGTTTTTTGCGGTTAGCTGAATATTATCTTCTGTACTAAAGGCATTCAGGCTTTCAAACGCATTTAGCTGTATAGTTGGGGCACCAATATCTCTGGCAAAGCGACATAGGGTTTCTGCCTCTTTGAATACGCGTTGTTGCTCTTCTTTGGTCGCCGCTTCCACACCGCCAATAATATCAATCGCAGAAGGCGTAATATTGGCTGCATCAAGTCGTGCTTTAAATTCTTCACTGGTAAAACCGGCATTAATATAACGCCACAATTTTTCAGTATGTATTTCTAACCCCTGATAACCCGTTTCCTTTGCCAAACGAATATCAGAAAGAATATTACTATGAAGCGAACACATTCCATGAAGAGCAAAACGCATTTTAAATCCTTATCGGTAACAAATACCGTGCGACGAAGTTCCTAGGAGCCACAGCCGTGATTCCTACCCAAATAAGAAGAATCGGAAACTAAATACTCTATATTCAAGTAACTTCACAAAACACCTTCATAAAGTCACTTGAATATAGGTAGCCAAACCAAGGCTCAGCTAACCATATATGTTCTGCCAGATTAAATCGCTTATTTCACTTCCCGGCACATCAGACTGACTGCCAGTGTTTGTGCTAAATACAAAGAACTACTGAGAGAGCGGAAGCCCATAATTTCGCCTTCCTGTACTTCAAAGCAAACCTCCATCTTGCTACCTTGGGATGTCATCTGGTTATCCGTAATCGCAACAATAGGCACATTCTTTTCGAATGCAGTATCAATCAAACTGCTGGTTTCTGGTGCATAGGGGCTGAACGTCACCGTGACCAGCACATCTTTTTCATTCATCCGGCGAGTCATCGGTGCCAGCATACCGCCATGATCATCAAGCAACACCACGTTGTTGTCTGATTTCATCAAGGCATACCAGAGATAAAAAGCCACAGGGTAAGCGCGGCGCATGCCCTGAATATAAATGGTCTCGGCTTCATCGAGCAGGCTAACCGCCCTTTCAAGCTTGTGCGGAGAAACAGACATTTGTAGCTGTTCCATCGCTTCAATATTCGCTTGCCCAAAATCTTGGAAGATTGCCATTGGTGAGTCTTGGCTCACTTCTTCAGCTTCGCGCGCTTTTCTTACCCGCTCGATATAATCCCTTGGGCGATTCAGGTACTGATCACGAAATAACGCCTGCATCGAACTAAACCCTGAGTAGCCCATTGCATTTGAAAACCGGCTCAGTGTAGACAATGGAACATTAGCCTGTTCAGCGATCGTTGCCATTGTTTCGACCGCGACCAACATAGGTTGGGCCATCACAAAATCGGCAACCTGTTGTAGGCGCCCACTTAGGCTGTCGTAGCGCTTAACAATAAGCTCACGCAGCGTGTCTAAGTCAGCGGGTACTTGTTCTTCAACATCCATAATTGGCCGCACTCCTGCCCGAAAGCACTATTACAAAATAAGAATACCTCAAGTGACTGGCACTTGAGGCTATAGTTTATGATAATAATTTGAAGTTGCGAATCGCTTCTTCTTTCACAAAAGGCATTGCTTTTTTCATAAAGTAAATTCGATCAAACTTTTGTGGTTCTTCATTCATGAAATCGCGCAGGTTATGTCCCAATGCCTGGCGCAAACAGGTACCAATATTGAACTTCGATACGCGGGTACGCTTTAGCACTTCCATATCTTCGTCGCGAATACCACTTGTCCCATGAATGACTAGAGGAATATCTACCATATTCGCAATACGATCTAAACGACCAAAGTCAATTGTACATGTAGGTTCGGTCAATCGGTGTACGTTTCCAACGGATATGGCGACACAATCGGCACCGCTCTCTTTGGCAAAACGCGCGGCATCTTCCGGCTCGGTGAAGATTGATTTGATATGGTCGCGTCCTTCGTCATAAGGAACGGAGCCAATCTCGCCTTCGACCGACGCCCCCAATGCATGGGCGACATCTGCTACAGCACGGGTACGGGCAATGTTCTCATCGAGTGGCAGCTGAGAGCCATCGAACATTACTGAGCTAAAACCCGCCTTCAGCGCGCGGTAGACAATATCTTCCTCATAGGTGTGATCAAGGTGCAGACACACCGGTACTGAGCTTTTGTGCGCCAAAGGCAGTAGCATCGCCGCTGCCGTCTCAACCCCATAGAAGTCAGCGACATCTTTGTTACAAGCAAGGATCACCGGCTTGTTTACCGCTTCGGCAGCTTCGACTACCGCACAGGCATCTTCATAACCAAACACATTAAAACAAGGCACGGCATAGTCAGATGCGGCAGCCTGAGGCAAGAGTTCTTTCAAGTTTACGAGCATATTGCCCCTCCTTATTTGAACTTGGCGATCATGTCCTTGATGCCAGGGATCGTTTCGACTTGATACTCATGATGCGGGTCGAAGTGCTGGATCAGCGACTTTTCGGTTTTGCCCACGATGATGGTGAAGTAGTACATCTCGTAGCCCGGCGCCGCCACGCTTGGGTGGTACCCTTTGTCGATGGCAATCACCGAGCCGGTACGGACGTGGTAAACCGGGCCGAAGTCATCCTCGTGCTCGTAAAGGAACTGAGCACCGAAGCCAAAGTCTGGATTAAAGCGGAACTGGTACACTTCTTCGTACAGTGTCTCTTTGCTGCCATCAGGCTTAACACGGTCTTCATCGTGCTTGTGAGGAGGGAAGCCAGACCAACCACCCGCACCAACGGTAAACAGCTCACTGACCAGCAGGCGCCCGCGGTTGTCGGCATTCGACTGGCCCAGTACGTGTTTGATCTTACGGTGGGTTTTCGTGTCATCCGAGCCGTACTGAACAATATCGACATTCTCTTCACGCACGCAGAATGGCTCTAGTGAGTGTTCGAACTTACCGCCAGCAATCATGACGTCTGCGGCATCGCTGACACAATCAATGGTTGCACTGAAGCCAAGCGGCACATAGACCGCTTCGGGATTACCCTCCCACACCGACTTACGCTTACCGATATTGTCGAAAACTTCAGTCTTCTCGCCATTGGTTACGGTGATTGAACAGGTGCCGCCAGCAAGAACGATGACGGACTCATAGCCTTCAACAACGTGCTGGTGCTGCTCACTTTGGGCCAAACGGACTTGGTTGAAATAGCACAGTGGTGTCACTTCATCGTTAACATCGATGATAGGTTGGTTCTTGTTATCAAATGGTGGGATATGCTTGCCCATGGTACTTTCTCCTCACTGCCCTGCCTTTCCAACTGTCATTTGCCAGCACAGTGTGTATCTGTCTAATTGGTATGAATAAAAAGGCCGGGCCTCGATGGTTTGTACCCTTTCTAGACGTGTCCAGTAAAAATACCGGCCCGGCAGACCTAATTGCCTTTAATCACTTCGTCCGGAGGTGACTGTTAAAGGCTTTGTTCTCTGGTCTCAATAAAATCGAATAATTGTTCTTTGGTTGGCATCGCTTCAGTACAACTGGTGCCGCTGACGTTAATCGCGGCGGCTGCCGAACCGTGCTTAACGCCGTCTTCCAGCTCGCCACCGTTAACCAAGGTCCAAATCAGTCCGCCTGCGAATGAGTCACCCGATCCGAACGGCTTCTGTACCTCAACGCGGAAGATCCCCTGCTGGAAGTTGTGGCCATCGCGGCAGTACACTTTTGAGCCAAACTCACCGGCTTTGATCACCACCACCTGGGTATTGGCACGCAGGAAGCGCTCTGCCGTTGCATCGTCGTCCTTGTTGCCCGGGGCCAGCACGGTTTCCATCATGTCGAATTCTTCGCGGTTGCCGATAACGATATCGGACAAGCCAGCTGCGATGCCGTAGTAGATAGACGCATCGACATCGGTTCGCCATGAGTAAGGGCGGTAGTCGACATCCAGTACCACGAGCGTGTTGCTGCGGCGCGCATGCTCCATCGCAATCAATGTGGCTTCGCGGCTTGGGCTTTCAGACAGCGCCGTACCGGTTACCACCAACACTTTCGAGCTGGCAATGTATGCTGGGTCTACCTGTTCGGGCTTGATAGTCAGGTCAGAGGCCTTATTGCGGTAAATCAGTACCGTACAGTCACTTGGCTTCATCTCGGTGAATGCGACGGAAGTGCGCGAGCCCGAGCTGTCGGTCATCATGCCGTCAAGGTTGATGCCCTGGCCTGACATGTACTGCTTCACGTAGCCGCCGAATGCATCATCAGCGACACAACCGATAAACCCTACTTTGCCGCCTAGCTTGCTCACAGCCACTGCGATATTCGCCGCAGAGCCACCCACAAACTTGTTAAAGCCTGAAATGTCTGCCATGTCCGTGTTTGATTCACGGGCGTAGAGATCGACGCCCGCACGTCCCAACACGATGGCATCCAGCTTACGATCTTGCTGAAGTGCAATCTTTGTCATGGTCGTTCCTATTACTTGTATTCAACCCACGCGGCGTTCTGGTCTGCCGACTCGACGCACTTCTCACACAGGCGTACACCCTCGATACCCGCATCGATACCTGGGAACCAGATACCAGCAAGCGTTTCCTGATCATCACGGTCTGCCGCATCGAATGCCAGAGCAAAGCGGTGGTATAGGTTTGCCCAAGACTCGAAGTAACCTTCAGCGTGGCCACCGCCAACGCGATTAGCTGCAACGCCTTCTACGTCTTGGTACAGGTAGCCCATACCGCGGTCTAGGATGCGAGGTGGCTCGCCCTGAATTTCGTAGCGTAGTTGGTTTGGCTGCTCGTCCCACCACTCGATAGAGGCTTTAGAGCCAACAATACGGATCTTCTGCTGGTGCATAGAACCGGCGTTAACTGCTGAAGCCCAAAGCGTACCGACTGCACCACCCTTGAACTCCATCATCACATGGGCGTTATCTTCCAGCGGTGTGCGCGACTTGATAAAGCTCTGGCGCATGCAAGACAGGCGGTCGACTTCCAGGCCGGTCATCACTTCGCATAGGTAGAAAGCGTGAGTACCGATATCGCCTAGCACATACGTAGGGCCGGAAACCTCTGGGCTTACACGCCACTTCAGGCCCGGATCGTTGAGCTCGTACTCTTCATTGTGGAAGCCGTGGGCGAACTGCATGTTGATAACGCGGATTTCACCTAAGTCACCACGCTTGACCATTTCACGCGCCTGCTGAACCATAGGGAAGCCGCTGTAGCCGTACATCACGCCGATAACACGGTTGTTCTTAGCAGCAATTGCCTTCAGCTCTTCGGCTTCTTCGGTCGTGAAGGTGATTGGCTTTTCACACACCACGTGCAGGTTGGCTTCCAGCGCAGCCTTACAGATTTCGTAGTGGGTCGAGTTTGGCGTTGCGATAGATACCGCCTGGATGCCGTCTTCACGCTGGGCTTCTTGCTCGAACATCTCTTTGTAGTTGGCATAGCAACGGTCGCCATCTAGGCCAAGGTTGATACCGAAGTCACGGCAGCGCTCAGGATCAAGATCAAAAGCACCGGCTACCAACTTGAACAAACCATCACGCTGTGCTGCGTTACGGTGAGAATAACCAATCTGGCTACCACGACCGCCGCCTACCATTGCCCAACGGATAGGTTGATCAAAATGACGTTCTTCATTAAACATGGCTTCACTCCTTGTCAGGTATCCCCCACTACTTTTTGAGAGAGACCCGCGTTTCAGATATTGGAAATAGTTGATCTTATTTACAGCTTGGGTATACAGAGTTTTTATTCTCAGAGGCTCTCAACAATAAGAGCCTCTTGGTTAATAAATTCTCACTCGAGAGTTACTGCTTAAACACCCCGTCTCTGGGTTGCTCGGCCTTCTTCCCACTCTGCCACTTTCTGAGCGGTGTGATCATTACGAGTGACTTCAGGCAGCCCGACTTCCCACCAGCAGTCACATTTAGACCATGCCGCCGGTGATACCGGATCGATATCCACCACAATCACGTAGGTACGGTCAGCTTCTTTGGCGCGGGCAAAAGCAGCATCGAACTCGTCAATAGAGGTCAGCTTCTCGGAAATCGCCCCTTGAGCTTCGGCGTGCTTAGCAAAATCGACGCGGGCCAGCTCGCCGTCTGGGCGGCGGCAGTCTGCCAGCAGGTTGTTGAACGACTCGTTACCGGTGTTGTTCTGCAGTTTGTTGATAACCGCGAAGCCGCCGTTGTCACACACCACCACAATCATCTTGTGGCCAGTCAGTACCGAAGAGTAGATGTCCGAGTTCTGGATCAGGTATGAGCCGTCACCCACTAGCACCACGACATCGTTGTCTGGGTTGGCGATTTTCGCGCCCCAGCCACCGGCAATCTCGTAGCCCATGCACGAGTAACCGAAGTCGATATCGAATTTGCCGATCTGGTAGTTCTGCCAGTTCATTGACAGCTCTGCAGGCAGGCCGCCTGCTGCGGTCAGTACGGTGTCGCCTTTTTCCATCGACGTGTTCAGCTTGCCAATCACTTCTGCGTAAGAAGACATGCCCGGTAGCAAGTCACCCTCTTGTGGGTGAGTACGGCGGTGAACCAGCTCTTTCCACTCATCCGCTTCGGCTTTGGCTTTGGCCGACCACTCATCACCTGAGCGCCAGTCGCCAAGTAGTGCAGACAGCTTGGTCATGGATGTTTTGGCATCGCCCAGTACTGGGTAAGACATGTGCTTGATGGCGTCGAATTTCGCCACGTTGATGCTGATCAGTTTCATCTCTGGGTTCTTGAAGACAGTCCAAGAGCCGGTGGTGAAGTCCTGCAGGCGGGTACCGATAGCCAATACCACGTCAGCTTCATTGGCCATGTGGTTGGCAGAGTCTGAACCGGTTACCCCGATTGGGCCGGCATTCAGCGGGTTGTCCTGCAGCATGGTGGCGCGACCGGCAATGGTCTCGACCACAGGGATATTGTGCTTGCTGGCAAAGTCCGCCAGCTCGTCAGTCGCCAGCGAGTAGTGAACACCGCCACCCGAGATGATGAGCGGCTTCTTCGCTTGCATCAGAATCTCTTTCGCTTCTTCCAGCACGATCATTTCTGGCTCTGGACGGCGAATGCGGTGTACCTTCTCGGCAAAGAACACTTCAGGGAAGTCGTAAGCCACACCCTGGATATCCTGCGGCAAGCCTAGGAATACCGGGCCACAAGTGGCGGGGTCTAGCATGGTATCGAGCGCTTGCGGCAATGTATGCATCAACTGAGATGGCGACAGAATGCGGTCCCAGTAGCGGGTTAGCGGCTTGAAGGCATCATTTGAGGTTACAGACGGATCTTCAAAGTTCTCCGGCTGCTGCAAAACGGGATCTGGCAGACGGCTGACATAGGCGTCACCAGAAATAAGCAGAAGAGGTAGACGGTTGGTATGCGCAATACCGGCAGCCGTTACCATGTTGGTGGCACCTGGGCCGATAGAGCTGGTCGCAATACCGATACGGCGGCGCTGGTTAGCTTTCGCGTAAGCAATGGCAGCCGTTGCCATCGACTGTTCGTTCTGACCACGCCAAGTTGGAATTTTATCTTCGATATTCTTTAGCTGCTGGCCAAAGCACGTCACATTACCGTGACCGAAAATCGCAAAGGCGGCACCAAAAAGCTGTTCTTTCTTTCCATCAATTTCAATCAGTTGTGCTGCAAGGTACTTAGCAAGTGCTTCAGCAACGGTCAGGCGTACAGTATTCATTGTCTTCCTCGTTTTTCGAAATTCGAAAAATTGCTTCCTTTACCCACTGCAAATCTTTTTCATTACTCGTGCGGTGTAATTTGCCGTGAGATGTTAAGGGGGCCTAGCCTGCCCCCTTCCCTTTTTGCCTTAACTTACAGGCCGTATTTCTTCGCGTAGCCAGTGATATTCTCGTACGCTGTTTTTGCGTAAGTCAGTGGGTGTGCTTTCGCAGGGTCCTGCTCGGCTTCGACCAGCAGCCAGCCTTTGTAGTCACGCTCTTTTAGTGCAGCGAAAACGTCGTCGTAATCAACGTCGCCAGTACCAGGAACGGTGAATACACCATCAAGAACTGCATTGAGGAATGATTTGTCTGCAGCACGGGCAGCCTTCATTACGTCTAGGCGTAGATCTTTAAAGTGCATGTGGCCGATACGGTGACCCCAGCGTTTGATCATAGTGACAGGATTGCCGCCACCGTAGGTGATGTGGCCAGTGTCCAGTGTCAGGTGAACCGCGTCGCCAGTCAGCTCCATCATTAGATTGATGTCATCTTCTGTTTCACAGATAGTGCCCACGTGATGGTGGAAAGACAGCTTGATGTCGTGCTCATTCAGTAGGTACTCAGCCACTGTAGTTAGCTTTTCGCAGTATGTTTTCCACTCATCCATCGTCAAGATGACGCGCTGAGAAAGAGGAGTATTGATGTCACCATGAACAGTATTGCTTACCTCGCCGAATACCATCGCTTTGCAGCCAGCGGCTTTCAGCAGCTTGATATGATCCTGCATGGCTGCAATTTCTTCTTCTGCTGTCAGCTTCATCAAGTTACCGCTGTACCAGCCAGACGCCAGAACCAGACCGTGTTTTTCTAGAAGAGGAATAAGCACTTCTGGCTCACGAGGGTATTTGGTACCTAGCTCAGTACCGGTAAAGCCAGCTTCAGCCATTTCACTCAAACATGTTTCCAATGGGATTTCGCCGCCAAGTTCTGGCATATCATCGTTGGTCCAGGTTAGTGGGCTGATTCCATATTGAACATTGCTCATGTTTGTACTCCAATTTTATGATTATTTAATTCCGGGTCGGTGATGATTGCGGTCAGTTCAGTGGAATATGTTCTTTGGGCATCTCTGAACCGTTTTTCAATCTGCACCATTTGCTTCACTGGAAATTACTATAACTGAAAAAACATTAACGAAAAATATTTTTCACTCATGTCGATCGATTTCATTTTTTCCATTTAAAGTGAAAAAAAACCAGTATCCATGCGGCTTAAGGGAAATTTTTGAGCAAGATCACAAATCAACATAACCCTTAAAATTCAGTAATTTACTCCAAGCATCACCTGCGAAAAATATTTTTCACAATATGACCCATGTATCATTTTTCGACAAAACCCCCTATTGGCTATAGCCGTGAATATTTTGTGAGCATATGATTTAGTCCGTCACCGAGTGGAAAATTATTATCAAAGCAATTCATAACTATTACAAATATTGGTGAATACAAGAATGCCGATGCAAATACCCTACAGTAATTAGCGCATTGGAAAGCTACCCAACTCAAACTTATTCGATGGTTGAGTACGAGACGGGGATCTCATGAAGGAGTAGAACATGTCACCCACAACCGCGGCCGAGGCCCGAAAACATAATTTTGCTTACATTATTCGAATCTGTTGTATCGCAGCCCTAGGGGGAATTTTATTAGGTTACGATACAGCGGTTATCTCAGGTGCCATCGGGCCTATCAGAGAACACTTTGGCTTAACCCCGGCACAAACCGGTTGGGCAGTATCAAGTGTTGTTCTAGGTAGTATTATCGGTGCCGTCAGCGCCGGTTGGTCCGCATTAAAATACGGACGTCGTAACACCCTCTTCATCGCCGCCATCCTCTTTATGATCTCCGCCATTGGTTCTGCACTGGCAACCACCTTCTCGTTCTACGTCATACTTCGCATCGTTGGTGGTGTCGCAGTGGGCTTGGCCTGTGTGGTTTCACCTATGTATATGTCCGAGGTGGCACCGAAAGATTTCCGTGGCCGTGCCGTGAGTATGTTCCAGCAGTCTGCGGTAGTCGGCCAGACCGGTGTGTTCTATGTTAACTACTTGATTGCCAAAGGCATGAGTGAAGCCTGGCTGGTTGATATGGGCTGGCGCTGGATGCTGGGCTCAGAAGTGATCCCTGCTGCGCTATTTGCCGGCCTGTTGTTCCTGATCCCTGAATCGCCACGTTGGTTGGTACTTAAAGGCAAAATCGATCAAGCCAAAGACACCCTGTCGCGTATCTCCAACCCGAAACATGCTGACCAGCTGATCGGCGAGATCCAGGCGTCACTGGCTGATTCCAATCAGCCGGGCAAAAAACAAGTTAGCCTGCGCTCACCGCTTCTGTTCGCTATCTTGGTGATCGGTACCTTTGTCGCTGCCGCCCAGCAGCTGACGGGTATCAACGTCATCATGTACTACACACCGGAAATCCTACGCCCAATCACCGGCAGCACCGAGAATGCCCTGTTCCAGACCACTTTCGTCGGTATCGTGTTCATCCTGGGTAACGCCCTGGGTATGTACCTGATTGATAAAGTCGGTCGTCTACCACTGATGAAATACGGTACGTTCGGCTGTGCCGTTGGTATGACAGTAGTTGGTTTCGTCCTCTACACAGGTACTGAAGGCTACGCTGCCCTATTCGCGCTGTGTCTATACGTTGTATCGTACGCGACCTCTTGGGGCTGTGCGTGCTGGACCATGATTTCTGAAATCTTCCCGAACAGCATCCGCTCACGTGCGATGGCTATCGCGGTTGGTGCCCAGTGGTTCACCGGCTTCCTAGTGACCCAGTCGTTCCCAATGCTGAACGAAAATGCCTTCTTGAAAGAGAACTTCAACGGTGCCTTCAGCTTCTGGTTGTTCGCTGCCCTGTCGATAATCTGTATGTTTGTGGTCGTCAAGTACGTACCAGAAACCAAAGGCGTCAGCTTGGAGAAAATGGAAGAAGCCATGGCGAAAAAGCTTGGCAAGAAAGTACCAGCATCTGCTGCTACTGAAGCGCAAGCCAGCGCTTAACCACACTTTGTCGTAACTAACAGGCTTGTCCACTGATAAGCCTGTTTTTCTAATAAAAGGCAACACGATGCTCGATAAAATGGCTTTCTTTGTCTATGTGATCCGTACCGGTTCAATCTCAGCCGCGGCACGGAAGTTCAATATCTCCGTCTCTGCGGGTAGCCGGTGGCTACAAGACCTCGAACAGACCTTCGGTATAACCCTTTGCCGCCGAACCAATCGGTTGTTAACCGCCACACCAGCAGGCCAAAAGCTGGTTGACGAGTTTTCACCTCTGGTGGATAACGCCGAGCAACTTTGCCGCAGCTTGCAAGATTTCCAGGAGCAAGACAAAGGCCATATTAATATCGTTTGTACCCCGGTTTACGCCAACAATTTCCTGATGGATAAAATCAGCAGTTACCTGATTTCCCATCCAAATGTCACCTTTAACCTCAATGTCACTCCTTGGGCGCTGGATCATGCCGCAGAAGCAGATCTTGTTATCAGTGCCAATGCTTGCTATCAGGGTTACCAAGAGAAAGACCTGCACCTTGTGCGCAGAGAGCTGATGCAAAGCCCTTTTGTCGCGGTTGCTTCTCCTCAATATCTGGAACGAAATCCCGCCCCTGAATTCCCAACCGATCTTTCACAGCACCAATGCTTGTTTGCCACTACCCTAACCGGTAGCAACGACTGGATTTTTGAGCGCAATGGCGAAACCCAAATGATCAAAGTGCCTAAATCGCTAGAAGTCAACGACAGCGATTTACTATTGCAGAGCGCAATTAAAGGGGCAGGCATCGCCTATTTACCGGCTTTCATTGTTGATAACCCATTATCTGAAAAACAACTTATCCCTATTTTGGAGGATTATGAAACCAGTATCTGGAGCCTCAATCTCTATTATCATCCACCGACAAAAGCCTCTGCTGTTGCGAGTCATTTCAAAAGCTATCTACTAGAAAGCTCATAACGCTATCCGGGGTCTTCCGCCTAACCCTGATCCGCTTCGCGTTTTCTAATCTGCCGCACAGAAATCTCCCTGCAATCGGTAGTAGTGTGGTGGCTTATCTTATACTTTTGGTAAACAGACCATGTATTTCAATCAATTACAACAACCTATTGGCTCCCCAATGCCTAACTGGCAAGGAGCCTCCCCCCCTGAGCCTGTGACACTTTCCGGACACTTTACCCGCCTTGAACCGCTTAGCCCAAACGCCCATGGTGATGATCTGTTTGCAGCATTTTCTGCCGACCATGAGAACCGCATGTGGACATATATGTTTATGGGGCCATTTGAGAGTAAGGAAAGCTTCTTTGACTGGCTAAACCCTCTAGAGCAAAGCCGCGACCCGCTTTTCTTCGCCATTATCGACCCCGCGACAGACCGAGCAGTAGGTATCGCTTCCTATATGAGGATTGTTCCCCAAATGGGGGTAATTGAAATCGGCAATTTCCTTTTCTCGTCAAAACTGCAAAAAACCCCAGCAGCAACCGAAGCCATTCACCTAATGCTTAAACACGCTTTCGAGACATTGGGCTACCGCCGTTGCGAATGGAAGTGCGACTCGCTCAATCATCCTTCACGTCGTGCAGCAGAACGCCTAGGGTTCAGTTATGAAGGGTTATTCAGGCAGGCCATTGTTTACAATGGGCGAAATAGAGACACCACTTGGTATGCCATTATCGACAGCGATTGGCCGCAACTATCCGTCGCACATCAGGCTTGGCTGTCAGCTGATAATTTCGATATTAACGGAATGCAAAAACAACGCTTGGCAGACCTATTTTAACTAGGCATAGCCTAACTATGTGTAGCGTCTTATTTGGCATTCCTTTAACCTAGCGCCGTACTGAACTGTTAAGAAACAAAACTCAACAAAGGATAACTGTGAAAATTTACCAGATCACCGACACTCACCTAGCCGAGGCTAGCAATGAGCTAGATGCCAATCTCATCAGGCTATTAGACATTGTTAACCAAGATAAGGACGAGAAAGTCTTACTGCTGACCGGTGATCTTGCCAATGCCGCAGTCCCTGCTGCTTATCAGCGTATCCGAACTTACCTTGAAGCCTGCGAGTTCATTACTCATTGCTATGCGCTTACAGGAAACCATGACGATCTGACTATTATGAAAGTTTGCTTCAAGGGCAGCAAAATTAAGATTCTTCAATCAGCAACTGTGCTCGGTATCCCTTTCCATTTCCTTGATACCAGCGAAAAGCCTCTGGGCAGTTCTCTGGAGCTTGGCGCCGGGAGAGTTACCAGCAAAGAGATAGCGGCTCTAAAAAAGGCCATAAGGAAAACACCAAGGCTAATCGTCTCACACCACCCGATCCTTGATGTCAGCGAGAAATGGTTCAAACAGATTGGCATTGAAAACCAAGCTGAGGTTGTCCGCTGCTTTAAAAACAAATGCAATATCATTAGTGGTCATGCTCATCACTACTTTGATATTGAAGAAGGCAATATTCGTCAGCTCGTCGGTATCTCCTCTTCCTATGGTTTTGAGCACCAGTCTGATATGCCGCAAAGGAACAACAGCATCGGAATGACGGTTTACCACGCGGGTTGGTTGAATGGCGACATCGACGTTCGCTTGCTTGAAAAACACTTCCTTATCGGTCAGTAATCTCCGTACCTTGACTATCACTTTAGTCAATAAATACATTGAATAGTGCCAACCTGCCGTCTTTCTCCAGCTGGCAATGTTATCTTACCCGCTCAACCTTTGTAATAGATTGTAAATAGCTGTAAGACACATTTAAGGTTGCCATCACGTCTCATTTTTTCCGTCTACATTGTAATGATAAGAAACCGTAACAGCAGTTTTCTTTGTCTGGATATGGAGGTGGTTATGAAAAAGTACTGTCCTTACTGCAGAACCGAATTGCTTGATCACTGCAACATACTCGTTTGTCCAAGAAACGACATTGGCGAGTGTACCTATGATGGCTATGAAGTCTATCGCCTATATGAAGAGACGCATAACCTCAAGGAAAAGCATAACAGCTCAATCCATGACCAAGAGCTAACGACAATAGACTAACAGTCAATGGACAATACACAAGTCCCTCAACATCAAGGTAACATGTAATACGATAACCTTCGACGCGAAAAATAGGTTTATGGATTAACCTTATAAGCACTAAGTACATTTATAAGGGATGAACATAATTAGTGGCATATAACCCAGAAAAAACAAAGCCCTTACTCGATAGCGGTAAACACCATTACAGCCTACTTGGGTTTGTGGTGTTTCCCGCTCTTCTATTTGCTGCGTCTATCTTTTACTACCGCCCCTCCCCAACCGGGCTTCGTTGGTCGGCATCATGGGTTCCCAGCCTCGACATCAACTTGAGCTTACAACTTGATGCACTCTCCTTCGTTTTTGTCGGATTAATCAGCAGCATCGGTTTTTTTATCCAGCTCTATGCGTTGGCTTACATGAAGGACAAAGCCGAACGCTTTTCTTTCCATCTCTACCTTACCCTGTTCATGCTTTCTATGCTTGGACTGGTACTCAGTGACAACATCATCTTGTTGTTTGTATTTTGGGAACTCACGACCATAACTTCTTACCTGCTTATCGGCTTCAATCATGAAAATGAAAAGTCACGTAAGAACGCCCTGCAATCTTTAGTTGTCACAGGGGCTGGCGGCTTAGCACTGCTAGCTGGTTTGATCTTATTGGGGCAAATTGCCGGTAGCTATGAAATAAGCACTATTATCGACCAGGCCGTTCATGCCAAAGACAGTGTTACACAGCACCCCTATTTTGCCCCGTCTTTAGTGCTGGTACTGCTTGGTGCATTTACTAAGTCAGCCCAATTTCCTTTTCACTTCTGGTTGCCTGGTGCCATGGCGGCTCCCACGCCGGTGAGTGCCTTTTTGCACTCGGCGACCATGGTCAAGGCCGGCATCTACCTGTTGGCCAGGCTTTCACCTGTGTATGCCGGCAGTGATATCTGGTTTTACACCCTCATAGCCATTGGTGGCTTCACAGCGCTGTGGTCGGCTGTCATTGCGCTGATGCAAAAAGATCTCAAGCTAATGCTGGCTTTCAGTACCAACACAATACTTGGGATCCTGACCTTGTTACTCGGGATCGGTACAGAGACTGCCTTAGCTGCCGCAATATTGTTTATTCTCGCCCATGCCTTTTACAAGGCGGCGCTGTTCATGGTGGTAGGGAACATCGACAAGGCAACCGGAACCCGTGATATCAGGGTGTTGTATGGTTTGAAGGCCGTATTGATCTTCAGTTTTGCCTCTGGCCTGATTGCCGCGCTGTCAAAAGCTGGCATACCTCCTCTATTAGGTTTCCTGAGTAAAGAATATGCTTACAAGGCAGGCTTGGAAGTCCATGGCATCGTGATGTTTGCCCTAGTCATGATAAATGCTGTCATGGTCGCCTTAGCCATTGCGGTGATATCACAACCTTTCCTAAGGGAGAAAATCGAAGATAACCCCACGGTAAAATCCATCGAGGCAGAAATAGGCTATTGGATCCCGCCCATGGTCTTGGCTTGTTGCAGTGTTATTGTTCCGACCCTAGGTTTAGGTTGGCTCAATGAATATGTACTCTCCACAGCGATCTTTGAAATCAATCAAGTAGAACAATTTAGCCCGGTGAAATTGTGGCATGGGATCAACCTGCCCTTAATCATGAGTGCTGTGACCTTAGCTCTGGGTATTCTCATCTTTAAATACATGTCATCCGTTACCCAGGCATTAAATAAAGTACTTAACCCACTACCAGTAGCCAGTGAGGTTTTTGAAAAGTGCATGGCAGTGATGTTGTCTGTTGCAACGTGGCAGACAGAGCGGTTACAGCAACGTAAGCTTAGCGTGTATGCCTTACTTTTCTTCTCGGTACTTGCCGCAATTTTGTTGCTAAGCCCAATCTGGCCCACTGGCGACTTCCTTGAGCGCATCCTTTCTCTCAAGCTGTACGAAATTGCCATTGCATTACTGTTGATTGCCGCCGCCCTGCTGTGTGTTTTCTCAACCTCGCGTCTGCTGTCAATTGCCGGGCTCGGTGCAATTGGCTTTTTGATGACCTTAGTCTTTATGATTTACAGTGCGCCAGACGTTGCCAAAACCCTGCTGCTGGTTGAGACCTTAATGGTGGTATTTGTTGCCTTGTTGATTCGACATCTCCCCCATTTCAGCACGGTAGCAAAGCACTCAATCACCCGGCGTGGTTTCCATGCTCTTATTGCAACAGTCATTGGCTTTTCGGTTACTGCCTTGCTCATCACTATAACCAAGGCGCCATTAGATTCTCCACTCGCAGACTTCTTCGCTCAAAACAGTGTGCCGGGCGGGCACGGCCGTAATATCGTCAATGTCATTCTTGTCGACTTTAGAGCTTTTGATACCATGGGCGAAGCCATTGTTGTGGTCATTGCAGCAATAGCCGCTATTAGTTTATTCCAAAGCCATTCCCAACAGCAGAACCGAATTCAATCCCTGATTTTCAGTACTACTGCCCACATCGTTGCTGTATTAATGATGGTCTTTTCTCTGTATCTCTTACTTCGCGGCCATAACTCACCGGGTGGCGGATTCATCGGTGCACTGATTGCCGTTATCGGTTTAACTCTGCTTATTTTTGCCGAATCGCCACAATACGTCAGGGAGCGACTGGGCTACAGGCCGATGAATATTGCGATGGTTGGTGTTTTCTTGAGCTTATTGGCTGGCGGAATAGGCTTTGTTATGGGCCAGCCTTTCTTAACCGGGATTTGGTGGAAGGAGATTTTACCCTTAGGCACACCGCTCATTTTCGATGTCGGCATTTATCTCGCTGTTATTGGTGGTGTACTTGAGGTCTTGTTACGCGTGAATGAGGAGCTCGATTGATGGAAATACTTTGGAGCTTGGTCGTTGGGGTGTTTGTGACGGCGGGGGTTTACCTGATGCTTGAACGCCACATTATACGTATCCTACTTGGCCTGATCTTAATCAGCAACGCAGTAAATTTGGCCATTTTCACCGCTGGCCGCCTAACGCCCGGCAATCCGCCCCTGATCGATCTTGGCTCGGTATTGCCACCAGACGGAGCTGCGGATCCCTTGCCACAGGCACTGATTCTGACAGCCATAGTGATTGGTTTTGGGTTATTAGTTTTCGCATTGATGTTGCTGTATCGGGCATACATCGAAACAGGATCTGCTGATGTCGATGCCATGCAACATTCAGAGGAGGAACAATGACCTCAGCTTGGCTCACACTACCTGTTGTTATATCTCTACTGACCGCAACCGGTGCCTTTTTTGTCCGCCACAACCACAAGGCCATCAACTGGGTTAGTGGCTCAAGCGTTATCCTGTCTGTATTTTGTAGTGTGCAATTATTGGCCGACATCACCACAAATGGTCCTTATGCTGTCGCTTTCGGTAACTGGATGGCACCATTCGGTATTGTATTTGTTGCTGATTTCCTTGCCGTCGCGATGACTGTCATTACAGCTATCATCGGCGCAGTCACTGTTTTTTACGCGATGGCCGATCTCAACCACAAGCCTTCTTACGGCCTCTATCATGTGCTGTTTCATGTTTTGCTGGCAGGGGTTTATGGTGCATTTTTGACAGGTGATATTTTCAATCTGTATGTATGGTTCGAGGTCATGCTCATTGCCTCGTTTGGCCTGATGATTGTCGATGCCGAACGCAGGCAAATCGACGGTGCCGTTAAATACGTCTTGCTCAACCTAATTTCAACACTGATCTTCCTATTAGCGATTGGCTTGACCTATGGGGCAACCGGAACCCTAAACCTTGCCGATTTGCACCTGAAACTCCCGGGAGTGGATACACAAACGGCCACTTTGCTGTCAGCGCTATTTTTATTTACCTTCGCAATCAAATCAGCCCTATTCCCGCTGTTTGCTTGGCTTCCTGCGTCATACCACACACTGCCCAGCGCCGTCGTCGCCTTATTTGCAGCCCTGCTCACCAAGGTGGGGGTTTATGCCCTAATCAGGGTTTTTACTTTACTGTTTCCACTTACAGAGACCAATTGGCAACCCCTGTTACTCTGGATCAGTGGCCTGACGATGCTCACCGGGGTCTTAGGTGCAGCCAGCCAATTTGATATCAAGAAGATCCTGTCATTTCATATTATCAGCCAGATTGGCTATATGATTATGGGCTTAGCTTTGTATACCCCGGTCGCTATTGCTGGTGCGATTTTCTATATCATCCATCACATCATTGTTAAGGCGAACCTATTCTTAATTGGCGGTTTTATAGAGAGGAAATATGGTACCAGCCAGCTGTACCACTTAGGCGGCGTCTACAAAGCGATGCCCTGGCTAGCTTTCCTATTTCTGATCCCCGCATTCTCGCTGGCCGGTTTCCCGCCACTTTCAGGCTTTTGGGGCAAGTTCCTTGTTATCAAAGCCAGCATTGTCAATGACTACAATATCTTGGCTGCGACAGCTCTAGTGGTTGGCCTACTGACTATATTTTCGATGACCAAAATATGGAGCGAAGCCTTCTGGAAAGCACCGGTAGCCAATCAAACAGCCCAAGAGCTCACCCTACCAACCACGCTGCTTTACTGCTTGCCCATTGCGACGCTCACAGTAATGACGATAACTATCGGGCTTGTCGCTCAGCCTTTCTTCGAGTTTGCCAATGAAGCAGCAGAGCAGATATTGAACCCAATACAGTACATTCACGCTGTACTTGGGGAGCCGTAAAGGGAGTAAAGGTATGAGTTATTTTATTCTAAATCTATTTCTTGCCATGGCATGGACACTGATCAACGGCCAATACAGCAGCTTGGATTTTATTGTCGGCTTTGTCGTCGGGTATTTTACCCTGAGCCTCTGCCAACCGTTCGGGTTGAAAACCGGTTACTTCAAGAAATTTACCGCTTTCGTAAAACTCGTTATCTACTTCTGTTACGAAATGATCGTATCTGTCGCCAAAGTCGTTTGGGATGTCATCACGCCAACCCACCTAAGCCAACCGGATATCGTCTACGTTCCGCTTGATGCAGAAACGGATCTTGAAATCACACTCTTGGCCAACATGGTGTCATTAACGCCAGGCAGCTTAAGCCTCGATGTCACGCCCGACAAGAAGTATCTCATCTTGCATGTCATGTTTGCCCCGGATCATGAAGGCGTCAAGCAGGACATAAAACAAGGTCTCGAGGCCCGGATATTGGAGGTAACACGTGGCTGATCTCCTTCAAGTGAGCATTCAACTCTCCTACATCGGCTTGATAATCAGCTTGGTGCTGGCCTTTATTCGTCTGATACTCGGGCCGACCTTGGCAGACCGGGTGGTGGCATTGGATCTAATCTCTTTCGTTACTATCGGCTTTATCGCCGTCTATACCCTAGACAGTGGCCAGAAGTCATTGCTCGATGTTGCCATTACCCTTGCGTTGGTCGCTTTCCTCGGCACTATTGCGTTTGCAAGACTGATCACCAAACAAAAGCTTGATAAGGGCTAACCATGGACATTTTAATCAGCATCTTGCTGCTTTTCGGCACCTTTTTCACCCTTGTTGCCAGCTTGGGGATTGTCAGAATGCCGGATCTCTATACCCGCATGCATGCTGCGACAAAAGCCGGCACCGTAGGGATTTGTTTCCTTTTGTTGGCCGTTTCATTGTCAATGCCGGAAGTCACAGTGATCTCCAGGGTTATCGGTACGATATTATTCCTCTTCATCACCGCCCCTGTTGCAGCCCACCTGTTGGGTAAAGCAATGCAACAAAAAGGCTATAAGATTTGGCGTAATAAAAAGTAATGAGTTTCGTCCTCAGCAATAACACTAAGCAACATAATATTAACTATCGCCAGTGACTCACAAGCCGTCACTTATTGGTGATTAAAACGTCAACAACCGCGGCTCTATACCGGGTTTGGCATAACTCAACCGGCCAAGTCGCTGGGTTACGTGGTAACTATCGAGACCGGAGATAGCCACACTGCCCAAGGCTTCAATATCAAGGTACCCCGTTTCCGTCACCGCACTTTCATCAAGTTCTAAGTGTGTGACTTCACCAATCACCAACTCAACACCGTTTATTTCCAATGTCTGGCAAGAACGTAAAGCCAACGCGTACTTCAAGCGACTCTCTGCAACAAAAGGCGCTTTGATACCATCCAGCCATTGAGGTGTTAGACTTACTTCAGAAAATTCAGAAACAGTTTCCGGGTAGCGGGCTGAGGTTTGGTGTGCCTTTTGCCATATATCATGGTTGACATGGTTTATCGTGTATTCACCAGCACTCAAGATGTTCTCGAACGTATCCCGCCTTACTGTATGTGGACGCATGATCATCCCGATCAAAGCCGGATTGGCACCAAGGTGAAATACCGAGCTTACAATCGCCACATTGGTATTACCTGCGTCATCTTGTGTGCCGACTAAATTCGCACTTTTGAAACCTGAAAGACTGCTGATCAAATTAGCCCGGAACCGATCATCCATATCCTTAAAATCGGCTTTGCGAAACATCATTACCACCACCTTGTTAAATGAGGGACTTGTAAAATACCGCTCAATTTATACTCGCCAGCAAAGCAGATTGATCACTTTTCAAGCTTCGTTAAATCTGTCTCTCACCTTCCATTAAGGCGACGAAAAGCGACTCCACTAATGGTAATTTCAGATTCTAAGCAGAAAGTTCATTGAATTTAACCGATTGAAACTTAAAAGAATATAGCTTAATTCGCAATATTAATTAGCAGGTTACCAAAAGTTAACTAATTGCATTCAAGCCCTAGGTAACCATAATAAACCACATCAAGCAAAACGATTGGAATGATCGTTAACACAGTACAGTCCAGTGACATCGAATGAAGGATTTAATTATGAGCAACGTTCTTATCATCAACGCCCATGAGCCATCACCTTTTTCAGAAGGCAAATTGAATGCAGCCCTAGTAGAGAAAGCACGAACCCAATTGGAGGCCAAAGGCCATGCTGTTCGGGTTGTGACTATGCAGGACGAAATTGTTGTCGATGAACAGCTAGGTCACTTTGACTGGGCTGATCGTGTCATCTTGCAATCACCGGTAAACTGGATGACGATTCCATGGTCGTTCAAACGGTATATGGATGATGTGTTTACTGCAGGTATGGGTGGGGCTCTGTGTAACTTTGATGGCCGCAGCTCAGACAACCCTACCAAGAATTACGGTACTGGCGGCACACAAACCAATACAAAATACATGCTTTCGTTCACCTTTAATGCGCCAAAAGAGTCATTTAACGATGAAAGTGAATACCTGTTCGAAGGTCGAAGTGTCGATGATTTGATGTTCCACATGCATGCTAACTTCCGCTTCTTTGGCATGTCTACGCTACCGACATTCGCCTGTTATGACGTAATGAAAAATGGCGATATCGAAAATGACTTCAAACGCTTTGAAGCTCATCTAGACGCCAACTTTTAACCAGGAGCAGTGAAATGACCAAGTTCACCTATTACACAGCTGACAACGCGCCAGTAGAATCGAAAGGATTGGTAGAACAGTCCCTCAAGGGCTTTGGCATGTTACCCAACCTGCACAGCGTTTTGGCAGAAGCACCGGCAACGTATGAAGCCTATAATACAACCTTTGATTTATTCATGAAGAACACCACTTTCAGCCCCTTGGAGCAACAAGTCGTGTTTATGACAGCCAATTTCGAAAACAACTGTCATTATTGTGTCCCTGGCCAACCTGGATGATGAAAGCTGGAAAAATGCCAGAGGATGTCATTGAGGCTTTGCGTGAAGGCACCGTCATTCCCGACGCTAAACTGCAGGCACTGCATGACTTTACCAAAGCACTGCTGGATAACCGTGGCCACATTGGTGATGATCGTCTGCAAGCTTTCTTGGATGCCGGATACACCAAGAGGCAGGCATTAGAAGTACTGACAGGCCTGTCCGCGAAGTTGATTTCCAACTTCACCAATGCGTTGGCTCATACCAAAACAGATAAGCCGTTTGAAAAATTCGCCTGGACGCACCCACGCGAAAGATAGTGGCCTTTATCCATACTTTCCGCTACCCAGTTTATTATGGTAACCTTAGTACATGAATCAACCAGTGTACTTTTTGTAACCTTAATAATTGAGGTGAACTTGTGGAAGGCGTAGTAAAAATTGATAGCAAAGGGCGAAAGTCAGTCACCAATGTGTGTAAAGAGCCTTGCGCCATTGAAAAAGGCATGCGCCTTATCGGCGGGAAGTGGAAAGGCTCGCTGATCTATCATCTGAAAGATGGACCAGTTCGCTTCAATGATTTGGCACGCCTTCTAGGTGGTGCGAGCAAGAAAATGGTCGACCAGCGTCTCAAAGAACTTGAAGCTGAAGGCATGGTGATTCGTAAAGTGATCAGTGACCGCCCTATCGCCGTCAGTTATGAACTCACAGATTTTGGCCGCACGGCCCTAAAAATATTGGATGACCTACGCGTATGGTCCGAGAGCCATAAGCTGTAACCCACACCAAGACCGTCAGGCATTATCACGCATTCGCTCTTGCGCTAATCAGTGATAATGCTTGAAAGAGCTACAATGGAATATAATTCAGCTTTTGCTTCTCGGAAATTCTACTCTATACCGCTACAAAAATCAGATTCAAAATTGGCTTTTTCTCAAAACACGATAGACCTTATGATTGGAATAATATAATCACCCATCAAGATTGAAACTATATAAAAAGGCAGGCTCTAATATACAGGCACCTTCTAGTGACCAATATATTAAAAACCTGCCCTTCGTATTACTGCCTCAATTAAGATCTATTTACCTAAATAAAACTTATTTGACTTGCGGTAGCGTACCTTCGCCGTTAGATACTACTGCATCGATTTGTACCAGTGCATCCATCTCAATTTGAGAAACACCGACTACTGTACGAGCAGGAAGATCACCCTGGAAGAAAGTGGTGTAAACTTCGTTGATTGCCTCGATATCGGCAACATCTTTCAGGTGGATGTTGATTTTAACGATATCGTCCATAACGTGGTCAACGCTTTCTACGATAGCTTTAATGTTCTTCAAGCACTGCTCTGCCTGCTCTTTCGCGCCACCAGCCACGATTGCATTGGTCGCAACATCAACAGGAAGCTGAGCCGCAATGTGGTTGTAGTGTGAGAAAGCAACAGTTTGAGTGTGTAGCGGGTTACGTGGTGCCGCATCGGTATTGTTTGCACGAATAACGATATTGTGGCGATCTTCGACTTCTTGTGGCGGAGTGCCGTCACCGTGAGAAACAGAAGCGTCGATTTGTACTAATGCACCCATTGGTAGCGCGTCTGCCGCAATGATAGAGCGAGCTGGAACGTAAGCTACTGCGCGAGCGATAGATGAATCAGGGAAGAAAGTTGAGTACACTTCGTTCACTGCATCAACGTTGGCTAGATCGCTTAGGTATAGGTTGATTTTAACGATGTCATCGAAAGGTACATCGATGCTTTCAAGGATCGCTTTCATGTTCTTCAAACACTGAGCAGTTTGCTCCTTCACACCACCTTCAACGATTGCACCTGTTTTAGGGTCAACTGGCAGCTGAGCTGAAATATTGTTGTAGTGAGAGAAAGCAACAGTGTGGGTAGCCAGTGCGTTTAGCGGCGCGTTTTCAGTGTTGCGAGAAAGCTTAACTAGCGGGCAAGGCGCTTGAGGAGCTGTACCTTCACCGTTAGAAATAAGCGCGTCCATTTGAACACGAGCATCACTCATTGGTAGCGCAGCAACTTGAACCACAGTGCGGGTTGGGATTAGGTTTTCGAAGAATGTTGCATACACTTCGTCTACGGCTTCCATGTCTGCAATGTCTTTTAGGAATACGTTGATTTTAACAACGTCGTCCATCACGTGATCGATGCTCTCTACAATGGCCTTAATGTTTGTTAGACACTGTTTAGCCTGCTCTTTTACATCACCAACAACGATTTCGCCTGTTTTAGGGTCAACAGGTAGTTGTGCAGAAAAGTTATTGTAGTGAGAGAAAGCGACTGTTTGAGTAGATACAGTACTTAGAGGGGCATTTTCAGTGTTTCGAGAAACTTTAATGATCGCATCAGTCATTTGTAATTATATCCTTTGATGTAGTACAGAAATATATATCTATCTAAAGTAGATTTATTTAGAAGAGCTTTGAAAGTGATGAGATAGTATGGGAAAAATTTCACATTAAATGTGACTGACATCAAAAGATATTTTCACTAACCATGTGTTACACTTGGAATAATTAGTCATTTAACGACTAATTATCCGCAAAAATTCATATATTCTCCTAGACACTTCTTTTTTTATTCAAATGATTCGCAAATAATGAATACAATCTCAGCAAGATAAACTCTATTTTCGTTATATTTTGACTGGTTTTGATAGCTTGTTCACAATAATCTGATGCAAAAGCATATACAGCTTAAATTTACTTGTCGTTTATTGCGCTATCAATGAATAAATACCCTCACACTTCACTTTCACCATTTCTGCCCTCCCCATAATACTCACCAACCAGCATATAAGTAATTCATTTATTCAGACTTCAACACACAAAGGTTAAAATAGCTGGCAAGTTGTTAATAAACTGTTCCAGGGTTTATTGTTTACCCTTTGAATTATCACTATTGAACATTATGGGAAGCAAAAAAAGGCCAGAGACGTGCTCTGGCCTTGACTCATTTACAGCAGGCGTTAACCACTGCTATTGATAGCGATTATTGAAAAGATATATTGGACATCACAGACAGGTGATCGGATGCGTAAATACCGTCCTTAACCACACTTCGGTATTCAAACGTATTTACCGCTAATTTGTCATTAACAAAGATATAGTCAATATCTTCAGGCTTTTCCTTGCCATAACCATGATAGGTAAACACCTGATCTTTGTTGCCGTTCACACCGGTAAAAGGTTGCTGACTGATTTCACGGGCGTCACGGTATAGGTTGATCAAGGCCTGATAGGACGCAATATCACTGCGCTCGAAGTTCAAATCGCCGAGAACGATAACGGCATCACCGGCCCCGCTGGTGATCTCCTCGGCTTTCTTGCTCAGCAATTTCGCACTTTGTTGACGAGCCATTTGGCCTATATGGTCAAAGTGGGCATTAAACACCAGCACCCGCTTGCCCGTGGCAATTTCTTCCAGTCTCACCCAGGTGGTGATCCGAGTAAGATCGGCATCCCAGCCAACACTGGCAACAACCTGAGGGGTTTCTGACAGCCAGAAGGTTCCGCCACCGAGCTTCACATATTTATCATTACGGTAAAAAATAGGAACCGCTTCCCCTTTCGCATTACCGTCATCACGACCTACCCCTACCCAGCTATACTCAGGTAACTGACGAGCCAAGTAGGCAATTTGATCACTGAACGCTTCCTGCAGTCCGGCAATATCAGTCTGCGCAATGATATCCGCCACTATAGCCTTGCGGTTATCCCATGTATTGTTGCCGTCGTATTCACTGCCGATAACACTGTCTTTGCTGTTGCGGATATTAAACGACATAACATCGAAATCCGCGGCCACCGCAGGCAGGGCCAGTGAACACATCACTAGTAGAGAAATCTTTTTCATTTTTTGCTCCGTGCTACTTATAGTTAAGAGGTTACGGCCTCTCAAGTTATTATGATCAGAAGGAAATATCGGCAGCCTCAATGCTTGCCTGTGTAAAGGGTGGATAGCCCGACGGACGGAACCTGTTGAGGTTAGTCAGGAAGTTGCTGTCTTTGAGCGGGATCGTTGCCTTACCATAGTCAAAGCTGTTGAGCCGGTCGCGCATCGCCTGGTTGTCCAGGCCGTCGCCAACCAGTTCATACCAGCTGACAATTGCAGGCGTAACAAAATAGCCGTATCCGTTTTCTGCAACTTCGTCGGGCTTGGCAAAGCGCATGGCATGGGTCAGTCCGCCTTCCTTGTGGTAAACAAACTTAATATGGGCTCCTTCCATGGGTAAGGTCGCAGCCGTCGCGGTAGTGAGATCGCCGTGAGCACTGTAACTGCCGTGGGAAATCTCTCCATTGATCGTCCAGACAGCGACATATTCCCAATCATGCCGGTGTCCGAACCAGTCCCAGCCATCCATTGTCTGGTCCTTCTCGAAGTAGAGCGAGTAAAAGTGGCCGCAGTATTCATTGCCCTGCTCAACCAGACATGCGTACCGGTGAAGCGTATTGGACAACTCAAGGAAGTTATCCTCGCGGCACTCACCGGTGATCGATCCCGAGTTATTGAGGCCCGGATTCGGCTCACCACTGCGGCTGATCCCCGCTGCGGGCAAGCAGCCGTCGGTATCAAAGTCAAATACCGGCTCGTTGCCATTGATCACATTATTGCCCGGCAGGGCTTCGTCTAGGCGGGTAAAGTCCGCCGCCAGTGCATCTGACGCAGCCGCAACAGCAAGCAACCCCGGTATCAAAATAGTCAATCTTTTCATTGGTGACTCCTTGTCTATGGCTCTAGCCGGAGGGCGTGAACTCGGTGGTGTACCGGCCTGCCCTCCCACTAGTGGTGCCATTACTGATAACGTTATTGATGGTTTGGCTGTTACATCAAGGCTGCCGGTTCAAATCGGTTATGGTGCCCTGGTCGAGATCCAGCTTAAAGTGATAGCTTGGCTGGCCATTGGCAAACTTGGTCAGGATGCCAAACAGGCCGCCGAAGCGCTGCTTGAACACATCACCGAACTGTGACGAGTCAGAGCCGCTCACAGCCTGCTCAGCCAAGGTACTTGCCAACAATTCATATTGCGGCATCCGATTGCGATCAATATCTTTAAACGCCAGCTCGTCGGCATTCCTCAGGCGATAGAAATCAACAGCGAGATCAAACCCATTCCAGTTAGCAAAAGCCTCCAGTTTGAGACCGTTGTCGCTGGCTAGCTGCTCAGCACGAGTTTCAGCCTGCTGCCATGCCTTAGCAAAGGCAGCATCGCCAATCTTCGACGGCTCAAAGGCTACTGGCGTTTCTTGGCAGATTTCTACGGCCTGGCGACCACCTGTCAGTATCATTACCTGCTGTTGGGTTAACGGACTGTCTAGCTGGCTCAGGATCAGCATCTGGCGACCGTCCAACGCGAACACCATCTGCTTCAAATCACAAGGCCACTCTTCTGGCAGGAATCGCATTCTCGTTAATTCAGTGATATGCCAGTTGGTAAACTCGTAGTAATCCTTCGATGTTAAAACATCCTTATTCCAGATTTCTTCGTTACCTTTGGCTTTAAGGTGCCGCCACTCCTCTTCATAATGCTCGAACAGCTCGTCGAAGCGCGGTACCTTATCCAGGATCACGGTTTCTACTTCGACCTGGCGCGTGGGCTTAAAACTAAGCAGCTTGTAGGCGGGTACATAGGCCGCCATCGAAGGAGCCTGAATATTGAACAGGAACGAGCCATCGTCGTAATGCTTCACGCCAGTGTCATTGAAGTGCATATGACCTCCGACATGAAGCTTGAGCCCGGTTTTCGCCAGCGCTTCGCTAACATCTTCTTTCGGTGAACGTGCCAACTGGAAGTTGCCCGGGCCGAAGATATCTTCTATCGTCTCTGCTGCACCGTTGTAAAACTCGGTCATCGGGAAATGGCTAAACGCTACCAGCGTCTTGCCTTCGGCATTTGCCCTTTCCACCACCGATTCCATCCAATCAATCACCTGCTGTTTGTGGGTCAGCATTTTGTTGTAGCCAGCATTACCCGAGCCGGCGAAATTAGCGGCAAGCTCTGGTTGCTGGGTATCGGCATCGGCATTGGGGACATAGACATTGGCGTCAATCGCAAGCAGCCACAGACCTTCCACAGGCTCAACCAGGTAACTGGTATCAGGAACCATAAAACAGGCCGAATAGTTCGGCTGCTTGTAGCTACCGCCGGTTCCCTGATGACAAATCTCATACTGGCGCTGCTCATAGCTTGACTGGGTCAACGCCTTGTTAAACTGATAATTCTCTTGTGTATAGGTCGAATACGGAGTCTCCCAATACAGGTTGGATTCTTGTGGGAAGAAACCAAAGTCCGCCAGCTCAGCCATCAAGCCGTCGTAACCCAACTCACGGATTTCCTCGGTGCAAATCGTTGGTAGCTCATGGCCGGCATTGATGACGGCACTGTCGCCTTCGTAACCAACACACTCCTTCGCCCCCTTGCTGTAAATTCGCTGGGTTTTCCCCTCCAGGCCGAGGAAGTCCCCTTCTCCGCTTGGTCGATCGAAAGGACGAACCGGATCGTGGTTGCCCGGCGCGGCGAAGAACTCAACGTCATAGGTTTTGGCATAATGATCGAGTATTTTCTTGAGGCCGCGGATATGAACCGGCTGGCCATCATCGCTGAAGTCACCGGGCAAGGCGATATACTTCACTCCCCGCTTCACGGCATCATCCAGCGCCGCCAGCAAGGCAAAGTAGTTTTCGTTAAACAGACGGGTCGAGGTCAGCTGAGCATGCATAGTACGGATAGTCGCATGCTGGCCGCTGTGGCTGTTCTTCAGACCATCGAAACTGCCATCGGTAAAATCACCGTACACATCATGAAAATGAATATCCGGCATAAAGGCAACTTGAACCTGCTCAGCGGCAGAGGCTGTATGCATTGCCATTGCTGTGGCCATAGAGACGATGAGCGCAACACTGCTTTTTCTGAACCTTTTCATTAAGGTATCTCCGTATAGAGTATTATTATTGGGCTCGCGTGATTTTGAATTTAGGTTTAGCTTCTTCTTGTTTTTTCGGTAGCTCTTCACCTTTAAAGACCAGCAATGAGCCAACCGCGATGATGCCCGAGCCGACGGCAATCGCCAGCACATACACCAGCCAGTTTTCAACCGCTAGCCAGCCATAGAAACCAGAGATAGGTGCACGGTTAACCGCTCCCAGCCCAACCGCCAGCGCTGAACCGACAGCCGAACCGATGACGTTAACGACGATGATCTTGGGGTTTGCCAACGCGAAAGGGATTGCCCCTTCCGAGACTCCGATCAGCCCCATCAGGGTGGATGCCTTGCCGGCATCTTGCAGTGAGTGCGGGAAGCGCTGTTTCCAAATCAGGGTAGCAACACCAATACCAATAGGCGGAATAATAATGGCGACCTGGGCTGCAGTATTTGGGTCATAGATCCCTGAAGCTAGCATCGCCATTGCCGTGGTTACCGCTGCCTTGTTGATAGGGCCTCCCAAGTCAAAACCGACCATGCCTCCGACAACCGCCGCCAGGACAATTTTGTTGCCATCGGACATGCCTAGCAGCCAGTTTTCCAAGCCACGGTTCATGGCCGCGAGGGGGTCGCCGATGATGTACATCATGACTAAGCAAGCGAGTAAAGTACCGCCAACAGGGATAATGAAGATAGGGCCTGCTGATGCAACAGATTTCGGCAGTTTAACTTTCGTGACCAGTAACTTAACGATATAGCCAGCAATGAAGCCCGCCGCCAAGGCGCCAAGGAACCCCGTTCCCATCTCTTTTGCCAGCAAGCCGGCAACCATACCCGGCGCAATCCCAGGCTTATCCGCGATAGAGAATGCGATGTAACCGGCCACAACCGGTAACATCAAGCTCAGCGCCAAGCCACCAAAGCCATCGAATGCATGAAATAACCGAACTACCGCATTGGCTGCCTCAGCATGGCTCCCGTCCCATATATTATCGATACCGTAAAATGAGGCCCCGATACGGGCAATACCCATGATCACTGCCCCTGCAATGATCAATGGCAGCATATACGAAACCCCGGTCATGATGGCGGTTTTTACTTCCGTCCCCATCGACTTTTCTTTTTTATTCATCGAAAACTTAGCCATTATTTATTTCCTCGCATAATGCTTCAAATACGGCATTTCCATGTTTAATTGGATCAGCAACAGCGCACTCTAAGACAGGTAAACTTGAGAACCTCTCTTTTTTGGCAATAGCGACTTCAGCTGCAATAATACAGCCATCAGCGCGTTCTATATCTTCAGCTGTAATTTCATTTTCAATACCTAAGCTGCCTTGGGTTTCAACTTTGACTTCATGGCCTAATTCTTTGCCAACCATCGCGAGTGATTCCGCAGCCATATAAGTATGCGCGACGCCAGTAGGGCAAGCCGCTACACAAACAAAATACATAATTAACCTCGTTAGTTTTCACTTGGATTAAATAGAAAAAGCACAGTAAAGAAATAAGATCTTCCTGTGCTTTTAATTGGATTATTTTTCGGTTTTTTTCCAGTTTTAGAGCTGGTTTGGTTTCTAGCGTTTTATGACGGGGCGTAACAAGATGGGGCAAGCTGGTTAAAATGGCAACCTGTTGAGAATAAGCGGCAGCCGGATCGCCCATATTGCGCTGACAAGCCAGCATCTGTGCAATTGACGAATTCGCACCACCATGAGATAGAACTTCAAAATCAACAACTTGAATATTCAAGCGTGACTGACATTCAGCTATCGCAAGTAATTCACGAACAGGTTGTTTACCTGGCTTACGGAATGACAAATTATCAGTGACACTGTCCCACATTCCGCTCCACTGTGTTGCTAACGTATCTAGCTCATCAGTTTTATATTCAGATCGATTTAACTTTTCTAATTCAGGCGTCAAGGCAAGGCTGATATTTTCAAGCATAGTCAGCATGGAAAAGAGCCAATCTTTCCCTTTCACTGCTGCGATACTTAAGAAAAACATCAAGCGTAACATTGATATCACCCGTACAAATAAAAAGTCAACAAACTAATCCTACCAGCAATAATCTCACTTATTCTCAGACAACGATCACAATACTGCTAGACTATTTAAATAAATCTAATTGGTACTTTAAAAATTATCATCCCCTATGAATATATTTATAAATTTAGAACAACAATATTAAAATCACCTTATCAAGCAGCTGCTCTTTCATTTGTTTTTGACTTCAGCTTAAGAAGCAAAACAATACTAGAAAGAACCAGTGTAATACCATTCCCAAGCATCAATGGAAGATCATGTGATATTAAGCCATAAATCAACCAGCACAGAATACCAAAGACAAACAAGACGTACATTGCCAATGAAATACCTGCAGTATCCCTGGTCCTGATGGTATGCAGCACCTGAGGTAGAAATGACAGGGTTGTACAGGCAGCCGCAACGCCACCCAGCATTGTCGGATGGTCAATCATCATAGGAAGACCTACGGCCATCATGATCATCACGGCCAATACATTCAACGATATTACTTTCATCTTTTTCAATCCAACTTTGGTCCTAGAAGCTTCCTCTAGGAACCTTTTCGCCTCTAACTTATGCCACTTGCTCGTACAGTACCCCTTTGAGCAGAGATACCGTTTGTTCCCTCCCCAAGGCGTTGTTCATCAACGCATCTCTAAATTCACGGTGCATTAATTTTCGAGCCAACTTGGAGAAAATACTCATATGCGTTCCCTCATCATCATGGCTAGAAATCGTAAGCATAATCACTGTAGAAACCGTCTCGCCGTCTGCTTCATTCCAAACAATAGGCTGTTCAAGATGAGCAATAGAAATACTGTTATGGTTCACTGCCGCTGATTTACAGTGAGGAACCGCAACACCAAAGCCTAGGGATGTCGCAAAAATCGCCTCCCTATCCCAGATCGCCTGCTCTACCGCAACGGCGTTTTCTGCCCTGCCATGTACTTCGAGGTTATCGGTCAACTGCTTGATGACACCGGCTTTATCAATAGCATGACACTGAACAACAAGCTGTTCAGACAAAATCTCAGGATGGTCTTGTTGCTGCCAGAATTGATCGATCTTGGCTTTAACCTCGTCTAGCGAAGCCAATCCGCAGACCTCATCCAGCAATTTGCAGCATGAAGCGTATTCAAGCTGGGCCAAGTCAGCACGCCGCTGGATGATATTGGGCGAGGATAAACTGATTTCGTCAAAACCCATCGCCAAAAGTAAAGGCAGCGCCCGTTTATCGCTTGCCATTTCACCGCAGATACCAAGCTCGATGCCCGCGGTTTTCGCTGTCTTGGCAATCTCTGCAAGGAAGGCGATGAAACCTGGGTGGAAACTATCGTAGAGTGCACCTACTTGGCGGTTGCCTCTGTCACAGGCCATGAAATACTGGGTGAGATCATTGCTGCCAATCGAAATGAAATCGATCAAACCCGCGGCTTTTTCGAGCAGATAACGGGCTGAAGGGACTTCTACCATGATCCCCAACCGCCAACAGCCAGTAACACGCCCTTCAGCCGTTAACTGGGCTTCACATTGCTGACATAGCTGGTGAATCCACTCCACCTCTTCCATGCAGGCAACCATAGGGATCATAATATTGACTTCACCATGCCGAGAAGCCCTAAGCAAGGCGCGGATTTGGCTTTCAATCATGTGTTGGTATTGCGGGTACATACGTACCGCACGGTAGCCCAGGAACGGATTTTCTTCCTCCGGCATCTCGAGGTATGGCAAAGGTTTATCGCCGCCGATATCGAGCGTACGGATAATCACGGTCTTTCCGGCTGCCGCTTCGATCACTTCGCGATACACATCATACTGTTGCTCTTCACTCGGTGCATCGTCCCGATCCATAAAGAGCATCTCGGTCCGGAACAGACCTATCCCTTCTGCCCCACGCTCGAATGCACTGCTCGCTTCCAGCCCCACGGCAATATTGGCGTACAGGGACAGAGCCCTGCCATCTTTGCTTTGCCCTTTGCTGCTGGCATAAGCGGTCAGCAACGATGTTTTTGCCAAGTGCTTGTGGTGCTCCAGCAGGTAGAACTGCTCGACTTTTTCATTCGGATCGCGGATCAAACACCCACAGAGGCCATCGAGCACCAAACTCTCGGCGTCTTGGACAAACGCGTCGACAGCCTCAACAGCAGTAAGCACCGGAATGCCGAATGATCGGGCCAAGATCACCGTGTGAGAAGTTTGCCCTGCTTGTGCCAATACGATGCCTTTAAGCCAGCGTTTGTCCAGGGCCAAGAATTCGCTCGGCGTTAGGTTATCAGCAACCAGGATACTCTCTTTAACCAAGGTCACGGGTTGCTGTAGCGGCTTACCCACCACCAAACTGGCTAACCTGGCACATAAATCATCAATGTCCAAGGCTCGCTCACGCATATAGCTGCTCTGGCTTTTCAGCATCGGGGCTTTCAGCTCATCAGACGCCTTGGCTATGGCGAGAATGGGATTACCCTGCAGGCTATGCTTCGCCAATGATTGGCTAAACAAACTGTCACTCGCTATTTGGAGGTGCGCTTTAAGGATTGATAACTCCTCGCGGCTACCTTGAGCTTTAGCCTGTGCAATCGCCTGTTCAATTTGCTGGCACAGTATATGCCTCGCTTTTTTTATCGTCTCTTCGGCAGGGCCATTCTCTTCGAACGCAACACTTTCAGCCAGCTTGTGCAGATCTACCTGACTGCAAACCACCGGGCAGCCTTTGCCAATACCGCGTGACACAATACTGCCACGTACATACACAGGCTCGGCCTTAAGCAAAGATACCGGAAGTGGCTGACAGACATCGGCCTCGCTGCATTCCAGTGGTTCGTCACAGTCGGCAAATTCCCCTTCAATAAATGCCTTCATTGCTTCAAACGCTGGCTGCTCGTCTGTTCCGTCAAACACCAGCTGGCATTCGTCGCCAACAGCAACATCAGCGCCGACCAGAGAGAGCACACTTTTGGCATCGGCTTTCGTCCCCTTGCTTATATTGAGCAGGGAAATCTGGCAACAAAAGGGGGTTGTCCGGTTTTCTATCTCTGCCGCCGGCCTGGCATGAATACCATTGACCAGAGGATTGGTAAATTCTATTGATTTAGTCATGATTGCCCCTTCGGGAATATTCGATACGTTTTTTCGGGTGTAGCAGACCACTCACCCAAGCAACAGAGACAAAGCCAACAAATACTGACTGTTCTCCGGGCTATACGGGTGAGGGCCAACGGTGATGCACAAGTAGTGCAATTACATTTAAGCGCTTCGCTTTACGGGTTAGCTTTGCTCAGGCGCAGGCCGATTAATCCTTGTGGCGGAATAACCGTTTGGGCCGTGACATCTCCGACAACACGCTCCATGCCATCAACCTGCTGAACCCGCCACTCTGCTGGAAGCGCACCAAGCGCAATATGGTTACTGCTAGCATTCATTAACCTAACAACCACACTGCGGCTATCATCTTCACAGACCTTGACCGCGCTAACCGTCACGTCAGGCTGGTTGAACGCCAACATGCTGAAAGTTTCCGGTGCAGTGAACACTGGCGGAGCAATCATGAAGCGTTGTACAACCCCGTTGTGCAAGGTCAACGGAGTGCTCAACCACTCCTTCACCCGCTGGCATAACCCGGCGTCAGAAGCGCTACCGCTGAATGGGTAAAGAGCCAAACGGAATGACAATGGTTGGCGTAGCTGGGAGTCAGGACTAGCATCCGGCAAACCTGATAGACGCCCTGGACGGTATTTCAGGTCCGGCTTACCGACAAAACCCATGGCACGGAACAGGGTTATCGCGATTGAGTCATCATATTGCTGATACTCTCGTACACCGTCTGCCATCACTGCAATTCCGCCTTGTGACGTTTCACCGGCAACAACACTCTGCATCGGATAAATCGGCACGGGACAGGATGTCCATTGCTGCTGTTGCCATAGCGACAGCGCCAATTCATCGTTGCCACGCCGGATCAGCCCGACAGGTTGATCCGCCACACTCTGTGCCCGGGCAAAATCGCCATTAACATGCAGTTGTAACCGGTGATCATTGACTTTATTTTCCAGCTCGAGCGCAATATCCAAATGCTCACTGCCTTTCGCCAGTCCCAGAACGACTTCAATGTGCTGCGTGACAGAACCGCACTTTTCGGCCCGCTCGGCCAAGTCCGCCGGCAGATCCGCCTGATAATCAATACGGATTTCTGAGCGCAGCGGCCCTTGGCAAACCCGGATCCCTTTGGCTTGTTGCACTCCAAAAGCAATTTGATGGTCATCATGCGGCTCAGAAAAGTCGTAGTTGTCACCATCATCGCCGCCGTCCACCAGGGTGATTAAATCATCCCAGTGTTGGCCGCTGCTCAAACAGGTCAAGCTAATCTTGCCATGCATATCGACCGTCACTGACAGGGCCTCATTAGCAATACTGACCGGTTCATCGATCACAGTTTGAAGCTGGCAGCGATCAGCCGGCGCTTCCTCATCGGCCAGGCGCTCTACCCTGAGGTTACGGTAGCCGCAGGCTGGCAAACCTTCCAGTGACACCACAACGTTATGCCGGTACCAGGACCGAAAGCGCTCATCACCGAGTGTGGTCGGGTCTTGGACAATGGCATTGATATCCACCAGCTCGCACGACACATGCTGCTGCTCTACATCCTGCGCACCGTCAAAGATGGTAAACCGGCGAGTCGGCAATACCAGCTCCAACTCGACCTGAACGTTGCGGCTGTAAGGCAGAGGGTTGAAAACCAAAACGTACTCGCCGTCTTTTCCCTTCGTCGACGAATCGGCCAATTGCTTGAGTGTGATCGCCTTGAGCCGTTCAGCATTCTCACGAACCGCCTCGATACGGGCTTTAACCTGACGGTTTACAGAGTCGGTATTACAGCCGCCGATGGAGTCATGGGCATGGCTCTGCATTAACTGCTTCCAGTTTTTCTCCATCAGGCCATACGGATATTTCAGACCAAATTGGTTAGCAACCGTCAGCAATGGCTCAAGCTGATTGACCAGCAGGTTCTCGACATCGCTGTTGAGTTTTTTGATGTCGTAGCGGGTTGAGTAAATGCCACGATGGATCCGGCTATATTTGCCATACAGCATTTCGCTTTCAACAACGGGGAGCGAGCAACCGGTGGTACTGGCAAAGTAATCTTCGAAACGGCAAAGTTGATACTGGTATGGCCGAGTTTCATTGGCCTGTCGGATAGCCTCAACCGTTTCTCTCTGCCATGGTTTCTGGTCATGCCCCCCCATGAACAAGAAGTGGTCCCGCTCGCCGGGCCAGAAGCGCTCACTCATCTTCTGATCAATACCCTCAAGATGCGTTTCCATTGGCTTCATCCCCTGGAATGCGCTATAGCCAAACTCGAGTACCGCCGTGGTTACTTCACTGCCATCTGGAGCCCGCCAAACGAATTCAGTATTGCCACAAATTCCTTCCCAGATCCCACGCCAAAAGACGCATTTATCGATATTGAAATGCTTAAGTAGCTGAGGAAGCTGTTCACTTTGGCCGAAAGAGTCAGGTACATAACCGACTTTCATGACTGCGCCGAAGCGTTTGGCATCACGACACCCCCACATCAAGTTCCTGATTTGTGATTCGCCGTGGACAACACACTGATCAGTTTGGGTATACCAAGGACCAACCAACAACTTGCCCGACTCGACCAGAGCTTTCACCCTGTCGCTGTCTTCCGGTACCACACTCAAGTAATCCTCGAGCATCACCGACTGCCCATCGAGCACGAAACAAGGCAGACCATCGTCTTGCTCAAGCTGCTCCAGGACTTGCTGCATGGTGAAGACCAGCAATACTTGAGACTCCTCAGTGCTGAAATACCACTCGCGGTCCCAGTGGGTATGAGGAACTATGTACGCTTTTTTATTCAATGACATCATTAATACCTTAAGCGGATTTCGCTGCTTGCTGCTGGGTCTCAGCCTCTGTGGCCTGCTTAGTGAACTGTCGCTTCATCAGTACCGTGGTAGCAACAGCGACAAAAGCCACGCCGGTAGCGATAGAAATGAAGTACAAGAAGAAATTGGACGATAGAATCAGCGCAAGGATCCCTGCTGCTGGCGCTTGTACTATTGAGTCAAACATGATCACCATCGCAGCTGAAATGGCACTGCCGACGGTATTAATAATGATTAATGCTGGATTGGCGAGGATAAAAGGTATTGCCCCCTCACTGATGCCTACGCATGACATCATCAGGGCTGCACGGCCATTTTCCTGCAATTCTTTGCTGTAGTATTGCTTGGCGAAAATCGTTGACAGACCGATACCAAACGGTGCGATCATGATAGCAATATGTGACGCGGTAACGGGCTCAAAGATCCCCTGGGCAAACAAACCGAGACTCACCGTGATAGCCGCCTTGTTGATTGGTCCCCCCAAGTCAAAACCTACCATTGCCCCAAGCACAGCTGCCATCACCACTTTGTTGCCACCGGACATGCCGACCAACCAATTCTCCAGGCCAGTATTGAGAGCAATAAGCGGATAACCGACAATATATTTCATGACAAACAGAATGATTGCCGAGCCGATTAGCGGGATAATCACCATCGGCAATAGGCTGCGGAACTCTTTTGGCAGCTTGATATTGGCCAGCATCCAGCGGACTAAATACCCCACCATCAAACCACCCAATAGTGCCCCTAAAAAGCCCATTTGCATGTCACGGGCCAACATACCGGCAATTAAACCCGGTGCTATGGCAGGTTTTCCCGCCAGGCCAAACCCAACAAAGGCGGCAATAACCGGGAATAATAATGTCAGTCCATATAAACCAAATGTTTTTAAATCATTTATTAATTGAGCAGCTAAAGAATTGCTTTCTTTTAAATCAACCCCAGTTAAGGTTTCAAATAATGAACCAAAAGCCAGCATCATACCACCAGCTACAATAACTGGAATCATGTATGAAACGCCGGTCATTAACGCTTCACGTAATTTATCTATTTCAGTTTTTTCTTTTTTTAATAGTAGGGCCATGGTAATTATCCTTAATTATTATGAATTAAATGCATCATGGTTTCATACACTGCATCAGGCTGTTTAATTGGGTCTGCCACCGCACATTCAAGAACCGTGAGTGGTTCAAACCTGTCCATGCCTTCCACTGCAATTTCTGCAGCAATGATAGCGCCATCAGCCCTAGCAATATCATCGGCGGTGATCTCATTATCAATACCTGTGCTGCCTTGAGTTTCTACCTTGACTTCCCAACCGTGATCTTTGCCCAATACTTCAAGGGCTTCTGCCGCCATATAGGTATGGGCAATTCCAGTTGGGCACGCTGCTACACAAACAATATACATTTCGACCTCGCTAGCAACTTGATAAGCTGCTGTTATTAAAAACAAAAAAAGCAGCAATCATCTTACGACGATTGCTGCTCATTGGATGGATGCTAACGTGAGTTACGTTACTTTTGCTAGCATGTTCACGACCAAGTGATACAGTACCATTTGTAATAGACGTAGCAGCGTTCGCTGGTGCATAGCGATAGAAACACACCAAGGAACTGGCCGCTACCTGCTTCGCAAAATATAGGTATGTCAGTGACAACAATGAAAGCAGTGTGCGAACTTGCTCCGCACGGTACTGATGATGACTTTTCCATCGTGCACAAGTCACTTCGCACCAATACCTGAACGGCTTACCAAGCATATCACCAACACAGATATATAGCTGGTTATAGTCCGATGCAATTGCATCCAGTTCCTTGTCAGATCCAGAGACTAGGTTATCACTTGGACTGATACAGACACACGAATAAATAGCATTAACCAAGGTGTGCAATACACCCTGGATAAATACTAATAGCGTGGCCGTATCAAATCTCATCAAACTATCCCCTATAAAGATAGCCAAATCATATACAGATAAATTTAAATATGATGTGATGTAATTCACAAATGATTGCCAGCACACTATTTAAATTATCATTAATTACAATAGTTCGACTTTTCCATTGGAAATATCGTACATCACACCAACTAGCTTAATTGTACCCTTTGTTTCTAAATCTCGTATTGTCTCGCTATTCTTTCTTATTTCATCCAACGTTAATTGAACATTAGTTTTCGCAACAGCATCGACAAAAGCGTAATTTTCTGGCGTCCGTTCTCCATCAAATTTAGTTTTACCAACGGCTGATTTTATCTTATCAAGTAATGAAGTCAAATTGCCCATCTCAACATTGGCAATGGCACCCTGAACAGCACCGCATTTTGTATGCCCCATCACCATGATGACTTTTGCCCCAGCGACAGCGGTAGCAAATTCCATACTTCCTAAGATATCACTGTTCGATACATTACCTGCCACTCGGCTATTAAATAACTCGCCAATTCCTGCATCCAAAACGATTTCTGCCGGAGCCCTGGAGTCAATACAGCTTAAAATGACCGCAGAAGGGTACTGTCCTTGCTGGCTTGTTCTTTGCTGAGCAAGGTAATCATGCTCTACCCCCTCCCCTTTTATGAAGCGCTGATTACCATCAAGCAAAGACTTAATCACCTGATCTGGCGTCATCGCATCCCGCTCTTCTTTTGTTAGCGAGGCGGCATAAGAGACAGAAGGAAGCCCGCCAACAGCCGCAAAAGCCACCGCTCCGGCTGATAACTTCAGTAAGTGCCGTTTAGATAAGTCAAATGAACAGTTTTTATCACACATTCAATACCTCCTAGGTATAAGGTTAGCTAAGTCATTGAATATGTATAAAAACAGTATAAAAAAGAGATAGAAAATATGAGGAGATATATCAAAGTAATACACAACTTGAGCGACTATCGATTTGCAGCCTCTCACTTTCCGCGCACGTAGTCGCTGTTTTGGGGTTTATACCGTTAAACAGCCACACGATCATGTCTCAAGCTTATCTGGGCGCCGATGAAATAAGATTAAGAATGATTTACATTTATTGTGTTTTATAACAACACCTCAAAGAGATGGTACATGGCTATAAGCCACTGACTTGAAGAAGGTAAAGATATCTCAAGAAGGGTGTAAGTCGAATGCGACTTACACCCGAATCGCTCGCTCTGTTAATCGGTAACATACGAAGCCACCTACTCATGTAGGTGGCCTATTTAAAGAACGTCAGTTACTAGCTTCATTCCGGAAAGAAAAAGAAACAGGTAACACAGCTGGTACACAACATCCTGACTAACACGATGAAGAAGCCAGACCCCCATATACACCCCAACAGGAGCCAGGGGCATGAGTACTGCCGCCGTCATCAAGTTGGTAGTATCAAACTCTCCGAGCATGGTGTAGGGGATCAGCTTGGCCAGATTGATAATGGCAAACAGCACTGCCATCGTGGCAATCAAAGTGACTTTTTCTAGCCGCAACGGCAACAGGTAAATACTGGCCGGCCCGCCACCAGCATGGATTGCCGTACTGGAAAAGCCTCCTAAGCTGCTCCACCACCATGCACTGGCTTTACCGGGCTTTTTCTCATCCTGGCTACCGCCCAGCACATACTGCACACAGAACAGCAGCGATAACACCCCAATCAAAAGTTTGAGTCCGGATTCAGGGGTTACGCTTAGAAACAGCCCTGCTAGCAATACCCCTAATAAAGAGCCCGGCAGCATTTGCTTCAGTACCGAATAGTCAGCACTACGATAGTGCTGCTTGACCGCAAATGCATCCATCACACACAGGATAGGCAGCAAGATAGCAGCGGCTTGAGTTGGCGAAACCACCAGGGCCATCAGGGGAACCGCGATGATCCCTAACGCTCCGCCCAAACCGCCTTTACCGATCCCGTAAATCAATACAGCGGGTACGGCAGTAATGTAAAACCAAGGATCGGTAACAATCATCTCAACCCTTACACGCAATGTTCAGCCAGATACCCACGGCTTTTCGCCATATCCATTTTCACATGATCAAGCTGGCTGACAGCACGCTCTTGCTCAACAACAATCCAGCCTTGATAATTAATATCCTGCAATACCTTGAAGATATTAGAAAAATTGATACTACCCTCGCCTAATGGGCGGGTAAGGCCTTTACTGAATGCATGGGTCATCCCGCAGCGATCACGCATCGCATTATGTAATTGCTGACCGTCCACATCTTTAAAATGCAGGTGTTCCAGGCGGTTAGCATAGCGACGGATAAACTCTTCAGGCTTCATCCCATCAATAAACAAATGGCCGACATCCAAGCACAGGCCAAGGCGTTCAGCCGGAATTGCATGCAGCACTGAGGCTATCTCATCAGAAAAAGCGACAAAGCCCCCTGAGCTAGGATGCAACAAGGTTCGTACCCCTTTTGCCGCAGCCATTTTGGCAACCTCAGACATAGTCGATATCATTGCCTGCAACTGCTCTTGCTTGAGTCTAGGTGCGATAACACCATGCCCTACATAGGCATCCCGCGCAGCATTGGCACGATCCATAATGATCAGCTTATCGACTCCAATAGCGCTGAGTAGATCAATCACCCGCAGCGCTTTTTCAAGTACCTGCTCTTTAGAGTCAGGACAACTGAAGTCACCATGAAGGTTTCCAGCACATACATTCATTCCCCTCACTCGCAAAGAGCTCGCAAGGATAGTCGGGTCTTCAGGGAAGTACCCAACGGGCCCAAGCTCAATCCCTTCATAACCCGCTTCACGTGCCTCGACCAACACTTTCGCCCAACTGGGGTTTCCGCCTTGCTCTGAGTTTTCCACTCCCCACGAGCAAGGTGCACACGCTATCTTTATTGCCATAATTACATCCTCTACATGACAAACTACTAAACAAAATTCTGTTTCGTACTACCTAGATGAAGCCTTTCTCAACCAAGAACTGACGGCTTTTCTTAATATCGGGTAATGTCGTGTCTGAATGGCGAGGATCGCGCTCTTGCTCTATCGTGATCCAGCCGTGGTAACCAATGGACTCCAAAGCCTCAGCAACCTCGTTATAATCCACCGCCCCTTCGCCAAGTGGACACATCACACCATCGGCACAGGCTTGCCAGAAACCAACTTGCTTATCGATAGCGTGCTGCAATCGCTGCTGGTTGACGTCTTTAAAGTGAACATATTCCAGCCGGTCTGCGTACTCCACCAAACTTTTGGCCGGATCCATCGTGGCGTAATAGAGATGGCCGGTATCAAGGCAAAGCCCTACCTCTTCAGCAGGCAAATCGCCCAGCATACGGTCGATCTCATCCCGATATTCGATATAGCCACCAGCATGAGGGTGGACAACCGCCCTGATCTCATGGCGCTTAGCAATTTCGGCAATATCTCTGATAGTGCTCATCATCTGTTGCCAACGAGCATCATCCAGCCTTGGCGCTTGCTCTGGCATGCCGGCATAGCGGCTTCTGATGTCATTGACACAATCAATGACGACCAATTTTTCGCAGCCAATCTTTTGCAGCAAACCACACAAGCGTTTAGTTTTGCTTATGATGTCTTCGTAACTTCCCGGCTCAGAGAGCGGCTCGAATATAGTACCGGCACAAATTTCCAACTCTTTGATGTACAACGCCGTGTTGACAGTGTCGGCATCGAGAGGCAAAAAACCATAAGGCCCCAGCTCTGTACCGGTAAATCCCCCCAACCTTGCCTCCGACAATACCGTCATCCAATTTGGGTTATGCGGATTGTCAGAAGATTCAACACCCCAGCAGCAAGGTGCACATGCAATTGAATAACTCATAGTTCCACCCTCAAGTGATCCATTAACTGAACAAAGCAAATTACAGCCAGACTAATCACTCTGAGTACTAATTGGCGTGACCAAGCACGCATCTTATTTTTGCATTTTCGCAAATCAGATTTGAATCTATGCCTATAACACCCCTGGGCCCGCCCCCCATACACTGTTGATAACAAATCAAACTGAAACAGGAAGTTGTATGGAATCTGTATACATTGTTGCCGCGAAACGCACCCCTATCGGCAGTTTTAATGGTGCCCTAGCCCCAGTCTCTGCCCCTCAGCTAGGGGCTACCGCCATCAAGGGCGCTCTTGAGCAATGTCATCTCGATCCAAGCCTGGTTGATGAAGTAATTGCCGGTAATGTCCTAAGCGCAGGGATCGGTATGGGCCCAGGCAGGCAAGCTGCCGTTTTGGCAGGTATCCCAGAAACCGTGCCCGCTTATACCCTTAACATGATCTGTGGGTCAGGCATGAAAACCGTGATGGATGGTGTCAGCCATATTCGTGCCGGTGAAGCTGAGATTGTTATCGCATGTGGGATGGAAAGCATGTCCCAAGCACCTTTCATTTCTGCAAACCCACTGCGTGATGGGGTAAAAATGGGCCAGCTCACTCTTGATGACTCAATTATCAAAGACGGTCTAACGGATGTGTTCAACCAGTACCACATGGGGATCACGGCTGAAAACATTGCCGAATTGCACGAGCTAACTCGCGAGGAACAAGACCAGTTTGCCCTCTCAAGCCAGCAGAAAGCGACTGCAGCCATCAAAGAGCATGGCTTTAGCGATGAAATCGAACCAGTCAATGTCTCCCACCGTCGCCAGCAATACAGCGTCAGCATTGATGAATACCCGAAAGCTGATGCGACTCTGGAAAAGCTGCAAAGCCTTCGTACCGCATTCAAAAAAGAGGGTACCGTGACGGCAGGTAATGCCTCCGGCATTAATGACGGCGCATCTGCCATTATTCTCGCTTCCAAAGCAGCGGTAGAACGCTACAATCTCACCCCGCAGGCTGAGATCGTCGCTTGTGGGCAAGCAGGACTCTCTCCAAAGGTGATGGGCCTTGGCCCGGTACCGGCCATCGCCAACGCCCTCGATAAAGCCAAACTCACCCTAGCCGATATCGAATGTTTCGAGCTCAATGAAGCGTTCGCAGCCCAGGCCCTCGGGGTAATGAAAGAACTGTGCGAGAAACACAGTGTAGATAAATCCTGGCTTGAGTCTCGTACCAATCTGAATGGCGGCGCAATCGCCCTAGGCCACCCACTCGGGGCATCTGGCAACCGCATTCTGACCACACTGATTTACCAACTCGAACGTTCACAGCAAACCTATGGCTTGGCCTCCCTCTGTATCGGTGGCGGTATGGGCACAGCAGTGATTATCCGTCGATGCCAGGCGAACCAATAGGAGCACACCATGAAAAAATCTATTTCTGCTAGCGAGATCGCCAGCCTGCTGCGAGACGATATGACCATCATGATCGGTGGCTTCATGGCCAACGGGGCCCCCGAGGGACTGATTGATATCATCCTTGAATCCGATATCAAAAATATCACCTTGATCACCACAGACACCGGTACACCAGAAACGGGATCTGGCCGTCTAATCAAGGCCAAGCGTATCAGTAAACTGTATGCCTCCCATATCGGCACCAACCCTGAAACCGGCACGCAAATGAACAGCGGCGAGCTAGATGTTGAACTCGTACCGCAAGGCACTCTGGCCGAACGTATTCGTGCTGCTGGAGCCGGTCTCGGCGGGGTCTTGACCCCAACCGGTCTCGGTACAATGATTGCTGAATCCAAGCAAGTGATCCAAGTCGATGGTAAAGACTTCCTATTGGAAAAACCGCTTCGCGCTGATCTTGCCTTGATCCGCGGCTCTGTTGTCGATACCAAAGGCAACACCGTCTACAAAGGAACAACACAAAACTTCAACCCGTTAATGGCCACCGCCGCCGATACCGTCATTATTGAAGCGGCATGCTTGGTCAAGGCTGGTGACATTGCTCCTGAAGCAGTACACACTCCAGGACTGTTCATTGACCATATTTACCAAGGAGCCTAATCATGACAATTCAACGAGAGAAGCATCAGATCCGTCGCATGATTGCATGGCGTGTTGCCCAAGAGCTTCATGATGGTGACGTGGTCAACCTGGGCATCGGCCTACCAAGTCTTGTTGCTAATGAGACCTCATCGGATATCGAAATTCTGCTGCAGGCTGAAAATGGTCTTATCGGCATTGGCGAAATGCCGGATGAAGCCAACATTGACCCGGATCTGGTCAATGCCGGCGGCCAGCCCATTACTGCTACCATCGGTGCCTGCACTTTCCACAGTGCCGATTCGTTTACCATCATCCGTGGCGGGCACGTCGATGCGACGGTGCTGGGCGCGCTGCAAGTCGACCAGCACGGTAACCTCGCCAACTGGATCATCCCTGGCAAAATGGTACCGGGAATGGGTGGCGCGATGGATCTTGTGGTTGGGGCAAAGAAAGTCATTGTCGCCATGGAACACACCGTCAAGGGCAAGCCAAAGTTGCTCAAACACTGTTCACTACCGCTTACCGCAGCCAATCAGGTCGACTTGATTGTCACCGAAATGGGCGTCATCAAAATCACCGAGGCAGGTATGATGCTGACCGAGCTTGCCCCGGGGACAACAATTGACGAAATTCAGGCCGCGACAGAAGCAGAGTTAATCATCTCTACTGATTTGAAAGCGATGCCTATCCCAAGCGATTTATAAACAACACATGCTAACCAGCACCGAGAGGAAATTCGGTGCTGGATAATAGAATACATTTTCCTGTTTATTTTAGCGTCAGTATATCCCCTACCTGAACCCAAGCTTGATATATTTTCCTTCGAAGCGTAGTCTTAAAAATCAACTCATCCACTTAGCTTTTATAGACATAATTAAACATCGCTCTTCTTACTGTTCACCTGCTAGTAACTAAGAAAATATATAGCACTGCAGTATTTCAGCAGTTAGTACAAGGAATAAGGATATAAAGTTGACTACCTTAAACAATTTAAAATTACCTACTATATTTTTTATTTTAGGCTTATCTGTTACTGGATGTTCATCCTACTCAACGATTCCAGAGTCTTGTACAGCAGCATACTCGTATAGCGAAGCATTTCTTCAAAGTCATTTTTACCAAGGATGGAAGATCTTAAATGCCAAAGGAAAGAGTAGCGGCTGTGAAGAAGCGATATCTTATTTTGAAAAAGGTATACAAGAACAAGAAGTCACAGAATTATCTAATATCTACGCTATTTACTGTAATGGATTAGGCCCCTACCGTAGTAGGGTAATTTCAGGGAGGGCGATAGAAGGTAGGTTATCCCTAGAAGAGTTTAACTGGATATCAGAGTGGTTATATTGTGATGGCACTGTAGAGCAGTACAGTGCTGGACAAATGTTATTAAATGGCTATCTGGTCGATAAAAACCAAGAAGCTGCAATATACTATATGACTCTTGCAGCAAAGAAAGATTATCCTCATGCTCAGATGCAACTAGCATTATCACTACTGGAAATCGGCGAAGTTGATAATGCCATTCTTTGGCTAAGAAAAGCATACGAAAATGGTTACTATGGTGCGGGACAAATGTTAGAAGCCATGGATATGATTTACCAACAGCAAGATGAAGGTTAAGTTTTGTATACACAGAACATTTGGCTGACAATCAATCAATTATTTCTCCCAACAAGGAAGGCCTGTCAATAGTAACTCTTTTATCTTGATTTAGACAATAAAGCCCTTCCTGCAATCGCGTTAATAGTATCTTTATAATAAAAAACCAGCACATATGTGCTGGTTTTCAACATATCAGAGTAGCTACAATTAAGCCTTTGTTTCTTCCGGTTGGCCTTGCAACACGTTAGACACTTCGATCGGCAATTTCTGCATCACATAATCACCAGGTGCATTGCACTTAACCGGGTAGTTATCGCTACCTGCAGAGCGTGCATCAACCGCCTCGGCCTCTTCGAAGCCAGCCATCCACTCGTTCCAGTGGCCCCACCAGGAACCTTCCTGGCGCTTCGCCCCTTTCAACCATGTTTCAGGCTCAGCCGAAGATTTTGCATTGGTCCAGAAACCATACTTGTTCTTCGCCGGATGGTTAACAATACCCGCAATGTGACCAGACTCGCCCAGCACAAACGTGGACTTACCGCCAAGCTTGCGTGCGCCACGGTAGGTACCCTGCCACAACGCAATGTGATCTTCCTGGGTTGAGATAAAGTATGTTGGGATCTTGATCTTAGCAAGATCAATATACACCCCACCTACTTTAAACCCTTTCGGATCAACAAGACGGTTTTCCAAGTAGAACTGGCGCAGCAGTGTACTGTGACACGCTACCGCTACATTGGTACTATCGCCGTTCCAGTACAGCAAATCGAAGTCGATTGGGCTGTTACCTTTTAGGTAATTGTTGATGTAGTAGTTCCAGTACAGGCTGTTTTCACGCAGCAGGCTGAACGTTACGCTCAAAGAGCGACCATCCATATACCCTTTAGCTTCATTCTGCGCTTCAATGGCCGAAATAATCGGATCATTGATATAAGCACCGATCTCTCCTGGCTGAGAGAAATCTAGCAGCGTGGTAAAGAATGTCGCCGACTTGATACGGCTGCGCATACGCTTGGCCGAATAGTAAGCCAATGCCGTCGCTAGCAGCGTACCGCCGATACAGTAACCCGCCGCATTGATTTGCTTCTCGCCAGTGATATCTTCGACAACATCAACCGCTTTAACCACACCATCAACAACGTAATCGTCAAAATCCACATCGTACATACTGGCATCTGGATTACGCCAAGACATCATAAATACGGTATGACCCTGCTCTACCAGCCAACGTACCATTGAATTCTTCTCACGAAGATCCAAAATGTAATACTTGTTGATAAACGGCGGCACGATCAACAGCGGTGTCGCGTTAACTTTTTCGGTCAACGGCTTGTATTGAATCAGCTCAAACAGGTGGTTCTTATAAACAACATCACCCGCAGTATTGGCCACGTTTTCACCCAACTGGAATGCCGCATCATTGGTCATGCGAATTTTCAGTACATCGGCACTCGACTGCAGATCTTGTTGAAGCAGCTCCATCCCTTTGATCAGGTTTTCACCATTGCTCTCAACCGTCAGCTTGGCCAGCTCTGGGTTGGTGGTGATAAAGTTGGTTGGCGACAAAGCGTTAATCGCCTGGCGCGAAAAGAAGCTCAAACGCTCCTTGGCCTTCTCATCAAGCCCTTCGATCGATTCGATGGACTCTTTCATCTTATTGCTAAATAGCAGGTAAGATTGCTTGATATAGTTGTAAAACGCCTCATTTTCCCATGCAGGATCGGTGAAGCGCTTATCATCTTTTTCGGGCTGAATAAAATCTGACTGATCGCCATTTTTCATGACGACATTTTGCCAAATCTTCATTTGGTTTTCCCACCAGTCCATTTGCAACTGTGCAATAACGGCTGGCTGCGCTGATGCTTTTTCGATGAACTCGGAAGTATCCTCCAAGCTAATTTCATTGAGCGCTTTATTAAGGGGAGTATTCATGGCTGCCTTGCCTGAATCCAGCTCCTTCCACCACATTTGGTTCATTTCCTGGAGCTTGGCAAAGTAGTCCGAAAAAAAGTTCTGGTTCATTCCAATGACCTCTAATTTTGGACTAAAAATGCCGCCCCAGAACGGGGGCGGCAGAGTGGCCATTTTTCTTAAGCTGGAGTTACTTGCTTTACGTTTTCAGCAACTAGCTCTTCCACTTCAGACTTGAAAGACTGAGCGATTGCAGTGAACTTGTTGCTGTCATCGATTAGCTGCTGAGAAAGCTTAGTCAGCGTTTCTAGCTGCTGACTGTTGTAAGCAGCGAATGACTGAACGTCTTTTACTTCGCTAACAGCCTTAAGCTGAGAAAGACCTAGCTCGCTGTAAGCGCGAACAGCAGCAAGCTGAAGCTCAGTTAGCTCTTCAACGTTCTTGGTAAAGACTTTGTTGAACTTAACGTATGGCGCTAGAGATTTTTCAGTCTGCTCAGAGAAAGATTTAAACATTTCCGTATACATAGCAATTTTCCTTCATTAAAAGAATGGTTAAGTACCTGTGCCATGATGAATACAGGTACTGGTTAGCTTTACAGTTGAATTAGACGCTCTTCAGTACAATCGCTGTACCCATACCACCACCAACACACAACGTGGCTAAGCCATGTTCAGTGCCGCGGCGGCGCATTTCGTGAAGAAGGCTGACAATAATACGGTTACCTGAAGCACCTAGAGGGTGTCCCAATGCAATCGCACCACCATTAACATTGGAACGCTCGGCCAAGTCTTCTACTTGAGACCCTAGCTCGTCGGCCAATTCGTGTAATACACCCAGAGCCTGACCCGCAAAAGCTTCATTGAATTCGAACAAACCAACATCAGCAATGTTTAGCTCTGCTTTATCAAGTGCTTTAATCACAGCAGGTACAGGACCGAGTCCCATAACCTCTGGGGCAATGCCTGCTTGAGCATAGCTTTCAATTTCAGCTAACGGTGTTAGGCCATATTTTTCGACGGCGGCTTCTGAGGCAACAATAATCGCACTAGCACCGTCGTTGATGCCTGACGCATTACCCGCTGTTACAGAACCACCCTCTTTCTTGAATGCCGGGCGTAGTTTCGCCAAGCCTTCAATACTTGCGTCCGCCTTTGGATACTCATCGGTATCTACAACGCTGGTTTTTCTGCGAATAGTCACTTCAACAGGGGCAATTTCACCGGCGAACTTGCCTTGCTCAATCGCGGCAACCGCTTTTTGCTGGCTTGCCAAGGCAAAGTTGTCTTGTTGCTCACGGGTAAGGCCCACTTTGGCAACAACATTTTCAGCTGTTACACCCATGTGGTACTTATTGAACACATCCGTCAGACCATCAGAAATAAGTAGATCGTCAAGGCTTAGAGAGCCCATTTTCTGACCATCACGAATTGTAGCGGGTGCGCAGAATGGGATCTGGGACATATTCTCTGCACCGGCAGCAACGACAAGTTCAGCATCACCGGCCTTGATATGAGCAGCAGCATCCATAACCGCTTTCATACCCGAGCCACAGACCATGTTTAAGCTGTAAGCTGGTACTTCCTGAGGAACACCGGCATAGATAGCTGCCTGACGGCCAGGGCCCATACCTTGTCCAGCACCAACTACATTACCTAGAATAACTTCATCAAGATTAGCAGGGTCTACGTTTGCCTCTTCCAACGCCGCTTTAATTGCCACTGCGGCAAGTTGAGGAGCAGGCACTGATTTCAGCGCACCATTGAAACTACCGATAGGCGTACGTTTAGCCGCAACGATATATACTTTTGCCATGATTTTTTGCGTCCTTTCGAAATTCAGAAATTAAACCATTAGTGCATGTACAAGCCGCCGTTCACAGACAGTGTTTCGCCTGTGATGTAGGCAGCAGCATCGCTCGCCAAGAAAGTCACCGCAGCTGCAACTTCAGCTGGCGCAGCAAGGCGCTTCATTGGGATTTCAGCTTTAATGCTATCAAGTACTTCTGGCTTAATGGCTTCTACCATTGGGGTACCGGTGTAACCCGGGGCAATGGCGTTAACCGTCACACCTGAGCGTGCACCTTCAGCAGCAAGTGCTTTGGTGAAGCCGATCATCCCTGCCTTAGCAGCAGAGTAGTTCGCCTGTCCGAACTGACCTTTAAGACCGTTTACTGAGGAAATATTGATTACACGTGAGTTACCGTGCTCACACATTGAAGCAAATAGCGGCTGAGTCACGTTAAACAAACTGTTCAAGTTTGTTGTGATCACATCACTCCACTGCTCTTTAGACATGCGCTTGAACGTTGTATCGCGTGTGATACCGGCATTATTGACAAGCACATCAATGTTACCTTCCTCTTGCAACAATGTTGCCAGAGCTTCTGCGCAATAATCAGCATCCGTAACATCCAGCGGGAACAAACGAACCTGCCTTTCCGAATAATTATTCTCTTTAAACCATTCTTTAGCCTTGGCTTCACCGCTTGGGAAATATGTGGCAATCACACGAAAACCCGCATCCACTAATCCTTTAGTGATCGCTGAACCAATACCACCTTTTGCACCAGTTACTAATGCTTTTTTACTCATTACAGAAGACTCCATTCCATCTTTATGATGACTTACTACCCTTAAATACAGATACTTACAATTATCCTATCAATAAAGGGCACTAACCAACGTAGGCTGTTTATTCAGCCTTATTTTTAATCTTGTTGCATCCTAGCGAGTGAAAAAGACACTCAGGTGACTATTACATTGCACGAATATTATAAGAACACAGTCACATAGCAATATCAACACGGAGTATCAATGGTCGTACCAATATTCCTGCATAGAATCACACTAAACTGCAAAACCTAAATCTACCTATAAATGTGTCACTAATGTTAACTTTTGATAGCATAATAAGTGCCAGGTTTTATATAAGCGAAAACAATGATATAGAATGAGGGAATAGCTAAACTTTGACTTTAGCTTGTGCAAGATTGCACTGTAAAAGTGCATCAATAGTCACTGAAAAACACCATTAGACCGATCAGAATAATGAGGAAAAAGGCCAATTTATCACCAACTGAACCTTGGTAATGAACTTAAGCCATCTCTATCAGTCTTATTTTTCATATTTGACTGTTTCATTTAAGGAAAATAACTCCCCATGTTGACAACGACTTTTCAACGCCTTCAATCACACCTGAATACCCAGGTCATCGGTCAACCAAATCTTGTTAAACAGTTAATGATCGCCCTACTTGCTGACGGCCATATTTTAGTTGAAGGGCCTCCTGGGCTGGCAAAAACACGAGCCGTAAAAGTGCTCTCTGATAGTATTGAGGGAAACTTCCACCGCATTCAATTTACGCCTGATCTCTTACCTGCCGATTTAACAGGCACTGATATTTTCCGTCCCGAAACGGGGGATTTCACTTTCCAGCCAGGCCCCATATTCAATGCCTTGTTGCTCGCCGATGAGATCAACCGGGCACCAGCCAAAGTGCAAGCCGCGATGCTAGAAGCAATGGCTGAAAAGCAGATCACTGCCGGTCGCAAGACCTACCAACTCCCGGCGTTATTTTTGGTCATGGCGACCCAGAACCCGATAGAGCAAGAAGGTACCTACCCCCTTCCCGAAGCACAGCTGGACCGTTTTTTGCTACAGCTGAATGTGGAGTATCCAGACGAAAGTAGCGAGTTGGCAATCCTGCGGCTCAACAGAGGAGAGGCTTTGGGGCACACTCCTGAGGAGTCGGTACAGATCAGCCAGGAAGAAATTTTTTCTGCCCGTAGAGAAGTGCTCAATATCCATATGGCAGAAGAAGTTGAGCAATACATTATCCGCTTAATCATGGCGACCAGGCATCCTCACCGTTACAGTGAACAACTTGCCAACTGGCTACAAATGGGGGTCAGCCCACGAGCCACACTTGCACTTGACCGCTGTGCCCGCGCTCATGCATGGTTAAGCGGTAGAGATTTTGTCACTCCCGAAGACGTCCAGTTAATGGCTTACCCGGTTATGCGCCACCGCTTGCTCCTTAGCTATGAGGCGCAGGCTGAAGCAGTGGCACCAGACACCATCATCGAGCAATTAATTACTCAGGTTGCCTGCGCATGACTTCACAGGACTTAACTCCAACACTTCCTGCCCATAGTGATGGTGTTAACCTCTGTCTGGCTGAGCTTCTGCAATACAAAAACCAGTCAGTACGATGGCTACCACCAGCCCAAAGTGTTTGGTCACAGCTTAATGGCCAGCACCAAAGCCGCCAAAAAGGGCGCGGCATGAACTTTGCCGAAGTGCGCCCTTATCAAGCTGGCGATGATATCCGCGCCATTGACTGGCGCGTCACTGCACGTACCGGGAAAACTCACACGAAACTATTCACCGAAGAGCGCGAGCAACCGGTGATGTTACTGATCGATGTCAGTCCAAGTATGAAATTCGGTACGCAGTTATTGCTAAAATCCGTTCAAGCAGCCCACTTTTCCAGCTTGCTAAGTTGGCTTGCAGTCAGTGAGCAAGACCGAATCGGAGCCATTGTGTTTAACGGCAACCGTCTGTACGAATGCAAACCAACAGCTCGTCAACAAGGACCGTTAACAGTAATCAACGCCATGATCGCCGCCCATCAAGAATGTGGGAGTGGAGAAAATGAGAATGACGACTTCAATGGTAAACGTTTGAACTTCTCCGATGCCTTGAAGCACCTTCACCACCTTTGCCCTAAGGGCAGTGAGATTGTCGTACTCAGTGATTTCTACCAATTGCAAGATAAAGACAAACGGCGCTTAAGCCAACTGCGCCAACACAATCGGCTTCAGTTCGTTCAGCTCTATGACCCATTGGAGTTTGGACATACATCATTCAATGGTGTTGAATTTGTCACCGATGATCACCAAGCTACTTGGCTGGACTTTTCCGCCCAAAGCACCCGTGACAGCCTAAGCACGCAGTATCAGCAGCATCAGCAATTCATTCAGGAAATGTGCAAAAGCCTAGCAATTCCTTTGCACCACTTGTCTGCCGCCCGAACGTTGATGGAGCAATTGGGCCATTGCGGTTTCAACTCATATAAAGGAGGGGAAAATGGCTGAAGCAACAACTCTACCGACGCTTCCCCTTGCAGATATCCACCTGCCTAACGCTCCGGGGATTTGGCCTCTGGCGTGGGGATGGTGGGTAGCTATCTTACTCATTTGTATTGCGATGGCATATTTGGTGATGGCGTTCAAGAAACAACGACGTTACAGCCTTGCTAGACGTGAAGCCTTGCAGCATTTGACATTTTTAAAATCCCCGGAGGATTTCAGCAAAGTTAACTTGCTATTGCGTCAGGTGGCTATGTCATACCACTCGCGAGAGTACGTAGCAGGTTTAACCGGCCAGTCTTGGCTTGCGTTCCTCGATCAACACCTTGAGCCAAAAGACCAAGGCTTTATCCGTTTGTCAGAGACTTGGCAGCAAGGGTTATTCTCCCCAGCTCCGTTAGAAAAAGAACAATTTGTTATGTGTTACCAACAAGCCCAGAAATGGATCCGCAAGGCCAAGTTCCATACCATGCCGGAAGTATCCAAGGAGTCTGGTAATGTTTGAATTTACTTGGCTCTGGGCTTTCGTGCTAATCCCTTTACCCGTTGCCGTTTATTACTTCAGTAAACCCAAAACTCAGCCTTCGGCTATCAGACTGCCCAAGTTACCCAATGGGCTCGGGCAAAAAGCCAGAATCAGCCGATGGTTAGTGATCGTCATGGCAACGGCATGGCTAGCTTTAATTGGTGCGCTTTCACGCCCGGTCTGGTATGGCGATCCGATCGAGATCAACCCTGATCACCGGGATATGATGCTCGCTGTCGATTTATCAGGATCGATGTCTATCAAAGACATGATCACCGAAGACGGGCAAGCCATTGATCGCCTAACGGCCGTTAAAGATGTGCTGCATCAGTTCATCGGCAAGCGCAGTGGCGACCGCCTCGGTCTGGTGTTGTTTGCCAACCACGCGTACCTGCAAACCCCATTGACCTTTGACCGAGATACCGTCCAGCAGCAGCTAGACCGCACGGTATTAGGGCTTATTGGCCAAAGTACCGCTATCGGTGAGGGGCTGGGTATTGCGACCAAGACCTTCATTGATAGTGAGGCACCACAGCGGGTGATTGTCCTGCTGAGTGACGGAGCCAATACCGCTGGTGTCATTGAGCCTTTGGAAGCGGCTGAACTCGCAGCTCGCAGTAATGTGACAATTTACACGGTCGGCGTCGGTGCTGAAGAGATGGAGCAGCGCACCTTCTTTTCTACTCGAACGGTTAACCCTTCCCACGATCTCGATGAAAGGATGCTAACCCACATTGCGGAAATGACCGGAGGGCAATACTTCCGCGCCCGAAACCCGCAAGAGTTAGAACAAATTTATCAGATGATTGACCAACTAGAGCCTATCAATACTGCCCAGCAAACTTGGCGGCCTCGTCAGGAGCTGTTCCGGTTCCCGTTGGCCCTATCGCTGTTATTGTCAGTCGTTATTGTTGTTATGAGAAAGCGTAATGGTTAGTTTTACTTTTCTATATCCTTATTGGCTAATCGCTCTGCTCCCATTGCTAATGATCTTGCCGTGGTTAGCCAAAAAGAAGCCAAAACAAGGGCTTATTGCACCACATTTGGCCGAAAAGCTTGGGCTATCGACTAAAGCGCAATCTCGGGCGATCTTACCAGCCCTCGGTATCCTGTGGACTCTCGCCGTTATTGCGATTGCAGGCCCAAGTTGGCAAAAATCGCCAATTCCTGCATTTAGCCTATCTGGAGCTCGAGTCTTGGTCATGGACATGTCCCGCTCTATGTATGCCGATGACATTGTACCAAACCGTCTAAGCCAAGCCCGCTTCAAAGCGCTTGATCTCCTGCCCGGTTGGAAAGAGGGCAGCACAGGTTTAGTCACTTATGCAGCAGATGGCTATATTGTCAGCCCTTTAACAAAAGACAGCTCCACGCTAGCAAGCCTTATTCCCCACCTCTCCCCAGAGATCATGCCAATACAGGGCAGTAATGCTGCGGCAGGTATCCGGGAAGCCATCCTCCTACTTAAGCAAGCTGGCCACCAGCAAGGTGATATCATATTGATCACGGATGGTCTCAGCCCTAAGGAGAGCCGAGATAGCAAAAAACTTCTGGATGATAATCAGTACCGACTTTCTATTTTGGGGGTTGGGACAACTGATGGCGCCCCAATTCGTTTGCCAGACGGCACACTGCTGACCAATAGCAATGGCAAAACAGTGATCGATAAACTGGAAGTCGCGTCTCTACGTGAGTTAGCACGCTTAACCGGTGGTATTTTCCTACTTTCCCAACCCACCAACTTTGATATCGACGCACTAATCAAAGCAACAGAGAAACCAGTGAGCAATAACAATAGCGATGCAAGCAAAGAGCTCGAAGAACGGATCAATGGTGGGTTCTGGCTGTTAATTCCTATTGCCCTGCTTGCACTGCTCGGCTTTCGTCGTGGTGTAATTATCGCTGCGGTATTGATGGTTACCCCTGTTGATCATGCATTCGCCGCATCCTTGACTTCGCCGTTTACCAATCGTGACGGCTTGGGTTATGAATTATTCGAGCAGGATAAATTTGCTGAAGCCGCAGAGCAATTTTCTTCGCCACAATGGCGTGGTGCCGCGCAATATAGAGCAGGCGATTTTGAAGGGGCGATAGAAACTCTCTCGCCGCTCTCTGATCAACAATCCCAATACAACCTTGCCAATGCCTATGCGCAAAAGGGGGATTTAGACCAAGCCGAAGCTCTGTATCAATCGATTCTGGATAAGAACCCTGATCATCAAGATGCTAAGAAAAACCTGTCGTTAGTCCAAGCCCTACAACAACAGCAAGAGAAGCAACAACAAGGAAACCAGCAGCAGGAACAGAATCAGCAACAAGATGGCCAGCAACAAAACCATCAGCAATCAGAGCAGGGTCAAAACCAATCTCAGGGGCAACAGCAGTCCCAAGATAATTCCCCTCAGGATCGCCAGTCACAACAACATCGCCAAGAGCAGCCGCAAGGCCAACAACAAGGTCAGGCAGGAGGGAATGCTGATTCTCAACAAGGCCAAGATCAAAATCAACCAGATGGTTCGCAGCATCAGAGCCAACAAACTCAAGGTGAACCACAAAATGGCCAGCAGCAGAGCGAGCAGCAATCTGGGCAAGCTCAGAGTCAATCCAATGATGACCAGAATAATGAGATGAACCAACAACAGGCTCAATCTTCTGGAGTGCAACAACAATCAGGCGAAGAGTCCTCAGCACAAGCATCACAAGCTGGGGACACTCATGAAGAACAAAACGGCAACAGCGCCAATACTGTAACAGACTCACAAGGCCAAGAGACGCCAAACAGCGTGACAGCCAGTGACCCAGTTCTGAAAAAATTAGAACAGGTGCCTAATGATACCAGTGCCTTGATCCGCGCTCAGCTCATCTTACAGGCTCGAGAAAAGCAAGCACCTGAAGCAACAGAAAACTCTTGGTAAATATATGATTACATTAAATATGTTTAACTTTAAAGGTACATTTTATATGGCCACTCACTGGCTGAAATGGCTATTTCTTGGATGGCTACTGTCATTCTCAATGTCATCCTATGCCGCACAAGCCGTCGCAACCGTTTCCAAAAATATCGTCGGTGTTAATGAAGTATTTCAATTGACAATTAGCGTCGACGATAACGTCAACACCAATGCACTTGATCTCAGTGTGCTGGACGATGATTTCAATTACGGCTCCCCATCGGTAAGCAGTGGAACAAGCTTTGTTAACGGCGTCGTGACCCGCCAAACCGAATGGAAAATTGCTGTTGCTGCAAAAGAAATCGGGGAGTTTACTATCCCGAGCTTTCGTGTCGGCGCCAGCCAGACCGATCCTATTACCATGACGGTCATGAAGTCTGCGAATAAAACGGCAACGAGTTCATCCAAGCCTGAAATTCGAATAGATGCGGAAAGTAATAAAGATCATCTCTATGTCGGCGAAAGTATTCGCTATACCGTGAGAATCCGTATTGGCGAGCAAATGAGCCAGGCAGCACTGCAAGCACCTTCCGGTGATGGCCTGAATGTAAAGCAACTGGGCGAAGATCGTCAGGTCGAAACCGTACTCAATGGTCGTCGCTACCTAATCATTACCCGTGACTACCAGATCACTGCCAACAAGGCCGGGGATATCCTGCTACGCGGTGCAAAATTTACCGGTAACCTTATCAAAGGCAACCGCGGGTTTGGCTCTACCCTTCAAATCCCTTTTGAGCAGCAGGCCGACGACTTAACTTTATCTGTACAAGCAAAGCCAGCTGACTATCAAGGCTTGTGGCTTCCTACTGAAGCGCTTGAATTAGAGCAACAATGGCAGCCTGATGTGAAAGAAATAAAAGTCGGCGAGCCCGTCAGCCGCACTATCACTTTACGCATCAAAAATGCCGAACAAAGTTCCCTACCCAACCTCAACCTGCAGTATCCGGATTCCGTGCGTGTTTATGATGAGACTCCTATTTACGGTAGCGACAATGACTTCACATTCATGACCATCAAGCAGGTGATCATTCCCCGCCAGGCTGGTGAAATCACGCTGCCAGCATTATCAATCAACTGGTGGAATACGGCCAGTTCACGGCAAGAAACCAGTAATATCGATGGTCTGACACTTACTGTCCTGCCAGGAGACCCAAGTACACAGGCTTACCTACCGCCACAAGCATTGCAACTGGACAATGCAGAACAGGTTCCGGGCAATGTTCAGACGGAAATAATCCATGACAGAGGATGGTGGCCGTGGCTAAGCCTGTGTCTCGGCCTATTGTGGGTGGCCACAGTGCTACTCTGGCTCACTGAAAAAAACAAGAGTAAACAGCGTACGCAAAAAAGTGACTCAAAATATCATGAATCATTACTAACACCTGTAGATGGCATGATTAAGTCTCTGGAGCAAAATCAGCCGGTTCAACTACAGAGCTATTTCCACCAGTGGTCAAGGCAGAACCCGAACCATCCACGGTTCAAAGAGCTAGATACGGCAATACAAAACATCATGAAGAGTCATTACAGCAAAAACAAGCACCAGGTTAGCGAACAGATACAGCGCAAAACACTGGAAATTATGCAAGACCTGAATAAAAACACCGTGAACATTGTAAAGAATAAGTCAAGCGCACTTGAGCCCATAACCCCAGACTAGCCGCTCTCTACCGCCCGCAAAGCCCACTGCACAGTGGGCTTTTTAACATTCCACACAGCCTAATCCTTGCATTTCTTAACAACCACCCTCTAGCAAGCCAATATAATTAACACCCTCACCATAAGCAGAAATACGTTGTTAAATATTAGTGAACCAAAAGTTTCTTTAATCGACTATGGAAATGTGCCAAAATTCCTGTTACAAAATGTGTCGCAAGCAAAATTTAATGCTTAGCGATAAAACTATAAAATATGCAGGATGTATTATGAACCAAACACAACCCTTTCTAGCCCGAGTCGCGAACGGTAGCCTCGTCGTACAAATACTTTTTGGTATTGTCGCCGGTATTATCCTCGCAGTGGTATCACCCGCTTCAGCGGTTAAAGTCGGCTTTCTTGGCGGCCTGTTCGTCAGTGCCCTGAAGGCCGTAGCACCAATCTTGGTTTTCATTCTAGTGGCTTCTTCTATCGCCAATCAGAAGAAAGGCGCACACACAAACATGAAACCAATCATTGTGTTGTACCTCTTCGGTACCTTGATGGCAGCACTGACCGCCGTAACCATGAGTTTCCTTTTCCCAACCACTTTAACTCTGGTAACCGGTGCAACGGGTGCAACCCCACCAGAAGGTATTACCGAAGTACTAAATACTTTGCTATTCAAGATTGTTGATAACCCAGTCAACGCTCTTATGTCAGGCAACTTTATTGGTATTTTGGCATGGGCTATTGCCCTTGGTTTTGCCCTCCACCAAGCCAGCGATGCTACCAAGCAAGTTTTCCATGATGTGTCTAACGGCATTACACTGATTGTCCGCTTTGTCATTCGCCTTGCACCAATCGGTATTTTTGGCCTGGTTGCCAATACCTTTGCAGAAACAGGTTTTGATGCTCTGTTTGGTTATGGCCACCTACTAGCGGTACTACTGGGCTCAATGGCAGTCATTGCGTTTGTGGTTAACCCAATCATTGTATTTGTAAAAACCAAAGAAAACCCGTATCCACTGGTACTTCGCTGTATCCGCGAAAGTGGTATTACGGCTTTCTTCACCCGAAGTTCTGCAGCAAACATCCCTGTGAACATGCAGCTATGTAAAGATTTGGACTTGCATGAAGATACTTACTCAGTGTCTATTCCTCTGGGTGCGACCATCAACATGGCGGGTGCCGCGATCACTATTACAGTATTAACACTGGCTGCGGTACACACCATGGGCATCGAAGTTGATGTTGCCACTGCCGTGCTATTGAGTGTTGTTGCTGCTGTGTCTGCATGTGGTGCATCGGGTGTAGCTGGCGGTTCATTACTGCTGATCCCTCTCGCATGTAGCTTATTCGGTATTCCAAACGAAGTTGCTATGCAGGTTGTCGCTGTTGGCTTCATCATCGGTGTAATTCAAGACTCTGCTGAAACGGCCTTGAACAGCTCAACTGACGTTATCTTCACCGCCGCTGCCTGTAAGGCTGCAGAAGCCAAGCTTGAAGGCGCTAATGCCAAAGCGGTTTAAACCAACGGACTGCTCGAACCATTAATCATGCAACAAAAAATCCAGCATCTTCCGATGCTGGATTTTTGTATTAATCACAATGACTAACGAAAGAATATGTTATTTAGTCATTTCAAAACCCGGAACAAAGACTTCAACACGACGGTTTCGCGCTCGTCCTTCCTCGGTATCATTGTTTGCCACCGGCTCTAGCTCACCTCGGCCTTGGGCAACAATACGAGTTTCATCAATACCGAAGTGATTGCCGACATACCCAGCAACAACGGCCGCACGATCTTCAGATAACTTCTGGTTATACTCCAGAGAGCCGCGACTATCTGTGTGCCCAACAACATAAAGCTGGGTATCCGGGTATTTAACCAGCTGTTGCGCAACAGGTTGTAACATCTCAATATCACGCTGAGTCAACTTGTCACTGTCAAAGGCAAACGGCAGCACAGCGCCAACAGCTTCAACTTTAACCACTTCTGGTACTGGCTCTGGCATTGGTTCAGGCTCGGGCTCGATGACAGGCACGGGTGCTGGTGCCCCCCAATGATAAACCAAGCTCAAGCCGTAAAAATGAATATCGCTTTCTCCAGGAGAGTCAGTTTTACCTACCTGGTTATAATACTGATATTCAGCTCGAGCAGATAAATCACGGTTAAAGAAGTACTCAAGACCCACCCCAGCCGTACCTGCTAAGTTCGTATTGTCATCATTAACTACACCGTTATCGGCATCTCCGACAAATCCCCCCAACTTAGCGTAAATATCAAATGAATTTGACACTTGATAGGTAAACTTACCCAACAGGTCAAGCCCTTGCACTTCGAAACCATCATCAGCGTAGTCCGCCTGCCCCAAATAGGTATAGCCGCCTTCCAACGCAAACCAAGAATTGAAGTTATAACCTACAAATATACCACCACCCCAATCATCCTTGTCGGCATTCTGACCTTTGATAACCCCATCAAGGTTATCGTAAGTCGTACCACCAACACGCGCACCCACATACCATGGATTATCGGTGGCAGCATGCACAGCACCAGATATCAACAGAGCAACCGGAAGTATCTTGAAGACTTTATACATAACTAACTGTCCTTATTTATAATTTGCCACTACCCAATTAGGTGTAGAACAAAGAACAGTTTTTTTACAAATTTATACCTGAAAATTAGTACTTTTTTGTCTAGCCACAAGCAAAAAACACCAAGCCGATATCATGGGATATTTAGTTAATACTTTGCATTCCTTTACCAATTATCCTAATGTCCTTATTCTTTTTCGGTTTTCAATGTGATCTAGGCACAGTAAAATCGTGTAACTCAGACATTGTATGGTAACGACGCGCATTTATATGAAAGATAAAGCTCTCCCGCATAATCATCGCTCCTCTCTCTCAGTTGGTATTATTGGCGGTGGTATAGCAGGCTCTACCATTGCGCTGCGTTTGGCTGAACTGGGTATCAACGTCGAGATTTTTGAAGAAGGTATCAGCTTGGTCAATGGCCCGCCCATTTGCCATCTCCACGCAGGCGGAAACCTATACCGTGAAATCTCAGATGAGCAATGTATCACTCTGCTCCAGCAGTCCATCGACTCGCTGAAGGTGTTTCCGCATACCGTGAATGTGCGCCCGACGGTCATTGCCGTGCCTAAACCAGACAAAGGCGATCCGGTGAATCTCATTCCCCGTCTGAGCAAACTCCAGTCTTTTTATCGTCAGTCAGTTGAACAGGATCCGACCAACCAGGTCATTGGTCATCCAGACGGCTATTTTAAGCTCTACGAGCAAAACGATTTGGAACGGCTTTCGCAGCAATCGATGCCAACGCATCCGGAGTCATTTGATGACTGGATGATTCCCGTAGCCAAAAACCTCGATCTCAACCAATTCAAATACCCTTTAGCTCTGGTACAAGAGTATGGCTGGAGTGTATTCCGTTTAGCCGCAACCGCCAACCTTGCCCTGGACAAACTGCCAACCTGCCAAATTCATACCCAAAGCAAAGTGACACATGTATCCCAGCAGACCGACTTAGGATGGCAAATCGAATATCAGCAATACGATAGTGGCTGCCAAGATTATGTAACGCACCGACTCGAAGTTGACTATTTAATTAACGCCTGTGGTTTTCAAACCGGCCTAATTGATGATATGGCCAGGCAGCAGCGAAGCCGACTTGTCGAATTCAAAGCCGCCTATGTAACACAGTGGCCAGATAACCAGGGCTGCTGGCCTGAAGTGATCTTCCACGGTGAGCGAGGAACCCCAGATGGTATGGCGCAACTGACTCCATACCCCGATGGCTACTTTCAGCTTCACGGTATGACCGAAGACATTACCCTGTTCAAACAGGGGCTGGCAAAAAGTACCGCCACCAGCGCTCAGCCCAAACTAGCTGACGGGTTTATTCGTAAAATAAAGTCTGGTTGGGATAATCAGGAAATCCATACCCGCTCGGAGCGAGCCATAAGACACATGTCCCGCTTTGTACCCAATTACAAAACGGCCGTTGTAGGTGGAAAGCCCCTTTTTGGAGCCCAGCAAATCCCTGGTGACGACGTTACCCTACGGGCTGCAGATGTTTCCTTCGCCGGCAAACGCTATGCACGTACCGAGATTGTAAAAGCCTCTTCGGCATTGTCTGCAGCAAACAGTATCGTTGAGCAGCTACACGCTGAAGGGTTATTTCAAGCACAGGTTGACGGAATGAACATTGCTCAGGCCTTTCCTGTGACGCGGTCACTTTCAGTCAAAGATATCGAAGCCTACGCTATCTCATTGGCACACCAACGCGGCTACCCTGAGGCGCTGGCTAAAACCCTTTCGTATGATCTGAAAAAATAACTCGGCCTGTTTTTCTATCACTTAGCGAAGGGCATCCATGCCCCTCGCTAAACAAACACCTCAATTATCGCTGTAAAACACCGCAAGCCAAATTGTTTCCTGCTCAGGGTCGGTCCAAGAGACCCTGTGGCGCTGGTGTGCTGGAATAGTGATATGATCACCTGCAGTCATAGAGATCTCTCGCATCCCCTCTTCAAATAGGATTCTTGCGCTTCCCTTCACGACCATGACCCACTCCCCCTCATCTTGATCGTACCAGTCTCCTTCTGGTGTAGCATGACCTCGAGAGACTATACGCTCAATCCTCATGGTGCTTGTCTTGAGAATGTCTTGAAACAGCTCCTCTGGCAAAGAGGCCGGTATCGCATCAAACAGGTTATCCATACAAACTCCTAAAGAAAAGGCGAGCCTTAGCTCGCCTGATTCATTCAATTAATTCGGCCGTGGAATTTCAATCTCTATACGCTGATTGAGGACATCCAACTCTTGCTCTAATGCGGCAAGCTGGGCTTGCTCACCCTCGACGACCTTCAGCCGTGCTTCATACTTGTCACAGTCAGCTTGTGAAACCCAGTTCCAACTGGTACCGGATTTGAATTCATCGCAAGCTTGCTTGAATTCCGCCGCCACCTGCTCAGCCTTTTTAACGTCAGCCTTAGCCGCGATGATCTGTTTTTGCAGCAACAGCTGCTGTTGATACAAGGCTTTGGAATTATCCAAAACGGCTTTTTGCTGCTCGGCAGTACTGGTCAATTTTACCACCTGGGTATCGAGCTTCTTCTTTGTCACAGTCAGTTTTTTTTGCTGACTCGTCAATGCCGTGATTTGTTTTTCAAACTCAGCCTTTTGCAGTTCAATGACTTGCTGTGACGCTTCCAACTCTGCTCGTACTTGCTCAATATCAAGTGCACTTTGGGTTTGATAGTCTTCAAACTCCCGCTTAATGGCCGATTTTTCCGCAACTAGCTGTTGATTTTGGTTTTGAAGCTGTTCAAATTCTGCTTGGGTTGGTCTTGGTGAACGGTGCCATACTGCGGTTGTAAGCAAGCCACCAATCACTAAACCTGCAACTAACGATAATTTCCAAGATGCCATATCACAATATCCATAAGTTCTGGAATTCTTTCCCTCACTGAGCAGCACTACAGCCTTGTAAGCCATCCACGTTGGGCAATCGGAAATCACAACATCCAATTGCTAACTACTAAAGTATCAGTGTAGGGAAAGTGAATGTCAGATTTATATCAAACTTTCTTAATTTTCTATATGACTAAATGACTTGCGGTCAATCATTACTGCAAGTTCAACTTAAGATCACCCGGCTTGATCCAACCGATCTTCCTTAGTAATTCAGAGAAGACCAAGGTAAGCAACGCAGGTAGCACAAAATGCAGCACAAAAATCACGCCGTACATGTTTATGCTGTCCCAACCGGCAGCCTCGAGAGCGATGAATGTCTGAATTTGGCCGACAAAGCCCGAGGTCCCCATGCCAGCACCCAGTGGTGTATTATCTACGGCAAAGACTGTTGTCGCGATAGGGCCAAGGATGGCAGAGGTCAAAATTGTCGGGATCCATACCTTATAGTTCTTAATGATGTTCGGCATTTGCAGCATTGAGGTGCCCAAACCTTGAGCCATCACCCCAGCCCAGCGGTTCTCGCGAAAGCTCATCACCGCAAAACCGACCATCTGGGCGCAACAGCCTACTGTCGCTGCCCCTGCCGCAAGACCGTTTAGGCTTAGCATAATAGCGATAGCGGCACTGCTAATAGGAAGAGTCAATGCCATACCCATCAACACAGCGACCACGACTCCCATCAGAAATGGCTGTAACAAGGTCGCAGACATAACAAGATCGCCCAACGAGGTCATGAACTGGCTAATGTACGGCCCTATCAAGGTTCCGACTAAGCCCCCACTGACCATAGTCACAGCCGGCGCTACAAGAATATCGACCTTGGTCTCATTCGCAACAAGTTTTCCAAGCTCGGTGGCAACCAAGGCGGAGACAAACGCGCCGACAGGCCCGCCCAGCATAGCCCCTGCGGCCCCCACCGTCGTTACCGAGAACAACACCAGAGGAGGGGCTTTTAATGCGAAAGCCACGGCAACCGCTATCGCAGGCCCCGTCATTTGCTTCGCCAGCGGCCATAACGTATCGGTAAACAACGGAATACCAAATTTAATCCCTGCGGTATTCAAAATCGAACCGATAAGCAAAGAGGAAAACAAGCCCAATGCCATAAAGCTCATCGCATGGATAAAGTAGGTTCTAGGAGAGAGTGTTACCCCTTTCCGTTGCAAAAACGCATTACACTGGGTAACAAATGTCGCAGACTGAATAGTAGACATGATTAATCGTTAGCAGGTTCAATAACACAAACACGCAATTTTATTCTTGCCTTGCCAAGATGCAACAAAATTAGTCAAGCTTTGCATAAATTGGCCTCTAAGCGGAAATGTGCCGCACTTCGCACTTAGGCTGGCTCTTGCTGTCGATAAAGGATAAAAAGTGCCTGGTGAGTCGTAACCCAAAGTCACTTAGCACAATGATATTTTTATTAGCCTAGGTTAGCCTCCTATCGTTGCTAGCTCTGTTATCGCACTTTTTGAGGCCGCCAGTGATAAACAACACTCTTCTCCCGCCAAATATTCAATTTAGCTCTCTATCCGCTGCTATCCTATTAGCTCTTAGCCCTTTTAACCCTGCCGTGGCATCAGACCCTGTTGCATTCGAGCTTATGCATGCCCACGCTATTAACATCGACACGCTCGAACAAGACGAAGAACTCGTACAGAAGCTACAGAGCTACCTAGCCAGTGAAAAGCTTGATGGTATCAGGGCGGTGTGGACAGGTAAGGGGCTTGTTACCAGACAAGGCAACCCGATTGTTGCCCCATCTTGGTTTACGGAGACTTTACCCAAGGATACTTGGCTGGAAGGTGAGTTATGGATAGATCGCAATCAATTTCAGTTGCTCAGCAGCATAGTTCGCGATCATCACCCCAATGAGAAAGAATGGCAAAGAGTCAAGTTCATGGTATTTGACTCGCCCTCGATCAGTGCTCCGTTTCAAGATAGAGTGCTCATCCTCAAAACACAGATTCAGACTATCGACCAGCCATATATCCAATTAATCCCCCAGCATGACATTGCGAACATCACTGAGTTAGAACAGTTGCTAGAAACTATCAGGAGTCAGGGTGGTGAAGGAATCATGCTGCATCGCAAAGATAACCTTTACCAACCCGGCCGTAGCCAAAACCTAATCAAGGTGAAACCCTATCAAGATGACGAGGCTATCGTTATCGGCTATGTGCCGGGAAAAGGCAAATACCACGGGATAATGGGGGCTGTTTGGGTCACTACATCCGATAACCGAAAGTTTAAGATTGGATCCGGTTTTAGCGATCACGACAGGCAATACCCGCCACCTCTAGGTTCAATCGTTCAGTATCGGTTCAATGGCTATACTGACAGCGGCTTGCCTCGGTTTGCCCGCTTCCTCAGGGTGCGAAGCAGCCCTGATTCATAACACACTGAAATTATAAACAAAAAAAGTACTACTCCCCCGCTACTGGGAGTAGTACATAAAAGATGTCATTGTGTACCATCTGCTGCAATCATAAGCCTTAATGAAATAGAGCTTTGGATTGCATGTAGGAGAAAGCACAATGCTTGCCAATCTTTATAGCAAATAAAATCAACAACTTAATTGCAATAATATCTATCAGATGCCCCATAACAGTGAGTTAATGCACCATTATGCAACACAACCTTCGCCACATTAGCTTTCAGCTCACAACAAAGAAGTAAAAATAATTTTTGCTATAAAAGTTTCTGTGATCGCTCGCGCAATAAATTATTTAGTATTCTAAATAACGCTCGCTCCTACAAGAACTATAAAATTAGAAAACTAAACTTGTCCACACCTAAAATTCAATCACTTAATTGAAATATTTAAATAATATTAATGTTCACACAATATTACCCATCAAAACATTATTTCCCCCAAATTAATCACATGAATCTGATTGCCTTTTCGCATTAGAATTAGTCATTTTACTCAGCCGCTTTTTCTCGCCATATTCCCGATCAGCGACAATTCTCATGGCATTTCCTGTGCCTGTATCTCGCCTAAATACCCTGCGTATCCGCCACTCAAGCAGAGAGGACGGTAATTTTTTGCTTTTTCGGAGAACACAGTAGTGAACAAGCACGCTACGACATCAGCTAAGAAACCTGTTTGGGTTCCAATTTTAGGGCTAACTATTTTTGCCGTTGCCTCAGGGTATTTTATGAGCGTGCTGCCTCTTACCTTGGCGAGCCACGCAATTCCGAATAGTGCCGCGGGTTGGCTGGCCAGTATTTACTACTTTGGCTTGCTTGCTGGCGCCATGCTTATTGAGCCTGTTATCAAAAAAATAGGTCACCGACTGGCTTTCATCTGCTTTGTGAGTGTGTTGGCTTTGTCTGTGGGTTTCATGGGGCTGAGCTCAACGTTATCACTCTGGATGGCAAGCCGTTTTATCGCGGGTTTCGCCGTCGCCGGTATCTTTGTAGTCATCGAATCTTGGCTGCTGATCGGAGACAATAAAGAAGAAAGGGCCAAGAACCTAGGCCTTTACATGACCTCACTCTATGGCGGTACCACTGTCGGTCAATTTGGCATTGGCCTACTCGGTGCAAGTGGGGTGATGCCGTTTGTCGCTACTGTCGCTCTATTGTTGGTAGCAATTATTCCAGCATTGACAGCCAAACAGGCAAACCCAACCCAGGAGCAACATGTTAGCCTAAGCCTGCCGCAAATATTGGCACTTAGCAAACCGGCCCTAATTGGCTGCCTTGTCTCAGGTATCGTAATGGGATCTATTTATGGATTGTTGCCCCTGGCTCTAAAAGCAACAACCAATAACTTGGAACAGGTAGGCAGCTTAATGGCAGCAACAGTATTAGGGGGGATGAGCATTCAGCCGATCCTCAGTAAATTGTCCTGTCGAATGCCAAAATCGCTGCTACTGGCATTAATGAGCCTTTTGGGCGTATTCGCTATGGGGTTATTTCACTTAGATAGCAGTTATGGCGTTCAGATAGTCGCTTTAGCCCTATTGGGGATGTCGGCATTTGCACTCTATCCAATCGCGATCACACTGGCTTGTGATGGACTAGCATCGGAATCCATTGTGTCAGCGACACAAATTATGCTGTTTAGTTACAGCGTAGGATCCGCTTTCGGTCCGGTTGCTGCCAATTACTTGATGCACACAGATACGGGGCTAACGGGCTTTTTCTTTGCCGTATTGCTAACTACTGCTATTTACATGCTAATGGTCAGCCTGCGCACGAAACCAACCGCTTTGGCACAGTAATATCTCGGCGGTACAAAAAGAGCGGGCGCGACTTTCGTCGCGCCCTTGGTCTTACTTGCAGCGATCCAGCTACTATGGTGCTCCCTGCATCATTCCATGATTAAGCTGTTTCCTTCAGCGCTTTCCCTTTGTATCCTTCCTGGACATGTCCTATCGGTCTCGCCTTGACCCGTCGATACTTCCTGTCTCGACTCTCTTCTCCTTCCTGGAGGTGTCCCTAACTTCATCCTGAAGTGGTCCATCTATGTCGTCATGACTGGTAGGTATCCTACCTACTGTATCACTTCCTTTTAATTTTCCCTTCACAGTCCTTGTCCGATAAATCTTCCTGATCCACCGCCCTCTTCCTGAGGGTGCCAACGTCCCTGGCCACTTTCCTGTTCCGTTCCGTCAGTTCCTTCCGACACAGATAAGATTACGTGAACTAAAATTCTAAACAACCGACAGCGATCACATTTTTTATACCCACTTCGTCGCTATTCAACAAGTCACCTATAACTACATGATTTTAAAGAAATCAAGTAGTAGCGCTAAATTTATCTGACGACCACAAACTTAAAAATCCCACCTCGCTGTAAGAGATATCTCACATTGAAGCAGGATAAAGGGGTCAATTGGCACTAAATAGCCCGTTCCTGATCATCCTCAGTAGGCTCAAGCCCTTCAAGCTTCTCGAGTAAAACTTCTTTCTTAAACGGTTTTGCCACATAGTCATTCATGCCAACCTCGTAACATTTCGATATGTCCTCATCAAGAACACTGGCCGTCAGGGCGATGATATGCAAACTCGCCTGTCCCGTTTTCTTTTCCCACTCTCGAATGGCTGTTGTCGCCGTGAATCCATCCATGACAGGCATCATGCAATCCATTAGCACGGCATAGTAGCTATTACCTTTTTTGACCATATCAAGGGCCTGCTGCCCGTTGTTGGCAATATCAAATTGGTATCCTGATTTTTTCAAGAATAAACCGGCAACTTTTTGGTTTACCGCATTATCTTCAACAATTAGCACCTTGGGCTTTACCGATAATGCAGCCTCTCCCTGTGGTATGCCGTTTATGGCGTCTATCTCTTGCTCAACCAAAACTTGCTTTACGGCAGACTCAGAGGGTGGGAAGCTGACTGCATAATCATTATCGGGATCCTTGGCTATAGTTGGCTCCTGCCCTACCGACAAAGCCACAACCTTTTGCTTCAAGGCTTTTTTAACACTCTTCACTAAGCGCTTGCCAAAAAATGGCAGGGTTACAATACCTGAGATCACGCTACCAAAATCGCATTGCTCATCGCGATGGTCAATACACAAAATGATAGGCAAATTCGGCATTATCGTCTTAATCAGACCAAGATCATATCTCGTTTGCTTGGTGCTTTGCTGACAGTAGAAAATCACATCAACATCATTTTCATACCTTGGCGAAAGCTCTGGTACATCGGTTACATAGGCTACCATTCCCAGCCCTTTACACTCGGGTTCAATACGCTGTGCTGCGGCTTTGTTCGGCCCCAAAACAAGTGCTCGGCAGGCTTGCAAATCAGCCTCGCCAGGTTCGCTCTCCTCGCAGACATCTACCTCTAAACTGAAGAAAAATCGGCTACCCAGCCCCTTTTCCGATTCAAGCTCCAAATGGCCACCCAGTAATTCAACAAGCTGGCGGCAAATAGCCAACCCTAATCCGGTTCCGCCAAATTGACGTGTAATCGAGCCGTCCTCCTGGGTAAATGGGGCAAATACCTGATCCTGTTTGTCCTTCTCAATACCTATCCCGGTATCTATCATGGAGAAACGAAGCTGAACACGGCCTTCTTGTTGGCTGATACAATCGATCTCAAGAGTCACCCCACCCTTCTGGGTAAATTTCACCGCATTGGAAGCCAAATTCATCAGCACTTGCCTTAAGCGATACTCATCCAGAACAACCACTGCCGGTAGCTCCGGATCGATTTTTACTTCAAGGTTTAGTTTGCTAGCTGTAGCCTTAGCCAATACAACAGTCATCGTATCGTAGGCAACCTCAGCCAACCGGCACTCACTTGGCGACAACACTAAGTTACCCGATTCAATTTTCGACAAATCCAGAATATCGTTAATTAACAACAATAGCGTTTGGGAGGAAGTCTCAATAGTTTGAACATATTCCGCTTGGGAGGGACTCAAGTCGGTATCAACCAAGATGCCTGACATCCCTATAATGCCATTGAGCGGCGTGCGGATCTCATGGGACATATTGGCCAAAAATGAGCTCTTGGCCAAATTAGCCTTTTCCGCTTCTTCTTTTGCTTGGAGAAGCTTATTATGGTTGGCAATCCGCTCCTCAATCATGCCGTTTAGTTGGTGGCTAAAAACGGTAAACTCGTCTTTGCCGTCCACTTTTATTTTCGCGACCGAGTGATCTTTATTACTGGTTTCAAGCAGCGCCATTGCTTTTAGTATCCGGTTTAAGTACGAGCCAATCCGCCTAATAAGATTAACCCCTAGCCAAATAATCATAATAACAGAGACTAAGATCACTCCGGCATACAGCCAAATAAGCCCCTTCGACTGGCTAATACTCGCCTGGATATCCTGTGCCAGCTGGCGGCTGACCTCTGTCACAACAAACTGTATCAAGGTATACCGTTCATCCAAGGCGGAAAGCGAATTATTCTCACCAAAACCAGTAAAAGTCCCCAAAAATATACTTTCACGTAACTTATAACTGGCTGCGAATACCGGATTAGCAAACGTTCTGCGCAATAACTCAATCTGTGCCGGGTTCGCGTTAATAGATAAATAACGCTCAATGATTAATTGCTGCCGTTCTATAAGCGTGTCCAATTGCTCCTTGTAATCCGACGCTTGCTCTGACTGGGTGGCAATCATACGGATATACCAATTTTCTTGCTGCGCCCATAACTGCAGCCATTGAAGTTGGTACAAAATAGATAGCTTTTGTTCAATATTGGCGTCGGCAACGTCGATGGGGGCTTTTTCAAGCGATACTAGGTTTTGGATAACAAGATCAAACCCCCAATCAGACCAATCATTCAATTCCATTATTTCAACATATTCATACTCGGAGATAAGATCTTTCATCTCCTCATTGGTGGATAACGCCTCAGCAGATTGAGTACTAGAAAAAGCACGGGGAATAATAGCTGAATACTGTGATGCTTGTTCAAGTATATTTGAAACTGTTTCATCTATTTCATTACCGGATAGTCTATTAATTTTCAGTTCATGAACAGAATTTGAAAACTTCGAATTTGCCTTTAACAAATCCAACCGAGCCGTTAATTTATTCAATGAAGTAACTTTGTCGAACAGACTAGAAATTTCAATGGCTGCAAAGACACCGGAAAACGTAAGTGGCAGAACAACAAGAGAAATCAGCCTTAATTTTATCGAAAACCGATTCAGCAACCCCATAACCTCACCTTGATCAAAAAATTCAATCTTGCCTATTTGTACTAACATCAATGTCTACTAACATTTATAGCAGGAATGAACATGATGATGGAACTAATTCAATGATCAAAGGATTGACTTTAAAAAGTTTATTGCCTTTCACGACATTATTGACACTAGCATCAATAATTAGCCCTCCGTCTTTTGCCAACGATAATGCAAAAGATATTGAGTTTGCCGTTTTTTCATTAAATGAAGAGATCCCAGCTTTAACAAAAAGTAAAGCCAGAATGCTCTACAAAGGAAAAACCAAGAAACTTAACGGCAGTATTAAAATTGTTTTAGTTGACTTGCCCGAAAAGTCTATTCATCGCGAAGAATTCTACAACATGCTGTTAGGCAAATCCGTTTCGCAAATGAACGGATATTGGGCCAGCCTGTCATTTTCTGGCAAAGGAGCCCCGCCAGAGGAACTAAGCAGTGATGATATAAAAGAAATCATCGAATGGCTTAATAAGAACCCCAACGGGATTGCCTATGCTCCTGTCAGTGCCGTGCCAGAAAATGCCAATATTCTCATTACAGTCTTACAAGGAGAGTAAGATATGACTCAAAAATCATTGCTTGCACTCGCTGTACTTGTATCGCCTTTAACCAGTGTGGCAGCTATACAAATCACCGATAATTTTTCCATCAGTGGCTTTGGTTCTACCTCTATCACCAAGTCAGATAACAGCACACCTTTGTTTGTACACCGTGAAATCACCGATGAGACATGCTACGACTGTGACACCATCTTCGGCCTTCAAGCTGACCTTTCAATCATCGAAGATGTAAATGCCTCGGTTCAGATGGTCAAGCGGCCACAAGATCATTGGTCTGATGTCGAATTAGAATGGGCATACCTAAACTACGAGGTAAACCAGTTTTCCTTCCGCGGAGGCAGGCTGCGCATACCGCTATTTCTTATTTCGGAATATTACTATATTGGCCAAGCCTACCCTTGGGCCCGTCCGCCCCAAGAGGTATATGACAGTATTCTCGGCTTTACCTCATATGAAGGGATCAGTGCCTCCTGGTTGTGGGACGTCAATGATGAAGCTGTTGTGAGAATAACGCCTTACTATGGCTTTGGTAATGACAACAAAGTCAAATTCAGCGGCGCTCGGTTCAACTTCAAAACTGACTATCTGGCAGGGCTATCTGCAGAGCTCAGCGGGTTCAACTACCGCGTGCATTTTGGCTACTTAAATTCAAAGTACTTAATGTCCCCTAGCTCGTCTTCCGAAAAAGAAACATTGAATATCTACACCCTTGGTGGCGAATACTCGATGGATGACTGGCTATTTATGTCAGAAGTACAAACAGACGATCTACAGACCAATTGGTATGTCAGTGCCGCTTACAGCATCGATAAATTCACACCTTATCTGGTCTATGGAGAAAGCCACCACCGCCGTAAGTCAAACAGTGTAACCGCTGGGATACGTTATGACCTAAGCCACAAGATTTCACTCAATGCCGAATGGCAAGGCATCTATATGGAGAGGGAAAATTACAACGCCGGTAACGAGGGACAATTTGTCACGGCGCCAATTCATTACAATGAAGACAAAGATGTTCAAGTGTATACGGTTATGATTAACTTTATTTTCTAATTGTCCCAAACAGACCAGAGCGCTTCAGGCCAATCGCCTAAAGCGCTGGCAGCTCAGCTACTTCACTAACATGGCAGCACCGAAAACCCCGGCGCTGTCGCCCAACGCAGGCTTGGCCAGTACCGTATTGAGAACAGGATTGAACAAATGCGGTAAAATCGCCTCGCGCCCCTCGGTATACAGGGATTCAATGTTTCCTACCCCACCGCCTACGACGATCACATCTGGATCCAGCACATTGATAATTGTCGCAACCGCCCGACCAAATTGCTGGTGCATGCGGTCAATCGTCTGCCGCGCCAACTCTTCGCCCTGACTTGCCAATGCCACTATCTCCGGAAAACTTCGAGAAACAGCTGGATTACCACTGTTCTCTCGGTAGTAACGCTCTAGTCCTTTTCCCGACAACACAGTTTCAACACAGCCATTTTTACCGCAATAACAAGGTGTGCCATCAGCTTCGAGCACATTATGCCCCCACTCACCTGCGATACCATGACAGCCATTGAGCACCTTACCGTTAACAACAATACCACTACCGACGCCTGTCCCCATAATGATACCGAATACCACTTCAGCATCAGGCTTTATGTCCTGGACCACCCCCAGTGTTGCTTCTGCCAGGGCAAAGCAATTAGCGTCGTTGGCCAAACGCACGGGGATCCCCAGTAGTGACGCCAAGTCTTGATCCAACGGCTGGCCATTAAGATGGGTCGAGTTACAGTTTTTCATGGTGCCGGTTGCCGGATCCAAGGTTCCAGGCGTGCCAAAACCAACAATTTTAGGGTACTCACCCACCTCCTCGGCGCATGAGTCGATCAACTTCTTAATCTGTCCGAGCACATGCTGATAGCCGCCTTCGCCCTCGGTGGGCAGACGCTTACGCAACACACAGTGGTCATCAGTATATTGCATGACAGCACACTCGATTTTTGTCCCGCCCAGATCAATACCCCAATAATATTTGCTCATAATTCTCCTGCTTTGTGGCTTGCCGCTCTATATGGCTACAGATTTCAGTAGATACAGTCCATGCTGCTGCAATGGAGTATGTGTCGCGCTTTCACCCCTGCACTGCAAAGCGCGCAAAATCAGCCATACTTATACCAAAACATAATGGTTACTGATGTCTAATCATCGTCATTTTCAGCAATTAACACGCTGATTAATCGACAATACAACATATTTTGGAGATTTGTGATGTTTCTAAGAGAGTCACGCACTGGTGATTTAGTTGACGTCATCGACATGTCTTCTTTGGTCAACCCCTTCTCCTCACATGTCAAAGTGCAGTATCAATCCGGCGAAGATCTTGCCGATCCGGTTACTGTCGACAAACAAAGTTTGGCTTTTCCTTCTGGTGAGGAATTACCAGAGTGCTGGATAAACGGCTATTACAGGCATAGTCAACGATAACCAAACAAAAGAGCCCTCTGATGAGGGCTCTTTTTTCAGCAAATCAAATCGGACCCGATTTACATCGCCAGACTATTAATGCTCTGGCTGATCTGGTTGGTTAAACGCGCCACGCCTTCAGCCAATGCTTTCACCTGTGCATCATAGCCATCTTGCTCGAGTGGGACTTGAATGAAAAACGGCTGCCTTGCCAAGGCTTCACCTTGCTTATCAACCAGTAGCCATTGTCCGCTCAATCTTGCGCCACCGCTGTAGTGACCGTTGAACTGGGTAAACTTCACCTGCAGTTTCGGCAAATTACCGCTATTTACAACAGGAGTCAGCTCATCGAACCAGTATCTTGATTGCTTTTGACGCAAATCCTGAGTAATGATCCGTGTCAACTGACGCGATAAGCTTTCTGCCCATAAGTTTTGCTGAGCCTGGACCACTTCGGTTTCACTGCTTTGGTAAACAAGCCCAGTTCCCGCCAGATGCTCGGCCACTTCAACGGGGCGAACAATAACCACCGGTTGATGCTTGTTGGCAAACGCCATGGTTAAATCACTGCTGTGATCAGGCAGCAAATACGTTTTCGTCACAGGCTCCGTCGAGCTGCACCCTGTTACCGCCAACAGGGCAAGCGCCAGAATTATTCCCTTGTTCATTATTGACGTCCTCCGACAGGAATGGGATCAGCCGGTTTTTCCCCGCTGAAAATCAGCGAGTTGGGTTTTTCATTTATCTGCCGCAATACCGGCTGTAGCTCTGCCATCACTTGTTCAAACTGTATCAATGCCTGCTCCAAATTCTGATAAGGCGCACCATCAGGGCTGTAGCCGTTAAGAGTATCTTGGATCTGCTGCAAGCTTTCACGAATTTCCCCCGGTATCGCCTTAGTGTCTTTCTGTGCCAGCAGGCTATTGAGCTCTTTGGCAACTTTTCCAGCCGCTAACAATGTTTTCTGCGAAGTTTCCAACGTTTTGTTCAGGGTCAACAAAGTATCTTCAACAGGTAAATTGTTGATCTTTTTCAATATTGACGTGATCTCTTTTTGGATCTGGGCAAAACCGCCAGCTTTGGTTGGAAAAACATCATACTCACCATAATTACGGTGTTTATACTTCTTCTCTTCAGGATAGACTTCAACGTCCACCAATAATGCTCCGGTTAAGATGTTCGCGGTTTTCAATGACCCGCGCAGGCCATAACTAAACTCGTCTTCAAGGCTAGCCTTTAGCTTCTCCAAATTTTGGTATTTAACATGGGCGCTTACCCTATCCAATTCAATGCGGACTAGCACCGGAATTTGCCGGTTGGAAAAGCTTTTCTCGCCGCTCATGATATCCAAAGGCACTTTGCGAACCGTACCGATTTGAATACCGCGATACTCAACAGGCGCACCTGGTTTCAAGCCCCGTACGGACTCATCAAAAAGCATGACATATTCAAGGTAATCTTCGAAAAATCGCTCACGCACTTGCTTGATGTTGTCATATAAACGGAACTTAGATTTATCTTTGGTAATAAGCTCACCAGGCTCTCGCCCTTTCGGCACGCGAAAGCTTACACCGCCAGTGATCAAAGATTCGATTGAACCAATTTTCAAGTTGAAACCTTCCGCCGACATTTGCAAATCAACCCCAGAGGTCAACCAGAAACGGGTACTTTTCCTGATCAAACTGTTATACGGTTCGAAAATAAATAGCTGGTAGTGCGCTTTTTTACTTTCGGTATCAAAGGTAGCGTTTTCAACCCGACCGACCGTGAAGCCCTCATAAAGTACCGGATCCCCCACGCCCAACTTGCCCGCCTCACTGTGGGTCAGGATCAGGCGCAGCCCCTTGGCATCCGGCGGCGCGACCGGTGGAATATCCAATACATCGAAAGTACGTTGTTCTTCCTCGCTTTTACCCGGTCGCAGTTGGATGTATGCCCCCGATAACAAGGTATCCAACCCAGACACCCCTGACTTTCCGATGCGCGGCTTTACTACCCAAAATAAAGAATCTTCCTTGAGCATCCGGGCTGCGTCTTTATCCATTTGAGCTGTCACCTGAATAGCACTGTAATCCTCATTTAAGGTTACCGCCGTGACCACACCGACTTTAACGTTCAACGCTTTAATTTCAGTTTTGCCGACCTCTATACCCTCTGCAGTATCGATATTCAATACAATTTCAGGCCCTTGGCTAGTGATAAACTGAATCAGCATCCATATACCAATCCCGACAGCAATAACAGGAACCAACCATATCGACGATATTTGTTTAATGGCTTCTTTCTTAGCCTGGGGAGATGAGGTTTCACTCATAACTGTTTTTCTCTTTATTATTGTTCACATAGCCTGCGGGGGAGACAAGCGCCGAATCCTTGGGCCAAAACACACGAGGATCAAAAGACATTGCTGAGATCATAGTCAGTAGAACAACACAGGCAAACGATAATGCAGCAGGGCCTGGGTAAATTGCCATTAAGTTCTGAAGTTGAACCAAGGCCACCAAAATCGCCACCACAAAAATATCAATCATCGACCAACGACCAATAAACTCTGTCATTCGATACACCTTTAATTTTCGCACCGCTTTCTTTTCATCGAGGCTGCCACCTTTCCCAGCCATGATATACAGCCAAGACAGCGCAATAATTTTTGCCAGCGGAATGACCACACTCGCCAGAAAAATAACTGCCGCTATGGGATATGACTTTAATTGCCATAACAACACAACCCCGCCCAGTATGGTTGAGCCTTCTGCTTTGCCCAAACTGACGGTATACATCATGGGATAAAGATTGGCGGGAATAAAAAAGACAGCGGCGGCGATAAGCAACGCCCAGGACCGCTGCAACATCTGCTGAGGCTCGTAGGGGTGGAGCCGGCCATGGCAGCGGATACAGCGAGCATGCTTCTCTTCCGTCAGCGGATTGAGTTGCGAGCACACATGGCAGCTGACATGGTTATAACTGTTGTGGCAATCACCGGCCTTTACGCCATCCTGCGGCTCGAGAGGAAGAAACTGCAACCATAGCCAGGTACGATCAGCCATCGAGACGCATTTCACCACCAGCATGGTATAGAGGCAAAACGCCCAAAACGACATCCCCAGTCCGATATCCGCCAACGACGCAATTTTTATCAAGCTGACTAATACGCCAATTAAAAACACATCAACCATCAACCAAGGTTCAATCCGGATCATTAGCCGACATAACTTTTTCTCCCACAAGGCAATAGGCTTTTCTCCCGGATACTTGAGTCGCTGGCCTGCACGGAAATACAAATATAGCAGCGAGACCAAATACAAGGCCGGCAACACTAATACCGTTAACAGGAGCAGAAGTGCCAGCAAACTATTTTGAAAAACACTGAGCATTTCTGCCGAATGCATCAGGGTAATTTCCTGGCTGATCCCCTTCACACTGAACGACATAAAAGGAAAACTGATGCTGGCAACAAGCATTACCAAACTCGCCAAACCATAAGACAGTGGCCGCTGAAATGGCTGAGCTATGCGTTTAACCAGTGTGTGATGGCACCTAGGACAAACCGACTTCTCATCATCGCCGAGCTCAGGCAACGCCACCACTAATCCACACTCTTCACAGCCGACTAGCGCTTGTCGTTGTTGTGGTTTACCCATTTGTACCTCAATTCACCTTGCATCGGGCAAGGCAACATTATCAATTAGCGTTATTTTACTTTATTTAAGTTAGTATACCCAAGTGGCATTAAGTTGCTTAACTACAACACATAACTGAAAAAGCACCCGATTGATTCGAGTGCTTTTTAGAAATAAACGGATTGTTTTAACGTTAACCCGCAGTGAAAAGCTTGTCAGTTTTGGCCGCGCAGATGAAATCATTCTTGTGCAGCCCTTTGGCCGAATGGCTCCACCAGCGAACCCTTACCTTACCCCATTCAAGGGTAATTTCCGGATGGTGAAACTCTGCTTCAGCCAACCCTGCAACCCTGTCAGTGAACGCCCAGGCCATTTTAAAGTTCTTGAAAGAAAATTGTCGCTCAAGCTGTTCAACACCAGCAACTTCAACCGCCTGCCATTCTGGCAAGGTGGCGAGCAGTGCTATTTTTTCATTTTCTGTCACTTTAGGTGCTCCAGCATGGCAGGCTTCGCACTTGAGTTCATGTAGTTCAGTCATTGATTCCCCTTAACTCACTTCCTTGATTTTGCTTTCGAACAGTGGCTCATGTAATCCCAGCTTCTGTGCCTCAGTGACCAACTGCATGATATCTTGGTGGGCCAACTCGTAGAGCTGGTTAATATCCTCAAGAATAAAATAGAGCGGCTGCATGATGTCGATCCGGTAGGGCGTACGCATGATATCAACAGGCTCAAACGGTTTATAAAGAGGCCTTGACTGGTCAGCCGTCGGCGCTTTACCACCCAGCTTATTAATATTGTCCGAGGCCCTTTGCCCCGTTAGCGCATAGCGCGTTTCGCCGGGGGACGACAGAATGCCTCCACCATATATGCGCAATCCTTCTTGCTGCTGCAGCAGTCCAAATTCAACTGTAAACCAGTATAGCCTTGCCAAGTAGACTCTTTGCGCAGAATTCGCCTTGGCTCCCAATTTTCCGTACGTATGGGTAAAGGCAGCAAAGGCTGGGTTGGTCAGCATGGCACAATGACCAAAAATTTCGTGGAAAAAGTCTGGCTCCTGCAGATAGTCAAATTCTTCCCTTCGCCGCAAAAACGTGGCGACAGGAAATTGCTTGTTGGCTAACAACCTGAAGAAACGATCAAAGTTGATCAAGGCTGGGACAGCAACACACTCCCACCCAGTAGTGGACTGCAATACCCGATTAATTTCCACCAATTGCGGTGCTCGCTGCTGGGGTAAATCGAGTAATTCCAGACCGTCGATATACGCCTGGCAGGCTCTTCCTTCGATACATGCCAATTGGCGCTCAACCAGATCGTGCCACACTTGGTTTTCTGAACGGTCCCAGTGGATCACACCCTGTTCATCTGGCTTTTTTGAGACATATTTTGTTCCGCTACCCATAATTGACCTTTTTTGTTCTGCTGCCTCGCCCTGGCAAATCAACATTCCGCTAATATCATGTTCGTTTCCTTTAGATTAGGTCGCTTAGCCAACCCACCGACAGTCGTTCTTAGCAATGAAACTCCGGCAAAACGTAACAATTATTTTACAGAACATTATCCACCCTATACTGGCAGCCGGTACGAGTACACATCATTCAATGACTTAAAAACAGCTCAGCAACATGCAAGCGAACAATCATGGCTTGTAAATCAATACGGACACTGGTTGGTGAATTCAGTTAAGGCTTCAAGTTGCCTTGCCCGAATGACTGCGCCAGAGTTAAGCCATTGAGCTAACATTTAATTAACACGGTCAATGTGGAATGACTGTGATCACGAGGGATATGCAATGCGGCAATGGTTTCAATTTCCAATCACCGAGGGAGAGGCTTCTCGCCAAGCACATTGTGACTTGCCTGAAGGTACGTTCGAACGTGAGTGCGGCCGGGAAGGTTTTTTTGGCCCAGCAAGCCATATGTATCACCGCCACCCTCCAACAGGGTGGATAGACTGGGATGGTCCCCTACGCCCCAGGGCAATAGACACTAATCAAATCCCCTCTGAAGGGGCCTCGCCTTGGGATGCCTCGCTTATCCTGTTCAACAATAACCTCAAGTTTCGGGTTTGGCACTGCGACAGAGCCATGGAAGATCTCGCGCGAAATGGCGATGGCGACGAAGTGCTATTTATCCATCATGGGTGTGGCGATTTGTTCTGCGATTATGGCCATATGACCTTCCGAGACGGCGATTATATTGTACTACCTAGGGCAACGAGTTGGCGGATAGAACCCAAGGCCCCTGTCACCATGCTGCTCATCGAGGCCACGAACAGTGCCTATCAGATGGCAGAACGCGGCATCGTCGGCCAGCATGCCGTCTATGATCCGGCCGTATTGGAATATGCCAGGATCAATGATGCCTTCCTCCACCAGCAGAATGACAACCGGCACTGGAAAGTCCAACTCAAGGCCCGTAACCAACTTAACACTATTACTTATCCCTATAACCCACTCGATGCACAAGGTTGGAAAGGTAACCTGACGGCCTTCAAGCTTAACTGGCGCGATATCAGACCGCTGATGAGCCACCGCTACCACCTCCCCCCTTCGGCCCATACCACTTTTGTTGCCGATGGGTTTGTGATTTGTACCTTTGTGCCACGGCCAATCGAAAGCGATCCGAATGCCTTGAAAGTACCCTTCTACCATAACAACGATGATTTCGATGAAGTCCTGTTCTATCACCGGGGTAACTTCTTTAGCAGAGACAATATCGAAGCCGGCATGATCACCCATCACCCCTGCGGCTTCTCCCACGGCCCCCACCCCAAAGCACTGGCAGCCAGCATGACCGCGCCGAAAAAAGAAACCGATGAAGTGGCGGTCATGATCGACGCCCGCTGGCCGCTGGAAGTCGCCCCTTTGCCCGACGGGGCTGAAAACACAAATTATGTCTTTTCATGGCAGGGCAACAACGCGGAGTAGCCAAGCTAAGCTAAATCGAAAATATTAAGGAGACGAACGTGAAACTTGCATCGCTCAACCACGGCCGCGACGGCCAACTCATTGTGGTTTCCCGTGACCTGAAAATGGCTGTACATGCCCATGACATCGCGCCAACATTGCAATTCGCCCTCGATAACTGGCACGAAGTCGAAGCAGACTTGCAGCATTTATACCGCAACCTCAATGACGGTATCGCGCAACATACCTTCCCTTTCAATCTGGCTTTATGCAGCTCCCCCCTTCCGCGGGCCTATCAGTGGGCCGATGGTAGCGCTTACGTCAACCATGTCGAGCTAGTCCGTAAGGCCAGGGGGGCGGACATGCCGGAGAGTTTCTGGACCGATCCCTTGATGTACCAAGGCATGTCAGATGGTTTCTTGGCCCCTACCGAAGATATCAAGGTTGCCGACGAGCAATGGGGGATCGATTTTGAAGGGGAAATAGCCATTGTCACCGACGATATTGCGATGGGCACCCGCACCGAAGAAGTCCATGGCCATATCAAGCTGCTGATGCTGGTCAACGATGTCTCGCTACGCAACCTGATCCCGGCTGAACTTGCCAAAGGATTTGGGTTTTTCCAGTCCAAACCGTCGTCGGCCTTCTCGCCTGTTGCCGTGACGCCGGATGAACTGGGTAACAGCTGGCATGATTACAAACTCCATCACCGGCTCACTGTTCACCTCAACGGGGAGTTATTCGGCCAGCCCCATGCCGGCACTGACATGACGTTTAATTTCGCCGAGCTTATACAACATGTAGCCAAAAGCCGGGCCATTTGCGCCGGTAGCATAATCGGCTCGGGAACAGTCTCGAATAAAGATCGCAGCAGCGGTTCGTGCTGCCTTGCCGAGCGCCGTATGCTGGAGATCTTAGAGTATGGTCATGCTGAAACGCCTTTCATGAAATTTGGCGATACGGTCAAGATCGAAATGTTCGACGACAGCGGCCACTCCATTTTCGGGGCCATAGAACAAACCGTCGTTCGATACAAACATCACTATCACGATGAAGATTTGAACCACCATAACCCGCATCATCAGCAATAATTAGAACACGGGTCGATTAACTTGGAATGAGTCCTTGGAGTAGGCACTCGGAGTTGCCGTTGGAATATTGGGGCTAAGGATAAAACAACGTGAAATTGTATGATTACTATCGCTCATCGGCATCGTACCGGGTGCGAATTGCGCTAAACATAAAGGGACTCAACTACCAACAGGTAGCGGTTTCGCTACTCGACAACGAGCAGCGCAGTACCGCCTACGCTGAACTTAACCCCAGCCAACTGGTGCCTGGCTTTTCACCCGCCGCAACAGAGCCAGCAGATGCTTTGACGCTAGAGGGGGGCTCTGGCGGTGATACCGGGATATTGAGCCAGTCGCTAGCCATCATTGAATATCTGGACGAGTGTTACCCCGAACCGGCATTACTCCCCAGCGATCCGTGGCACAAAGCACAGTGTCGAGAGATCGCCCTCATTGTAGCCTGTGACATTCATCCCCTGAACAATTTGCGGGTTCTCAACTATTTAAACAGTGAACTGGGGGTCAGCCAGAATGAGAAAATGATTTGGTATCACCACTGGCTGAAACAAGGTTTCCAAAGCCTGGAAACTCTTTCTAGACGTTATCACACCCAGTTTACCTGCACTGAAACGCCTTCCCTAGCCGATATCTGCCTGATCCCTCAACTCTACAATGCCAAGCGATTCGGATTTGACACTAAGCATTACCCAAGGCTGCTAGAGATCGAGCAACGTTGTTTGCAACTGCCTCCATTTCAACAGGCCCACCCGGATAACCAGTAAAGGAGAGAACGATGACGAACCAAGATCCTAACGGCAATGGTTATCACTCGGACACTCAGCCAAAACTGCTATGGATGCCGGAAAAAGATCGCATCCACAATAGCAGGCTGTATCAATTCATGGTTGAGTTGAGCGAGAAAAAAAACATCCTCTATCATGACTATAATCAGCTCCACCATTGGAGTGTCAGCCACAGTGAAGAATTCTGGAGCATGGTGTGGGACTTCTGCAAAGTCGAGGGGGCCAAGAAGCCCCCAGTGGCATTTTGCCCGCCAGAGAGCACAACCCCGGCCAAGGATACCCAATGGTTCCCCTATGCCAAGCTCAACTATGCCGAAAACCTGCTTCGCGACTGGCGTACCCGCGCCGCGGCGGATGCCATCATATTCCAGTGCGAAGGCGATCCCGAGCAGCGCCAGCACCTCAGTTGGCAACAGCTCTACCGGCAAACCTCGCAGGTCGCCAGTTTTCTCCATAACCATGGGGTCAAAAAAGGCGATGTCGTCGCCGGCTACCTGCCCAATATCCCCCAAACTGTCGTCGCGATGCTGGCCACAGCTTCTCTGGGGGCTATTTGGACGTCGACGTCACCGGATTTCGGTACCGAAAGCGTCATTGAGCGCTTCGGACAAACCCAACCCAAGGTGCTGTTTTTCGCCCAGGGTTACCAGTACAACGGCAAACCCGTCTCCTACCGCGACAAAGTCGCTGAGGTAAGCGCCAGTATTCCCGGGCTGGAGCATGTAGTCGAAATATCCGCAGTAGCACCTAGCCCGGGCCAATCCACCAAAACAGCCATACCAGATACCGTCAGCCAGCATTTTTGGCACGACATACTCGACAGCACGGTACCCTGCGAGCTCGGCTTCACTCCGGTCCCGTTCGACCACCCGCTCTATATCCTCTATTCGTCAGGTACAACGGGAAAACCCAAATGTATTGTGCACAGCGTTGGCGGCACCCTCCTCAACCACCTGAAAGAGCATCAGCTGCAAACGGACATCCGGGCTGGGGACAAGGTCTTCTACTTCACAACTTGCGGCTGGATGATGTGGAACTGGCTCGTATCTGGCCTTGCCTGCGGCGCAACCTTGGTGTTGTATGACGGCTCGCCCTTCTATCCCGACGGCAACGTTTTGTGGCAGCTAGCCGAGCAAGAGCAGATAACTTTGTTTGGTACCTCGGCCAAGTACCTTGAGACCTTGGAAAAGCAAGGCTATCGCCCCAAAGACAACACAGACCTATCCTCGCTGCGTACCCTGTGCTCTACCGGCTCAGTGCTTGCCCCTGAGCAATTTGATTATGTCTATGACGCTATCCATGATGATATTCAACTCGCCAGCATTTCAGGCGGTACCGACATCTGCGGCTGCTTTGCCATTGGTAACCCTCTCGGCCCGGTTTACCGTGGTGAATGCCAAGGATTGGCACTGGGGATGGACGTACAGGTCTTCAATGACAATGGCCAAGCGATTTACCAACAGCAAGGTGAGCTCGTCTGCCGCAACAGCTTTCCCAATCAACCGGTTGGATTCTGGAACGATCCAGACGGCAGCAAGTACCACAACGCCTATTGGAATAGCTTCCCCGGTGTTTGGCATCATGGCGACTTCGTCAGCCTATCCAGTACCGGGGGGATGGTGTTCTACGGCCGATCCGATGCGGTTCTTAACCCTAGCGGAATAAGAATAGGTACCGCTGAAATATACCGCCAGGTAAACCGGTTGGAGGAAGTCAAAGACTCGCTGGTTATCGGCCAGAACAAAGGCACCGATGTTCGTGTTGTCTTGTTTGTCCAATTAACCGAAGGGGAACTGCTCACAGACGAGCTGAAAGCCCGTATCCAGAAGACGATCCGCGAGCACTGCTCGCCGCGCCATGTGCCGGAAGTGATCCTGGCGGTAAAAGATGTCCCCCGCACCAAGTCGGGCAAGCTGGTCGAGTTGGCCGTGCGCAATATCGTCCACAACCAACCGGTGAAAAATATCGGTGCACTGGCCAACCCTGAATCTTTGGAAGAGTTTAAGGACAGGGATGAGTTGAAGATTTAACTCCGCTCTTTTCCCATCTAATTTCAACCATCACACCACTGAATGTAAGGCTGCCATCATTCACTATGGCAGCCTTACCCTAATAGTTAGAACTCAAAGCACTACCATCAAGCAACCGTAATGAAGTTGAGATCCAAATCTTACTTTTTGATGTGGTTCATTCAAAAGCAGCAATAAAATCATTATTACCGCTCACATTTATTTACAAATCATATACAATCGTATCGAGCAACTAATTTGAACACTAACGATTATTGTTGAACTGAACATTTTTGAGAAAGGATACTCGATATGAAAGTCAAAACCCCATTACTGCTTGCCATAAGCGCACTGGCATTGAATGCCAATGCTAGCGAATGTGGGAAAGTCACCATTGCTGACATGAACTGGAGTTCAGCTAGCCTTATCGCCAATATCGACCGCTTTATTTTGGAGCACGGCTATGAGTGTGACGCTGAACTTATTCCGGGCGACACCATGCCAACCGGCACATCGATGATAGAAAAAGGCCAGCCCGATGTTGCACCGGAACTTTGGAGCAATAGTCTAAAGGATGCGCTGGATAAAGGTGTTGCCGAGAGGCGTCTGCGCTATGCAGGCAAAGCGCTTGTAGACGGCGGTGAAGAAGGATTCTGGGTACCCGCTTACCTTGTTGATAAATATCCAGAGATGAAAACCATTGAAGGTGTTGAGAAACACGCCAAACTCTTTGAGCATCCAGAAGATCCCGACAAGTCAGCCTTCTATAGCTGTCCGGCGGGCTGGAACTGCCAAATCAGTGCTGGCAACCTCTTCAAGGCGATGAAGCTTGATGAATCAGGCTTTGTGATTGTCGATCCTGGCTCAGCCGCAGGGTTGTCCGGATCGATTGCCAAGGCCTATGAGCGACAGGAGCCTTGGTTTGGCTACTACTGGGCACCGACAGCGGTACTGGGCAAATACGACATGGTTAAAGTCGACTTCGGCAGTGGTATTGACCAGGACGAGTTTGTTAACTGCATCACCCAAGAGGAGTGTGAGTCTCCCAAGACCACTATGTACCCGCCATCACCGGTACATACCATTACCACGGAAAAGTTTGCGTCTCGATCACCTGAGGCCTACGAATACTTCACCAAGCGTGGTTTCACCAATGCCGACATGAACCAGATTCTGGCATGGATGGAAGATAATCAAGCTGATGGTGAAGAAGCAATGTTCTATTTCCTCGAGGAGTACCCACAAATCTGGCAGCAATGGGTGCCACAAGATGTCGCGAAAAAGGTGCAGGACGCACTCTAAGCCACATCAAAATGAAAGGTATAGGATTACCATGTTGTATGCCGGGGCCCTTCGGGGCTCCGGTAAAAAAGGAATTAAACATGTCAGAGTCTAATTGGCTAAGCGAGTTTCCGGAGATGGATCGCTCTGATCTCCGTGCAATCCGCAAAACACTAGATGGGGCCTACCGTGATTTTTCACGTGAATACGGCGACCTCATTGAATCTTTCTTCGATCCTCTTCTCTCTTTTCTCGTCTGGTTTGAAAAGCTCCTCATTTCCACCCCCTGGGTGATTGTGCTTGGCGTTTGTACCGCGCTAATCTACGCGGCAAGCCGCTCCTGGAAACTGTCACTGAGCTGTTGTGTTTCCCTCACCCTCATTGGCTATTTTGGCATGTGGGAAGATACCATGCGCACCCTCAGCATAATTACGGTATGTACCCTGCTTGCCATTGTGATGGGTATACCCATCGGTATCGCGATGGCTCGCTCTAACCGCGTGCAAGCACTCGTCACGCCACTATTGGACGTAATGCAAACCATGCCCGCCTTTGTCTACCTAATACCGGTGGTGATGCTGCTGGGGATCGGTAAAATCCCGGGATTAATTGCTGTAGTGATCTACGCTATCCCGCCTGTGATCCGCCTGACAAACCTGGGGATCCGGCTGGTCGATAAAGAAGTATTAGAAGCCGCGACAGCGTTCGGGGCCAATAAAAAACAACGCTTGCTCGGTGTTCAGCTTCCTTTGGCCATGCCGACCATTATGGCCGGGATCAACCAGACCATAATGATGGCGCTATCTATGGTTGTTATTGCCTCAATGATCGGTGTGAAAGGACTGGGCCAGCCTGTACTTAAATCGATAACCAATCAATACTTTACCCTGGGGCTATTAAACGGCCTTGCTATTGTTGCCCTTGCAATCCTGTTTGATCGCGCTTCACAGGCTTATGCCAAACGCACTCAAGCCCACCTGGGAGAACTCACCCATGACTAAACCATTAATTGAAGTTAGCGGTCTATACAAGATTTTTGGCCCAAAATCGACATCGGTGATTGAACGGGTTAAGCAGGGTGACAGCAAAGATAAAATACTCAACGATACCGGCCATACAGTAGGGCTCAAAGACATTAACCTGAAGATAAACAAAGGGGAAATCTTTGTCATCATGGGCTTATCGGGCTCCGGGAAGTCAACCTTAATACGTCACTTCAACCGCTTGATCGACCCGACATTGGGAAAAATCTTGGTCGAGGGAACTGATGTGATGCAGCTATCGGCTGATGAGTTAGTTACCTTCCGTCGGCACAAAATGTCGATGGTTTTCCAACGTTTTGGCTTATTGCCTCACCGAACCGTCGTCGATAATGTCGCTTACGGGCTTGAGATCCAAGGGATCAAAAAAGCTAAACGGCTAGCCAAAGCCACCGAGTGGCTTGAAGCCGTCGGACTGCAAGGGTACGAAAACCAATATCCTTCTCAATTATCTGGCGGCCAGCAGCAACGGGTCGGCCTTGCCCGGGCGCTAAGCACCGATGCGGAAATCCTACTGATGGACGAAGCCTTTTCGGCCTTGGATCCACTGATCCGCAGTGAGATGCAAGACCAGCTCATTGAGCTTCAGGAAAAGCTGCACAAGACCATTATTTTTATCACCCACGACTTGGACGAAGCCTTGCGGTTAGGTGATCGCATTGCGATTCTCAAAGACGGCGAGCTGGTGCAGCAAGGCTCTCCTGATCAAATCCTGCTACACCCTGCCGATGAATATGTTGAGGCCTTCGTCAAGGATGTCAATCGCGCCCGGGCTCTGACTGTTGAAACCGTCATGCAGCCGCCCGCTTACCGGATCACGGCAAAAACTATCGAAGAAGCCTTGGTGGAGATGAAGCGAATCAAGCAAGATTACGCCTATAATGTCACCGAAGATGGGTACCAGGGCGTCATCACCAAAGAGAGTTTGCTTGATGCAGCCAAGACCGGTGCCAGCCAAGACCTAAAGCAAGATATCTATGAAAAAGTGCCAGTTATCTCTCCTGATTCAGCCATTGAAGAAGTGCTGCCTGACACCATGTCATGTGATTACTCTTTGCCCGTTGTTGACGAAGATGGCAACTTGCAAGGTGAATTGGAACGCAGCGCGGTTGCAGAAATCTTCTCTGACATTAGCGAGGTCAAGCCTTCCCCAAAGGAAGCACCGAGCGCCCATCCCGTGATGGATAAAGCCTGTTAGACCTGCGCTGATCATCGCTGCATAGCAAACCGCCCATACCAGTAAGCCGGTATGGGCGGTTTTATAATATACAGTCCCGAAACAAGGGCGATATTATGAGCTCTCTTTCATCGCAGAGATAACCGATGGGTCATTCAGCAAGTTAAAGAGCATGCTTTTAGCTGATGCTCGCTGGGAATCGGATAGCACCTTCTTTGGGTTTTCCCTGGCGAGGGTTAGGATATTCTTGATGAACTTGCTGTTAGTTCCGGATAGCTCATAGACAAAGCGGAGGGTATCGAGCAGCTCACCCTGAGGCAAACTGTAAACCGCCATTTCACAGCTCAGTCCATCCATCGCAAGAAAATTGTTTACCACTTCCCTGCGTTCAGCATTGAACTTCTCTTTGGCTAAATGGCCGTCAATCAACGCCTGAACTCTGTCGGCGATAGCTACAGGCACTTCCATGGTTTTTGTTTCTTGATTCATTACTGATTCTCCTGCTCTCGCTGGTACACAATGCCGATACTGGTTGGTGGGATTTACCTCCAGCTCAAGCAATTTGGTTACGTTTCTTTCCTGACAACTTTAGACTAACCACCTTCAAATAAGGGGTTATAAATCTGAGATACCCAACAGTACCTGCTCTAATTCATCCCAGGGCATGAGCTGACTGTCGATCACTTCGAGGCGGCTTTCAAACCCTTCCAGAGTCACTTGGTTAACAGACACTACACCATTGTTGACGTTGAACGCGTGGCAGCCCTTATTAGTATTAACCACGCCTTTGACCCGCTCAGCCGTCAAGTTACACAACATGGCAAACAGTTGGTCAAAGTCAAAAGTGATTTCGGCACCAAAAATCCAGCCACAGCTGAAGTAGCCCTGACCTTTGTTTTCCTTGCGGATAAACTTCTGGTTCGGCGGCAACTGGAACTGGGGCTCCATTTCTGCATGCTCATGGTGATGGGCCTCCATTGCCGGTGCCTCGTTTTGTTCAGCCCTGTCCGTATCAAGCAGGTTGGCTGGAAACTCGCCCTGCTTTACCAGCATACTCACCAGTTTCTTTGGCTGTTGGGTGGCTACCCAGTGCTCGAAGATACCGACATCAACCTCATCACACTCATCAAGCTTATTGCCAATAACAATTTCTGCCACATCAAGTTGATCGTTGAAGTTCTGGTTTTCCGTATACTTTTTATTGGAAAGGTTACGGGGGTCAACCAGAGCCACCGTCGCTTTCAAGTCGATGTAGTCCTTGAACTGGTTTGAAGTCAGAACCGAGATGATCTTATGCGGATGGCCAAGTCCGGTCGGCTCAATCAGCAATCGATCGGGGTTCTGGCGAAGCAAGGCCGTGATCCCGACGGATGTCGGTACTCCGGCTGTACAGCACATACAGCCGCCCGGAACCTCTTTGATCATCGCACCGGAATCGGTCAGAATGGCACCATCAATCCCGATTTCACCAAATTCGTTGACCAGAACCGCCCACTTTTCATCGGCTGGCTTGTTCTTAAGCAGGTTGAGGATCGTTGTGGTTTTTCCAACACCAAGGAAACCGGTGATAACATTCGTTGGTATGCGCATAGAGAGTGTTTTTCCGTAAATATTGACGGCAAATTACCATGAAATGCGCCCGTGCCACAAATCAGGTTTTTGATTTATTTTGTTATTTTGACTAAGCCTATATAACAAACCAATTTTTGATTAAAAAGTCGCCCTTATTGGGCACATAACACACATTTTACCTTTTAATGCCAAGCCATCATTGGCAATTGTGCTCACAATTTGATTACATATCGTTTTTCGTGAGATTGCTAACACGCAAGGAGCATCTATGCTAAACCCTGCAACAGCACAAGCAGTGATCGACCATGCCCTCTTCCTTGGAGCCGATTTTGCCGAACTGTTCGTTGAACACCACCAGTCCAGCTCTGTCGAGCTTCTATCTGGTGATATCGACAAAGTAAATTCCGGTATCGATTTTGGTATTGGTGTTCGCTTATTCTTCGGCCACAAAGTGCTTTATGGCTACACCAACAGCACCGACGAGGAAGAACTTAAACGCGTCACCAGCCTACTCGCCGCCAAAGACAAACGCGACCAAATCGCCAATGCGGGCGCACTCAACCTCAACCGCTACCAGAGCAAACATACTTGCCACCAACCCTTGAGCCAAAACCCGAACCTTGAGGCCAAGATTGCTTTCCTGCGCCAGTGTGATACTGCCGCGCGGGATGAAGATGACAAGATCAACCAGTTCATCGGCCGTATCTTGCAGCGCGAGCAACAAATCGAGATTTTCAACTCAACGGGACTGCACATTGGTGATACCCGCCATTATACCCGTGTCGCGGCTACCGCCATTGCCCAGAACGGCAGCGAGCAGTCTACGGGCTTCGAAGCACCGGGGGCGCTGACGGGTTGGGAATTCAATACCCAGCTTGATGCCAGAGAGCTTGGCCAAACTGTTGCGAAACAAGCTATGGTCAAACTCTTTGCCGACAATTGCCCGTCAGGTGAAATGCCTGTCATTATCGGCAATGGGTTTGGAGGGGTCATTTTCCACGAAGCGTGTGGCCACCTGCTAGAGACAACTTCGGTTGCCAAAAAAGCCTCAGTCTTCCACGATAAAATGGGCGAAATGATTGCCAATCCTGCAGTCAGTGCGGTTGATGACGGTACGATGACCAACGAGTGGGGCTCAATCAATATCGATGACGAAGGGATGGAAACCCAGCGCACCCAATTAATCAAAGACGGTCAGTTGACCAGCTTCATGGTTGATCACATGGGCTCACTCAAAACTGGCTTTGCGCCTACCGGCTCAGGCCGTCGCGAGTCTTACAAATTTGCCCCGACTTCAAGAATGCGTAACACCTTCATCGAGCCGGGTGATAGCTCGCTGGACGAGATGATTGCTAACGTCGAAAAAGGCATTTATGCCAAGAAGATGGGCGGCGGCTCGGTGCAGCCGGGTACGGGTGAATTCAACTTTGCCGTCCAGGAGGCTTACTTGGTTGAAAACGGCAAGATCACCAAACCACTTAAATCAGCCACGTTGATCAGCACGGGACCTAAAGTGCTTAAAGAAATCTCCATGATCGGACGTGATTTTGCCTTGGCCGCAGGAATGTGTGGCTCAGTGAGCGGTTCGGTGCCAACCACCGTTGGCCAGCCAGCGCTTAAAGTGGACAACATTCTTGTAGGGGGTAACTAATGGCCGATCAACAACAACTGCAACACGCGATTGATCAAGTACTCGAGCGTGCCAAAGCCGCCGGTGCCGAAGCCGATGTCATTGCCAGCAGCAGCAACAACTTCTCGCTGAAAGCCAATGCGGGCGAGCTCGACGAGTACAAAGTGACATCCGGCCAGGTGATTGGCGTGCGTATCGTCAAAGATCAGCATATTGCGACTAGCTACTCTGAGTCACTAGAACCTGCCAGCCTAGATATGATGGTAGAGCATGCCCTTGCCAATGCGACCTACACCAAGCAGGATCCGCATCAAACCATTGCGTGTGCCAATAGTCAGCTTGTCACCGAGTCCCCAGAGATCTATCAAACAGACACAGCAACGGTGGATGACAAAATCGCTCTGGCACTGGCGTTGGAGAAAGGCGTGGTTGAAAAACCAAACGCAACCTCCGCGCCTTACAACGGTTTCGGTGAATCCGATAGCCAGGTCATTCTAGCCAATACCCTTGGCACCCGTTGTTATCACAAAGAGCGTTCAACCTATTGTTATGCCTACACACTGTTTGAAAAAGACGGCAAGCAAGCGATGCACGGCGGCATGTCGACCGGCCGTCGTTTTGAAGAATTAGACCCGCAGTACTGTATCAACCACGGTTACGACATGGCAAAAGCCTTGCTAGATGGTGAGCCGGTGACAACCGGCAACTACAGTGTGGTGTTTGATCTCAATTGCCTAAGCAGCCTGTTTGGCGCATTTGGGATGTGCTTCTCGGGCCAATCGGCCATGAAAGGCATCAACCCATGGCGTGATTCTTTAAATTCCATGGTAGCAAGCCCATTGCTCACGATTTCCGATACTGCCTATATCGAAGGGGGCTCGGCCATCAAAGCCTTCGATAGCGAAGGTTTTGCAACTCGCGACACTATCTTGGTCGGTGAAGGGCAACTACAGAGCCTACTCCATAATAGCCATACCGCGAATTTCTTTGGCATTGAGAATACCGCGAATGGCTCCCGCTCTGCCAAAGGTGGCCTTGGGGTGTCTGCGCGCCATACAGTTATCGCTACGGGACAAAGCAGTGACGCTGAACTGACAGGGGGAGAATACCTAGAGCTTATCGAGCTGCAAGGGGTTCACTCGGGTGCCGATGCGGTTAGCGGTGACTTCTCGTTTGGTGCCAGCGGCTTCCTGTGCCGAGACGGTAAGCGCATTCAACCTGTTCGTGGTATTACGGTCGCAGGTAACTTCTATAAGATGATCAAAGAAATTGATGCCGTCGGCGATACCCTGAGTCATGATCACGGAAAACATTTCTTTGCGCCTCTTATTCGCTTTAGCAAACTCAGCATTGCTGGTAAATAAAACGCTCTAAATAGTCTTAACCCACCGGCAGGAGATATACCTGCTGGTGGTCTTAATGACAACTTTGCAATTAAAGCGTGTTACCAAGCTATTATTGATATGGCCTTCTTTAATTGAGCCTTAAATCCCAAGGTCCTTGCCATCTGACGCGTGATCTATATCACACTTAAGGTCGCCTTTACTTTATCCTGACTTTAGCTACTAAAAAACAATCAGTTGCTGAAACTTCCATAACAATTGCATTCACTTTTTTTGTTCTAATACCGCACATACTGAAAAGCATAAATAAGACTGCTTACGCCATAAATACACCGTACAAAAAGGTATTAAAAATTGACAGAAAATCTAAAAAGTGGTGCTTTCAACACATTTTCTATTTATTTTCTTGTTAAATATAATGGCTTCATGTAATGCTGATTTAGTGTTTGTAGCAGTAGTTAATATCAACCAATTGTGGAGAATAACAATGAAACGTTCTATGACTCTAGTCGCTGGCCTAATTCTAAGTGCTACTCTTATGGGCTGTTCTAGTAGCGAAGAAGCAGAGCAGCTAAGTCAACTAACAAATAAAGTTGATGCACTATCTGACCAAGTTGCCGGCCTACAGAACCAGCAAGATCAAATGGCAGGTGCTATCAACGACACCCGCGCGACATCTGACGCGGCATACCAAGAAGCAATGCGTGCTAACCAGCGCATCGACAACATTGCTGACTCTTACAAGAAGTAATATAAAAGGTGGCGCAAAATATTGCGCCACCTTCTAAAAGATCTACCCAGAGGCTTATCCTATCGCTCTATCCGGATCAACCAAGCCATAGGTATTGATACTGGCCTCACCGAGTTCGGGCTCAAGGTAATCCCTGACCATATCAATTGATTCCGCTTCCCACATGCACTGACACAATTTGTGTCTTTCCACAATCATCGTAGCGTGAAGACGCATCCCTGATGGTGGATGAGTAAGAACACCGCTAGCTCTTTGCCAAAACAATTCAGGATCGGTAATCTCATGCTGGATAACAATATACATCCCCTACTCCTTTTGTTTTAGCAATGGCCATAATCCAATTATAGGTGGAATACAGCCGAAGCGATGTATCAACTGTGATGAGAATCAATCAGTTGTGACGGCAAACTCAGCGAGCTCAGGCTGCATGGACACCATCTTTTCAACTAATGATGGACTCAGGCTCGCGCGTTTTTGTTGCTTAAAGTTGAACATTACCACCTTTGCCGTACCTGAAGTTGTTACAGCCCCTTGCTGTTGACTGACAATTTTGTATTCCATCACAAAACTATCTCCGGTAAGTTCGGATATCCGGCTTCCGACCAATAGCTTATCGGGGTATGTCACAGGCCTACGGTACCGGCTCGAAGTCTCACTCAATACAGGGCCGGTTTGGGTTGCCTGCATTTCTTCCATCAAACCAATACCCGCAAAGTAATCTAGCCTGGCCGTTTCAAAATAGCGGAAATACACCACATTGTTTACGTGGTTTAATGCATCCATTTCCCCCCAGGCCACTGGAATTTCAGTAACGATTGGGTAACCTTCAAGTAAATTGGGCATACGCGGGTCCTTGCAATAAATTTTGTGATAACGCTACCTAACGAAAAACCTCTTACTATAAACACCTGATTTAAACATGCGTTCGACTATTAACCTACACTCGCGATAACAAGTTTGCAACATGCAAGGCGGATTATTGATGTTCCGGTGTTGTTTCTGCATTTATGATGAGTATCTTTTCTACAGTAATGAAAGCAGCGTGTAAAAATTCAGCGTAAAAACGGCAAAGGCCTTAATTTATAAGGGATAGAAGGCTATTTTACGGTATCCTAAGCCACCTTTTTCTACCTGACGATGATAACGCGTTTTTTCGGCAGGTTACTGTCGGCGCTAGCGCCAGTTACAACTATCAACAATTATGCTTTACGATAACAACATTCCAGTCCGTTACCCCAAAGGGGCTTTTGCAATGGGGACGGTGTACAGCTTTACCGGCGCATCGATTCTTGCCTCGATCATTTTCTCACTGCTGCTCTTTCTCTCGATAGATGAAGATCCCGTCATGCAAATTCTGTTCGGCGGTCTTGCGGTTATCTTCGAGCTGGGCAAGTTCTTTGCGTGGTATGAATTTGGTGAACGCCGGGCAAGGCGTAATTACGCCGGAGCCGTTTCCGCCTTTGCCTTTTATGCGGTACTCGCAGCTATCTCTATTGGTGGTTCGGTTGGTGGTATCAATAGCGCGACCAACCAAGCCCAGAGCCATGTCAATGTGCAACAGAGTAGGGTCAACAACTACAATATGCAGATCGCTGCAATTGAACGGCAAATCGAGCTTAACAATAGTGCTGCAGAGAAATATATCGAGATGGAGCGTATTGCCACCGGAGTTGCCCGCATCCAGCGTGAAAACGATGAACTTCGCGAGCAGCAGCTAAAACTTGCCGCCGAGCGGGACAGCTTACCGGTGGTCAATCAAGGCAGCGTGATTGGCCTTATCGACAGCTTAGCCCAGTCTTTGAAGATAGAAACAGAAACTGCCCAGCTCAGCTTGGTGATTTTCCTTTCTGTCTTGCTTGATTTCTTTGCGGCATTTTTCGTTGGCCTCATCGGCGAGGAGCTTCGTTTCAGGAACCAGTTCCGCCGTGTCGGCCCTATTACTATCGATACCTATACGGATAACGAGATCAAGCAGCCTGAGCTGTTGACCAATCAGCAGCAGGAAACGGTAGGCGACGACGATGGGCAGGCTGAGCAACAGCCTGAAGCACCGGCCGAACCAGAAAAGCCTAAATCACTCTACGAGCAAGCGATCGAGGCATTGAGCACCAATCAGGTCAACTGCACCAAACGTGCCGTTACCAAATACCTCAAGACCAGCAGTGATGAGGTCGACGACATCTTCAGCCGCTTTATGGAAGAAGGCATCGTCAGTAAAAAGCCGAACAACCATTACCAATGGCATGGTGTTTCCGCTACTGCCGAGGCATAGATAGCGCCCTATTTAGCGACCCCGCGATAAAAAGCCCGACTTTATCTTCATAAAGTCGGGCTTTTTCATACTGGAAAGCTTGAGGAAATGATTGCCTTACAAGCCTTTTTTGTATTGAGCCATCGTCGTCGGCGCAATCTTGGTATGAAGAGCTGACGGCGCTGCATCACCAGTTAGCTGCTCACAGAAAGCTTCAAGCAATGCCGGTTTTTCCAACGCCATCTGGGTATGGGTCTTAATATCGCGCATATCCACCATATAGCCATCAAATAAACCGGGGTGATCCTTGATCACATCCAAGTTAAGATAATTCTCTTGGCTATACAGCGAATTATGGGCTCCACGCTGTTTATCTACCACATACGAGGCATGCTTTAGGCTCAGGATCGACGCCGACTTATCACACTTTCGCAGACACTTGTCATCGAATCGCTTCTTCTTACAGCCAACCGTTTGGTGGAACAGGCACTGGCGGCTGGTCAGTAGTGTGATCGGGTGATAAATACTGTAGAAAAGCTCAAAGTTATCCGGCTTAACCAATGGTTTTATCTGCTTTTTGTTAATTTCGTTGGAGATAAATGCACCGACACAATTGAACTCTTCCTTCAGGCAAGCCAGACTGTACGAGTTAATAATGTTCATTTGAGGGCCAGCCACCCAGTCAATACCGCGCTGATAGGCCGCATACCCTACCCCGCTGTTATTGGTCACAATACGGCTTGGTTGAACCTGCTCGAGGAAGGCAACTGCTGCATCATAGTTTTCACCAATGAGAATGGCAGGGAACCAAGGCACTAACTGATCATTATGCTCAAATAAGTCAACCAATCGGTCCAAATCACAGGCCAGCGCTTCGGGCAATTGATAGTACACGAAGGTATTTGGCTCTGACTGCAGCACCAGATCCTCTACTGAAGAAATCAAGGTGTGTAATTGAGGGGGTTGAGCATACTCAGAAGCCGCTTCCATTCCAGGTTTGCTCAACTCGACCGGCGCAATAAGTGGCTTGTTGCCGTTAAGCGCTACCGCGACTTTTTCTTTGATTACCGTTTGTTCTTTGTATGGGATGTAAAGGCCGCTTGCCAGCGCGCTCAAGTCGATCTGATTGACCCGGTAGTCGGCATTGGCAAAACTGTTGACCCACTTGCTTACCCCTTCCTTATCAAGGGTAAATTTCTCAGAGGATACCAAATTTGATTCTGATTGCAGCTCAATCAAACCCTGCGGTGTGATGAGCTCAACCTTCAATGGCAGACCTTCAGCAGCAATGACTTTAATATCCAGCGCCAGCTTCTCGACACACAACTCCTTAGTGACACGCTCCACCTGCTGGATAATATCGGTTTTAGTGTCGTAGAGCTTTTTCTTAACCGCTTTGACCTCATCCATGCTGGTGCAACTGTAGATATTCGAGAAATGGGTAGCAGCATGATCCCTCGGATTATCAATAAACATGCTCTTATTGATATCGCCTTTCAAGAACGCATTGGAAAAGTCACGGTTAAATACCGTGTATAGCCGGCTGGTATCTGTCAGTATTTCTCCTTTGCTACAGTAGCTATCAATTTGCTGGCGCCACGTATCTACGACCGTATAGACATAATGGGACTTTTTGATCCGCCCCTCGACTTTCAGCGAATACACCCCTGCATCAGCCAAAGCCGCCATATCAGAAAAGGCCGAGTTGTCTTTCAGATTCAACGGGTAGTCTTTGCCGGTCTCTGTGGTCTGGTACTGCTCTCGGCATGGCTGACTGCAACGGCCACGGTTACCAGAGCTGCCATTTCTGACCGAGCTGATATAGCACAGTCCCGAAAAGCCAATACAGTAGGAACCGTGGACGAAGACTTCCATCAACACATCGTGCTGATGGCCAAATTGCGCCAACTGTTTGATCTCATCAATATTCAGCTCACGCGAGAGGTTAACCCGAGAGGCAGTGAGCTGTTTGAGGAATAATATCTGGCCTTCATTGTGGGTGTTGAGCTGCGTCGAGGCATGCACATCCAAGGAAGGAAAATGCGTCTTTAGTATCGAGAAAAGACCGATATCCTGAACAATCACCCCGTCAATATCAGTATTGACCAGCTTGTTCAACAGACGAACCAGTGCTGGTACTTCGCTCTCCAGAATAATGACATTAAGTGTCAGGAAGATCTTGCATTGGTGCTGGTGAGCCAGCCGGACAACACCGCTGAGGTTTTCAAACGTGAGGTTGGTCGCCCGGTTGCGCGCATTAAAGTTGTCCAGCCCGCAATACACCGCATCAGCGCCGGCAACAATGGCTGCTTTTATTGATTCTAAATCGCCGCCCGGTGCTAACAGCTCAAATTGGTCACTCATTTCGACATTACCCTTTTGCCAATACCCAATGCAAAAGGGCGGTATTCTACGTGGTACGGACTCGAAATGCCATTAATAGCACTGTGGTTAATCTGTCATGTGGAGAATAACCCTATGTCGCGGCCAAGTTCTGGCCATTAGGATCGCTGTCATGCTCAAAACACTGTTGCTTAAGCCATCGCCCTAGGGTTGTTATCTCAAATTGTTTGGCACGTGATTGCTTATACACAAAATAGAGGTTGTCACCCGTTGGCAGCTCATGCATAGGAATACGCACTAGGTTCTGCTGGTGGTCGTGATCGTTTAGGAAGTAGTCATTCAAAAAGGCAATTCCCTGATGATACTTCACGGCCTCTGCAGCAAGAACCATATGGCTAAAGTGACTAACCTTCACATCAGCAGGCAAACTAAACCCGCCACGCTGACACCAAGTTTGCCAATCTAACGCCTGATTCCCATCTTTGAAAATCGAATGTACCGATAAGAGTGGATGCTCCCAGAGTGCCTCTGGTAGGGATTTGCCTTCGATCTGCAGCCAAAGTTTCTGGCTACAGAACGGGTACAGCAACTCCTTATACAGAAAGTCACTGACATAGTTTTTCTTGGGGGGATGAGCTGTAATGAAACAGTCTGCTACCTGATCCGAAAATTCTGGCTCGTCGGCGAACATGGCAAGCGATAAATCAATTTCAGGGTGTTGCTGACGCAAACTTTCCAGTCTGGGAACCAACCATTTCACTGCTAGTGAACTGTACATCGCGAGCCGGATTTTCCCACTTTCACCTTCTCGAATTTGCTGGCTGGCCTGGGCAATATTCTGCAATGAATGGGAGATTTCTTCGTAATACTTTTCACCCATCGGCGTTAAAGACAAACGTCTCCCCTGCCGGACAAACAAGGTTTCACCCAGGTATTCCTCCAACAAACGTACCTGATGACTAATGGCACTCTGTGTCACGTTCAATGACGTTGCCGCATGCGAGAAGCTATTTAAACGAGCAACAGATTCAAAACACTGAACGGCACGTAATGGCGGTAACTTCATTATTAGCTGAACTCATACTAAGTGAATATTTATCATTATATATGAAGGTGATTTATGACTTAAGCTTACGCAATCACAAATCATCACTTTCTTATTGCACTAACACTGAACACGCGTCAGTCAATGACAGGAGCTTGGTCATGCCTTCAATAACTGTTGGAATGGCAATGGGTTTACTCATTGTCGGAAACCTTATTGCGGTTTTTTCTGATGCCTTAATTAAAACGCTGGGTGAAGATACGGCGGTATTTCAATTTGTCTTTTTCAGGCAGTTAACTGCTGTACTGATATTGCTGCCTTTTTGTTATGGCGTGAGTAAAAAAAGCTTCACCGACGGACTGAAATGGCATGCCTTGCGTGCCCATATCTGGTTGCTTGGTGCAATTTTTATGGTCTTTGCCATCAATGCGATGCCACTGGCAACCGCCAATGCCATCTTCTATGCCGCCCCTCTCATGATGCTGCCGCTTGCATTGGTGTTTTTCAAAGAGCAGCTCACCCGCTACTCCATTTCAGCTGGGGTACTTGGCTTCATGGGTATGTTGGTAATTATCCGGCCGACAGAAATTGACTGGGCGGCGATTGCTGCACTGATCGTCGCACTGAGTATCGCCAGCAATAACTTACTTATCCGCAAATTGCCCAAACATCAAACAGTAGCGCAAACTTTGTTATTGACCAATCTGGCGGGTATCCCAGCCTCCCTAGGGTTGGCACTATGGGAAGGGCGAAAATGGGATTGGACACCACTAATTACTGCGGCAGGTTCAAGTAGTTTCATCTTAATTTATGCCGCTATCTGTGTGATTGCCTACCGCTCGGCGGAAAGCAATAAAATTGCCAGTGCCGAATACAGTGGCCTACTCGGTGCTGTCGGGGTTGGCTTGATATGGTTTGGAGAAACCCCGGACTTTGCAATGGTACTTGGCACGGCCATGATCATTTTACCGCTAATTTGGCTGGCTCGAATTGAAAAAAATAAGGCAGCTATGAACCCTGAACTTTCGGAATAACCTATGTCGGCTTTTTTACTCTCACAAATAATAATTGGTATCGCCGTTTGCTTTGACCTTGTTTCATTTCAATTCAAGGATAAAAAAAACATCATCAAATGTTTTATCTGTGCCGTTATCCTGATAGGTATCCACTTTGCGCTCTTAGAGCAATGGACAGGCGCTGGGCTAATGGCGCTGGGAGCATTCCGCTACCTAATCAGCCTCTACACCACATCCAAGAAAATGGCGTTGTTGTTCTGCATCAGCACACTGGCCATCACCTTCTTCACGTATGCCGGTATTGCTAGCATTCTCAGTTGTTCCGCGGCACTGATTCAGAATGTTGCCGCTTTCAGCAACAACGATAAACGGCTTCGCCAACTGATGATTGTCGGTACCAGCTTGTGGCTGACTCATAATATCGTTATTGGCTCACCCACTGCCGTGCTGCTGGAGGCGTTATTCCTCTCAAGTAACCTCATCGGCTACTATCGCTACTACCTAAAACCAGCGAAAACCGCCGAGCAAGTGTAAAAAAGAGTCTATACCCAAGTTACCTCAAGGTGCAGGATTCAGAGGGTTGTCAGGTTATTCAGTACAAGAAGAAGGTTTGCCGGAATGGCATTCCCTTTCAAAAAGCTTCAACGAAGGAGTGAATGGCCTGATACCCTCCCAGAGGGCGAGTTTTCTAAGCTCATATACAGCGTTATTGTTTCTTGATTTAGAGCCACTAGATCTTCAAAACAATGCCTTGTCTATAAGCTTATAAATTCTCGCTGAACCTGCATCTTGAAGTAGCTCGGGTATAAAGAGGCCCTTTTTAACGTTAATCTCTGGTCGATATTAGGCCGTCGCCTTGTCCGCTCTTTCCTTCACCTTTTCAAGGATGGCAGAGATCGGAACAATCGGCCCCATCATATTTACCCGAAGTGCATCACTACCTGAGGCATAATGCAGCTCAGATGAGTCGTAAGAGGAATAGTTATACTTGTAGTTGAACTTTCCCGTCGCGATATGTAACAGATCGAATTCTTTACGGTGGCAAGAGATATAAGCACGCCAGTACATCGCATCCACGACTTCTGACGGGCGGTCTGCACGAATTATAAACCGCCAGCTTCCGTCCTCACCGTAGAAGTCCAAAGGAAAAGTATTTTTTGTTTTTCTTTTGCTAAACAAAGTCAATTTATCCACTTAACCAGCCAATCAAGTGGATTATCCAAGGATTGAGGAAGAATGGAAGAGATTACAGATTAAAACCGTCAATTTTGACATAACTGTACAAATTTCAGCGCCTTTTATTTAACTGTATTCACTTATCCTTCTTGCTGTTAACCCATTACTCATAACGGCAACCCATATCACAACCTTACCCTCAATGCCGCAACACGCACTTTTTCAACATGCGCTTTTTAAACTTCGACCTTTTTATACAAACAAAAATAATAATTATTAATAATAATGTAGCAAGATGGTAATTAGCATAAAGATCAACCAAAAAACAGTTAATCACAATTAAAAATACTTAAATATCAGTAGTATTGATGCATCTGTAATTTATCCACATGAAAATTATTCAACCAATAGATAAATAAAACTAATGATTAACTGCTTGCGAAACATACACTTTATCAAGTAGATGACGGTAAGAAATGATAATATCCCCGGCAATTTACATTTAGTTACAATTGAGCTTTCAAAAAGCCGAATCTAACTCCATAACCTTAGAGATGTATTATGTGGAACAGACTCAATAAGTCGATGATGGTTTGCCAAATGATGTTTGGCCTCTCCTTCTACGGTGTGATGGTGATCCTCACCCGCTTTTTCCTTGAGAACCTAAATTACAGTGAAGCCGACACCATGATGATCGTTGGCGCTTTCTCGTCTATTGGACCACTTTTTGCTATTGCTGGCGGATTTATTGCGGATAAATTCTTAGGTGCCTACCGCTCGCTGACAATCAGCTACTTTGGCTTTGCTATGGGTTATGCACTTTTAGTCATGGGCGCATCCAGCTTGAATATTCCGATGAGCCTGATTGGTATTGCTCTGGCGAGTTATTCACGCGGCTTAATGTCACCTTCATACCCAAGTCTTTACAAGCGTACCTTCAAGTCAGAAGAGGACTTTGAAAACGCCTATCCGGTTAACTACTCAGTAAACAACATTGGCGCTTTCCTAGGACAGTATCTCTTCCCGATGATCGTTTTGATCCTTGGTTTCAATGGCAGCTTTGCGCTGTCAGCAGCGATGGCAACGCTGGCTTTGATTATTCTAATCACTTCACGCAAGCCGCTACTCTCCGTGGCGACAGAGATGGATAACAGACCTGCGGGCGTCAAAAACTGGCTTGCCTTCGGTGTTATCTCGGCATCAATGATCGGCCTGGTGTTCTTTATGTTCTCCCACATGGACATCGGCAAAAACATTGTCTATGACATTGGCGCGGCCGCTATCGGTTACTTTATCTGGCTGATGATGCAGGCAAACCGCTCAGATGCCTTGAGAATGGGCACTATCCTGATCATGACGGCTCTGACCACTGCATTCTTTGTCTACTACGGCCAGATGATGACTTCCATGACTATGGTGACGATCAATACCATGCGTGGTGATCTGTTCGGTATTATCCCTATCGCACCCGAAGCCTCGATGGCAATGAACCCGCTGTGGTGTATCCTTGGCGGCCCACTGGTATCATGGACTTTCTCATCATTAGAAAAGCGTAATATCAACTTTTCGACGGCAACCAAAGTCAGCTTTTCCTTCGTTCTGACTGCCATTGCCTTTGGCATCCTGACCATGGCGATCTACAACATCGGCGAAAACGTCATCATTCGTCCTGAAGTCTTCTTGGCTATCCACTTCTTCCAGGCATTGGCCGAAGTGATCGTGGGTAGCTTGGTTGTCGCCTTCATCCTTTCCGTTGCACCTAAGCATATCGAGAACTTCTCGGTCAGCTTGTTCTCTGTAGCGATTGCACTGAGTGGTATCGTCGGTGCGGTCTTCTCGACCTCAATCGCGATGGAAAAAGGCCAAGCAATCACCCAAGAGTTGGTACAGACCGTATACGGTGACTACTTCAGCCTGCTGACTATACTGGCAGTGGTGATGGTGGCAATTGCCCTGCTGGCCTCAAGAATGATCCGCATCATGCTTAAAAAAGCAGAAGACGGCCAGGAACAAGATGCCGCACTTGCAGAGGCATGATGAATTAATTCGTCTCTTTGCCGAACAGATTATGAGGAGGCTCCTGCACGGGGCCTTTTTGATTTCTGGAGGCAAATGCACTCAGATCGAGCAACGATTACTCTCAACAAATAAATTTGGCGTTTTTTTGTGCAACAGGAGAAGGGGATTTGAAGGATAGACCGGATGCTATCTTGCTAAAGGTAACACAAAAAAATTTACATTATTAGACTTGTTAAAAAACTTTCTCTGCCTATAATGCTGAAAACCGGAGCGTCTGCCAACGCTCCGGTTTTTTTGTGCCTGCAACATGGTGAATCTCAATGCTATCTGCCAATAGCCTCAAAGCCATGATGCTACATTCGATAAGATAAGGAATGACCAATGCGTATCGAACAAGACTTGAAACTGGGCTTTAAAGATGTACTGTTTCGTCCAAAACGTTCAACCCTAAAAAGCCGTTCTCAAGTTGAATTAACCCGCGATTTTACATTCAAGCATAGCGGTCGTCAATGGTCTGGTGTACCAATTATTGCTGCTAACATGGACTCCGTCGGTAGCTTCGAAATGACCGCTGCCCTTGCCAAGCATGGCGTTATGACTGCGGTTCACAAGCACTACACCGTGGCTGACTGGGCTGAATTCGTTAACAACAACGACGCGAGCGTACTGAAAAATGCTATGGTTTCTACCGGTACGTCTGAAGCAGACTTCCAGAAAACCAAAGACATCATGGAACTGTCTGAAGACCTTATCTTCATCTGTATCGATATCGCCAACGGCTACTCCGAGCACCTGGTTGAGTACGTGCAGAAAGTCCGTGCTGAGTTCCCTAACAAGGTTATCAGTGCTGGTAACGTCGTTACTGGCGACATGGTTGAAGAGCTTATCCTTGCGGGTGCTGACATCGTTAAAGTCGGTATCGGCCCTGGCTCTGTATGTACTACCCGTGTTAAGACCGGTGTAGGCTACCCTCAGCTTTCTGCCATCATCGAGTGTGCCGATGCTGCCCACGGCCTAGGCGGCCGTATCATCGGTGACGGTGGCTGTGCCTGTGCCGGTGACGTTGCCAAAGCCTTCGGTGGCGGTGCCGACTTCGTGATGCTTGGCGGTATGCTGGCTGGCCACGAGGAGAGCAACGGTGAAATCATCGAGCAAGACGGCAAGACTTTCATGAAGTTCTACGGCATGTCTTCACAGAGCGCGATGGACAAGCACTCTGGCGGCGTGGCCAAATACCGAGCTGCAGAAGGCAAGACAGTTCTTCTGCCATTCCGTGGCCCGGTTGACAACACTATTCAGGACATCATGGGTGGCGTACGCTCGACCTGTACTTACGTCGGTGCCGCCAAGCTCAAAGAGCTGACCAAGCGCACGACCTTCATCCGCGTACAAGAGCAAGAAAACAACGTCTTCGGTAAAGAGTAAATAGTGCTCTTTAGCTAAGATATGATTTTGCAAAAGCCACTGTTTTTCAGTGGCTTTTTTGTCATTACCGATCAGCTAAACGCAGAAGTGCATCATTGCTGTGATTGATTCAAATAATCTATCAACCCATCTAAATTGACCGGAACGATCGTAGAGTTACCCTCCCCTTTCTTCACCAGACCTTCTTTGATGAGCTCATGAATAATTCGGGTGTAGGCCCGATCCGTGCAACCAAAACGCTGTGCCTCCTGATACATATAATCATGATTTAATGATCGGGTTTCAGAGGTACAGCGACTGACGATATCTTTGACAATGTTGAACTTAAGCGGATACAGAGATCGTTCGATGGCGATATTCATTGATGATTGGTACATATTCGCCATTCGGTGGTTCATCCAAAATGAAATCGTTGCATCTTCAAGCAGGATCTCGGCAAAGCGCTCTTTCGGAATCACAACCAGTTCGGTTGTTGCTGTTGCCACTACATCAAATGAACAAGGTTTCCCCGAGAAAAATTCAATCTCTCCGAAAAAGTTATCTTCGAGGTAGTAGTCACCCAAACTTAACGTTTTGCCATTAAGTGCGGTGTGTAAAAGCATAAACTGAGCAGCCGCAGACCAATACACTTCCGTAATTTCGTGCTCTTGCTGAACGATATAATCCCCCTTATGCCGGGTGATGCGTCGGAAGTTCTCATTGGCAATTAACTGACGGAACCTTGCTGGCCCTTTGCTTAAAAATTCAGACATACCCATTTTGTGTAAACTGTGTCCAACCTATCAAAATATAAAAATAATCTTGCCACATCCGGACAATTGTCGTGCTAGTGTCCCCAAACGATTCTATAAGCTACAGTTCATAAGCTTAGGAAGCAAAATGCTAACTATCTATACTCATAATGATCAACCACAATTTGGGAAACACTGCGTTTTCCTAGATTATACATTGTTGGGACAACACGAATGAATTACTTCGACCTACCGAAAATTGATCTTCATTGCCACCTAGATGGCAGCGTCAGACCACAAACTGTTATCGATCTGGCCAAACAGCAAAACATCACGCTTCCTAGTTATGATGTTGATGAAATCAACGCCTTGATGGTTGCCCCAGAAACTTGCCCTAACCTACCAGAATACCTAAGCCGCTTTGACCTGCCGGTATCGGTTATGCAAACGGCTGAAAGCTTGGAGCGTATTTCGTTTGAGTTGTTTGAAGACGCCGCCAAAGAAAATGTGAAGTACCTGGAAGTTCGCTTTGCCCCTCAGCTTCACATTCAAAACGGCCTGACTTATGAGCAAATCATCGCCAGTGCGGTCAAAGGCATGAAAAAAGCTGAAGCTCTATACGACATCAAAGGTAACTACATCCTTTCGATGGTGAAGTTCCTGCCTTCTGATACCATCCCGCAAGTGATTGATGCCGGTGTTGGCCTGCTGAACCAAGGGGTTGTTGCCTTTGATCTTGCTGGTAGTGAACTTGATGGCTTTAGCCATGACTATGCCACTTTCGCACAGGATGCAAAAGATAAAGGGTATCGAGTGACTATTCACGCTGGTGAACAGGGCTGCGGACAAAATGTCTACGAGGCTATTTCTATCCTAGGCGCAGAGCGCATCGGCCATGGTGTTGCGATTAAAGATCACGAAAAAGCATACAACCTAGTGAAAGAAGAAGACGTCGCGCTTGAGACTTGCCCAAGCAGCAATGTGCAAACTAAAGCGATCCCAGAACTAGCACAGCACCCAATCAAAGCGTTTTACAAAGATGGCGTGCCAGTAACGATCAACACCGACAACCGCACAGTATCCAACACCACAATGACCGATGAAGTTCGCAAGGTGATGGAGCAATTTGAGCTAAATGAAGAAGATTACTACCAAATCTACAAGATGAGTGTTAAGCACTCCTTCGCTTCAGACGACGTCAAGCAAGCATTGATGCAGTTTGCTAAGTAAGCACATCTCAAAATACTTAAAAGGCCACTTCATCTTTAAAGTGGCCTTTTTCATGTTTGCCGTATACCAAGCCGGTTATATATCAATCTAACGATTTCTTAAACCGTTTAGATGCCACCAGCAAGCCGATAACGGTAAAGCCTGCCAGCCATAGCGTGTCTTTCCACAGCCCTATCAAATCAGCACCACGCAGCACAATCCCTCTGATCAAACGCATAAAGTGTGTCGCTGGTAGCGCTTCTGATATCCACTGCGCAGCAACAGGCATGGCTTCATAGGGAAACATAAAGCCAGAGAGCAAGATCGATGGCAGTAGAATGAACACGGTCATTTGCATCGCTTGAAGCTGGGTCGATGCGATCGTCGAGATCACCAAACCCAAGGTCAAACTGGCAGAGATAAACAACAAGGTACCAAACAAGATCTGGCTAATCGCCCCATTGATAGGCACATCAAAAATAAAATGCCCCAACCCGAGGATGATAAAAACCTGAATCAAGCCGACAAAGATATAGGGGACTATCTTGGCCACCATCAGTTCTAATGAATGGATAGGCGTAGTGATCAGCAATTCGAGGTTGCCTCGCTCACGCTCCCTCACTATCGCGGCACTGGTAAACAGGATCATCGTCATGGTTAGAATCACCCCCAAGAGCCCGGGAATAATATTCACTGCCGAGCGTTGCGTAGGGTTGAAATACAGTACCACCTCAAAAGTTTTTTCAATTGGCGGGCGAATTTCAATATCCAAATCCGTGAGCGGCATGGTCTGTAGACCAAGGATTGCAGCACTGATCATGGTATCCGAACCATCGACAATCCACTGGCCAAGCTCTCGGCCCTGCATCGCACGTTGGGTAAGATCACCGGGTAAAATCAACGCAGCCCTCACTTCTCCTTGTTGAATAGCCACCTCTGCCTCTTGGGGGGATAAAAATTTCCTTTTAACATCAATAACCTGGGTCACCCTCACTGACTCGATTATCATTCGCCCTGCGACGCTATTGCTCTGATCCACGATGGCGACAGGGATATTACGAACATCGGTATTTATCGCAAAGCCAAACAGCAACAACTGGATCAGCGGGATCATCACTACCATGCCAAAGGTAATACGGTCGCGTGATAACTGGCGAATCTCTTTCACCATCACTGCTTTCATACGGTTGAGAGCATTCATTGCCTACCCTCCCCAGTCACTGTCACAAAAACATCTTCCAAGCTAGGTCGAGCAATGTTCATCTCGCTATTGGCCAATTTGGGGAACGAACCCTTCAACCACTCAATAGGATCATCGATATGTTGACGTATCAGTACCCGTAAACGGATGCCAAGCTGAGCTGCCGAGCGAACCTCATTTTTTTCCAATAATTGCTCTTTCAGCTCCCGCAAACGTTCTGCCTTAATCTCGACAACATGTACCCCCATCTCTTCCATCAGCGTTTCTGGCTCGCCATCAGCGCGGATCTTACCGGCTTCCATAATTGCTAGCCGGTGGCAACGCTCTGCTTCATCCATATAGTGGGTTGTCACCAAAATCGTGGTGCCCTGATCCGAAAGATCAAAAAGCTGCTCCCAGAACTCACGGCGATTTTCAGGATCAACCGCTGATGTCGGCTCATCGAGAAACAGTAATTCTGGTTTATGCATGGTTGCTGCAGCCAATGACAAACGCTGTTTTTGACCGCCACTCATACCGGAAACACGCTGCTTTCGCCGCTGATCTAAGCCATAGGTAGCTAGCTGCTCGTCAATCCTTTGCGCTAATTCCTTTTTTCCCATTCCGAAGATCTGGCCAATAAACTCTAAGTTCTCTTCCACGCTTAAGTCATCGTAAAGCGAGAACTTCTGGGTCATATAACCTATTTTAAGCCTCAGCTTTTCTGACTCCAGAGGGATAGTTAAACCCAGTACAGAAACATCACCTTCAGTCGGGCTCAGTAAGCCTGTCAGTACACGGATAGTGGTCGATTTGCCGCAGCCGTTGGGGCCTAAAAAGCCGTAGATACTGCCTTTCGGCACATTGAGGTTAATGTTGTCGATAGCAATGAAATCACCAAACGCTTTCTTTACGTTATGGGCTTGGATCGCGTATTCCGTCATGATCATTCCCCAGCCAGTTCCACTTGGGCAGGTACACCAGAGGGGAGTTGTTCCGCACTATCAGGCAAGTCAACTTCAGCGAGATACATCAAACGGGAGCGCTCATCTTCCGTTAATGCATAATAAGGGGTAAATGCAGGCTCTGACGATACCCAACGGACTGTGCCTTCAAAGGGGAGCTCTACACCATCCACATGAACAGGGACTTTTCGTCCAGGTACGAAATCCACCCGATGGCTGGCTGGTACATAAACCCTTGCATAGGGAATGCGGTTGGCCTGAACGACAGCGACGACCCCATTAACAGGCACCCGCTCGCCAAGGTTATATGGCAGGTTATCCAATATGCCATCACGGGTAGCGACAATCGTCAGCTCATCCAGCTTTTGCTGCTCCAACACCACATCCGCTTTGGCAGCGGCCAGTTCGGCCTTAGCTTGATCAATGTCCTCTGGCCTCGATCCTGCGGTCAGTTTGCTGAACTCTTCGCTGGCAGAGTCCAATTCGGCTTTGGCTGAATCCCTTGCTGCGAGTGCACTGTCTTGTTCTGATTGGCTGATCAGTCTTCGACTGACCAATTCGGCCTTACGGTGATAATTCTTATCAGCCTCTGTAAGTTGTGCCTGCGCTCTGGCAACTTTGGCCTGTGCCGCAGCGATATCTTCCGGCCTTTCACCGTTTGTAAGCCTGAGCAAGTAGGCCTCTGCTTTAGATTGCTCGGCAATAGCGTGTGCCAATATTGCTTGCTGGTTCTTACTATCAAGCCTTACCAGCACATCCCCTTGTTGTACCGTACTGCCCTCTTTGACGGGGAGCTCCCTAATGATTTCATTGGCAGTCGCACTGAAAGTGACCCGGTCACGCTCAAGGGTACCTAAAGCTTGCTTGAGTGAGTCTTTCAAACATCCTGTCAGCAGCAAGGGAACAAATAGGAGGAAAATGATACGTACGCAAAAGCTTCCTTTCATTGCTTTATCTCTTATGGCTGGTTCATTGAATCAATGACATTTATCCATACTACTTACAATAGCACTCAGGCAGGGCCAATCACTTAGCACTACCTCATAACTTCAATGGCTTACTTGTTACCTAAGAAGTAAAATATTCCTTCCACTTCCGAAAGGAAATAACCATTTAATCACTTTCTTCTTATTGAAGAATTAATTGAGAGCAATACAAAGAAAACCAATATAGTCAATTTAATCAGTAACTTAATTTCTGACCAGAATACTAAGTAACATCAACATGTAATGTGAGATTGGTTAGATATAGAATAAAGCTACGAATTAAACAGCGATTGGTTTGTCTGCAATGGCTGTTGGGATTGTGGCAATTATTGTTTTACAGTGCTTCGCAAAAATCATGAAGCAAGATAGTGTTTTGCTTTATCTGCCAAAAACTCTTTCAGCGCCTGAATCTGCGGGTTAATGACTCTTCTGCTAGCACAAACCAGATATAAAGGAGCCGGCTCTGGCTCTAGACCAATATCAACGCCCATTAGGCGCCCTGCGACCAGATCTTCTTTCACATCCAACAGCGACTTATAGGCAATCCCCTTCCCCGCAAGCGCCCAGCGCCTGACCGCCTCGCCGTCACTAGCATAGCGATTTCCCTTCACAACCAGCGTCACCTCCTGACCGCGCTGAAAGAACCGCCAGCGGTTATACAAGCTATCTCCCAAGGCAAAACACAAACAGTTGTGAGTAGCCAACTCTTCCGAGGTCAAAGGTGTACCATATTCCGCCAAGTAGCCAGGAGACGCACACAAGATGCGGGTATTTCCCCCAGCAATCGGTAAGGCCACCAACGAAGAGTCACTCGGTTCACCATATCGAAGTGCAATATCGACTGGTTGGGTATACATATCTGCTAACCCATCGCTCAGCTGCACCCTGACTTCCAACTTTGGGTGTTGCGCCATGAACTCATCGATCCAACCTAGAAAGATATTTCGACCACAATCCGAGGGCATAGAGAGTTTAATCACTCCCCGAAATTCTGCCTGGCCCTCAGTGATCGTACTGCAAGCTTCTGTCATCAGACCGACAGCCTGCTCGCAGTAATTAAGGAACTGCTCCCCCTGCTGGGTAAGGCGGAGGTTACGGGTCGAGCGGATAAACAGCAGTGCACCAACTTCACTTTCCAGCCGCTTCAATGCCGCACTGGCTGCCGCTGGGGTGATATCCATGTTCCTCGCCGCTGCAGAGAGGCTGTGCTGTTTGGCTGTCTCGATAAAAATTTTGAGGTCGTTGAGCGCTTTCATTTTCAAAATCTATTTGAAAGTAAATTAAGTCAATACTGGTTTTTCAAAATTTAATTGTCAAATAAACTTCGACCATAGAGTTAAGAAAACACCTACCCTTTTGTAAGGGCAGTCAAAGGAGAAGATCATGAAAGCAGTCGGCTATCAACAATCACTACCCGTTTCTGAACCACAGTCTCTGGTGGATATCACCTTTCCAGAGCCCGTTGCTACAGGTAGCGATATTCTGGTCGAAGTCAAAGCCATCTCGGTTAACCCGGTTGATACCAAGGTACGCATGCGTGCAGCCCCGGAACCAGGCCAGTACAAAATACTTGGCTGGGATGCCGCCGGCATCGTCAAATCTGTCGGCCCGGAGGTCACCCTATTCAAACCTGGCGATAAAGTCTGGTACGCTGGCGATTTGACCCGCTCAGGCTCCAACGCTGAGTACCAACTGGTGGATGAGAAAATCGTCGGTCACATGCCAGCAAGCCTTGACTTTGCCCAAGCAGCTGCCTTACCTCTGACAACCATCACTGCGTGGGAAATGCTATTTGACCGCTTGCAGGTTGAAAAGGACAGCAATAAAAAATTACTGATCATCGGTGCAGCCGGCGGTGTTGGATCGATCATGGTTCAATTGGCGAAGAAATTGACTAACCTGACGGTTATCGGTACCGCTTCACGTCCTGAGACCCAATCATGGCTTAAAGAGCTAGGAGCTGATCATGTTATCAATCACCGAGAATCGCTGAGCAAACAATTGGCCGAGCTGGAGCTGGGCGAAGTGGACTATATCGTAAGCCTGACCAACTCTGATGATCACCTTAGCGAAATTGTCGAATCAATCAAACCGCAAGGCAAATTTGGCCTGATTGATGATCCGGCGTCGTTTGACATCTTGCAGCTCAAGCGTAAAAGCATTTCACTGCATTGGGAATTCATGTACACACGCTCACTATTTGGCACTGAAGACATGATTGAGCAGCATCACCTACTCAACAATGTTGCAAAAATGGTCGATAACGGGGACGTAAAATCAACAATTGCCCATCAAGGCGGTAAGATTTGTGCGGATAATTTGAAGAAAGCGCATGAGCTCTTAGAGTCACAGAGAGCGCTCGGCAAAATCGTACTTGAAGGTTTCTAATTTAAAATCAGAGCACTAGAGGCAAAAAGGAAGGAATTGCGAAGATAGTAAGCAGCAGTCGAGGTGCTATCTTCGTAAAGGTAACACAAAAAAATTTACATTATTAGACTTGTTAAAAAACTTTCTCTGCCTATAATGCTGAAAACCGGAGCGTCTGCCAACGCTCCGGTTTTTTTGTGCCTGCAACATGGTGAATCTCAATGCTATCTGCCAATAGCCTCAAAGCCATGATGCTACATTCGATAAGATAAGGAATGACCAATGCGTATCGAACAAGACTTGAAACTGGGCTTTAAAGATGTACTGTTTCGTCCAAAACGTTCAACCCTAAAAAGCCGTTCTCAAGTTGAATTAACCCGCGATTTTACATTCAAGCATAGCGGTCGTCAATGGTCTGGTGTACCAATTATTGCTGCTAACATGGACTCCGTCGGTAGCTTCGAAATGACCGCTGCCCTTGCCAAGCACGGCGTTATGACTGCGGTTCACAAGCACTACACCGTGGCTGACTGGGCTGAGTTCGTTAACAACAACGACGCGAGCGTACTGAACAATGCTATGGTTTCTACCGGTACGTCTGAAGCAGACTTCCAGAAAACCAAAGACATCATGGAACTGTCTGAAGACCTTATCTTCATCTGTATCGATATCGCCAACGGCTACTCCGAGCACCTGGTTGAGTACGTGCAGAAAGTCCGTGCTGAGTTCCCTAACAAGGTTATCAGTGCTGGTAACGTCGTTACTGGCGACATGGTTGAAGAGCTTATCCTTGCGGGTGCTGACATCGTTAAAGTCGGTATCGGCCCTGGCTCTGTATGTACTACCCGTGTTAAGACCGGTGTAGGCTACCCTCAGCTTTCTGCCATCATCGAGTGTGCCGATGCTGCCCACGGCCTAGGCGGCCGTATCATCGGTGACGGTGGCTGTGCCTGTGCCGGTGACGTTGCCAAAGCCTTCGGCGGCGGTGCCGACTTCGTGATGCTTGGCGGTATGCTGGCTGGCCACGAAGAGAGCAACGGTGAAATCATCGAGCAAGACGGCAAGACTTTCATGAAGTTCTACGGCATGTCTTCGCAGAGCGCGATGGACAAGCACTCTGGCGGCGTGGCCAAATACCGTGCTGCAGAAGGCAAGACAGTTCTTCTGCCATTCCGTGGCCCGGTTGACAACACTATCCAGGACATCATGGGTGGCGTACGCTCGACCTGTACTTACGTCGGTGCCGCCAAGCTGAAAGAGCTGACCAAGCGCACAACCTTCATCCGCGTGCAAGAGCAGGAAAACAACGTCTTCGGTAAAGAGTAAAATAGCGCCCTTTAGCTAAGATATGATTTTGCAAAAGCCACTGTTTTCAGTGGCTTTTTTAGTACGCATCCTCAAAAACCAACCTTTCATAATAACCATTTAAAATACACCTTTATGGTTTATACTGTCTGTTCATCTTTCTTTTTGTGAATGCTTTACTGCCTCACCAGTAAGGCAACGGACATCAAAATGGCTATTTCACGTCGCGCATTCCTCAAAGCCTCCATTGCAACCGCTGTTGCTGCAACAGGCGGACTTACCGTTTTTCATGCATCTACTCGCTTTGACGAGGCTGGTACAATTATCATTCCCCACGCCAGTCATTGGGGGCCATTTAATGCCATCGTAAAAGACGGTATTCTCATCGGCGTTCAACCTCTGAAAAATCTCGACGCCATGCCTACCGAAATGCTGACCGAGGGCATTATCAGCCGAGTCTACGACAAAACCCGAGTAAAATACCCCATGGTACGGCAATCCTATTTAGCTGACCCTAAGGGTGATACGAAGCCTCACTTACGCGGTAAAGAGCCCTTCGTACGAGTGAGCTGGGAAACGGCTTTGGCCTTGGTCGCCGATGCTATTCAGACCACAGCCCAAACTCATGGCAATCAGGCACTGTTTAGTAGCTCTTATGGTGGTTGGTCGCATGCCGGATTGATGCGACCACAAGTGCTACAAGGCCGCTTCTTTAATTTGATAGGCGGACAGAGTACTACCACCGGCGACTATTCCGGTGGCGCATCCCAAGTCATCCTGCCGCACGTTATTGGTGATATGGAAGTCTACTCTCCGCAGACCGCCTGGCCGGTGATCGAAAAGCACGCCGAAGTATTCGTCCTGATCGGTTGTGACCCGTGGAAAAACAACCGTATTGAGTTTCGCGTTGCTGACCACCAAATGTATCCACATTGGAAGCGTTTCGCGGATAACGGCATGCAATTCATCTCCGTCAACCCCCAGCGCACTCGCACCGATGACGAATTAGATGCCGAGTGGGTGAAGATCATTCCAAACACTGACACCGCGCTTTTCCTTGCCATGGCTTACCATGCCTACAACCAAAATCTGCATGATGCCGACTACCTCGACCGCTATACTGTCGGTGCCGATAAGTTTATTGAGCACTTACTTGGCATACAGGATGGCACCGTAAAATCCCCTCAATGGGCTGCAAATATTACAGGTATTCCCGCTGAGAAAATTATCGAGATGGCCGAGCTATTTGCCCGCAAGAAAACCCAATTTGCTGCAGGCTGGTCGCTGCAACGTGCCGATCATGGTGAAATGACCCACTGGGCCATTATCAACTTTGCAGCTATGCTGGGTAAAATCGGTAAACCAGGTGAAGGCGTCGGGTTCAGTTGGCACTACGGCAATGGCGGGATGCCTCAATCCGGCGCAACAATGCCTGTCGGCTTGTCGCAAGGCAAAAACCCTATCAGTGCTAACTGCCCAGCATCACGCATCTCAGAGATGCTGAATAATCCGGGGACAACGTTTACCCGCGACGGGATCGAGTACACCTATCCGGACGTAAAACTGGTTTATAATGCGGGGAATAACCTTCTTTCCCACCAGCAAAACACCAATGAGCTCATTGCTGCGCTCAATAAACAGGTGGAAACCTTCATCTGCCAAGATCCTTGGTGGTGTGCCTCATCGCGGTTTGCCGACATCGTACTGCCTGCCACCAGTACCTTAGAGCGGGACGATTTGTCATCTGGCGGTACTTATAGCAACGACAAAATTTACGCCATGCGCCAGGTTATTCAGCCTTACGGCGAAAGCTTGGATGATTTTGAGATCTTCCGTCGGTTGTCAGAAATATTCGGTGTCGAAGAACAATTCACCGAGGGCCTGAGCTACCCTGAAATATTGCAACGCGCTTATCATGCCTCTTCTGCTACATTGCCGTTCGATGAGTTTTGGCAACAGGGCCATACCAGAGTAATCGCACCGGAAAGCGCCAATACCTGGGTACGTCATGGTGACTTCTACCGCGATCCAGAACAGTTCCCATTGCATACGACTTCAGGAAAAATTGAGCTGTACTGCCAGGATATCGCCAACTTTGCCGTTCAAGACTGCCCCCCAATGCCAACTTTCTTAGCACCGTTTGAGTACCTTGGGAATGCAAAGCCAAACCAAGTCCATGTTGTCAGCCCCCACCCTTACATGCGAGTGCATTCGCAAATGGCCAATGCCGACACAAGGAAATATGAAGATGTACAAGGAAGACAATATGTTCTCATCAACAAGCAGGATGCAGAGCGGCGCGGGATCCGTAACGGGCACTTGGTTGAGATATTTAACGAGCGAGGCCGGATCATAGCTGGCGCTAAAGTCTCTGATAGCATCATGCCTGGCGTGATCAGTTTGGAAGAAGGTGCTTGGCTTCAATTTGATAGCCAAGGACGTTGCAACAGCGGTGCGATCAATGTGATCACATCTAGCCAGGCCTGTAGCGAACTGAGCCAAGCGAATAGTGCCAATACCTGCCTTGCCTTTATTCAGCGCTGCCGTGATCCAGAATCCGACAACTTGGCCTTTGAGCCGCCACAGATATTGACTGACGAGAGAGCGACGCCTATATCATCAACGAACATTACCCTGGCAGCAGACCAAGCCATAAAGCAGGTCGAACAAAGCCCAGGCGAAACCCTATTTTATCAGCGCTGTACGTTATGCCATTCAGCTAAAGACCCGCGTCAGTACACCAAAGCCCAGTGGCACGGAATAACCAAAAGCATGTTTCCACGTGCAGGCCTAAGCCCAGCCGAGCGAGAAGCAGTGATGAGCTTCCTGGAAGCCAACGCAAAAGATTCTCCATCAAAATAGCTGCACATTGAGAACCTGCAACACATGCCTCGGCCATACTTTCGTATGGCCTGTTTCATTCTTTTTGAACTGGAAAAATACCCTCGCCCGTCTACAGTAATGTCTAATACCACCATTTATGGCAATGCCATATAAGCTGACATTATGAGTTCCCACCAAGCCAACCTCACCAGTCAAATTCAGGGAAGAGTGATCGTACCCGGCGACGCTGAATATGATGAAGCCCGTCAAATATGGAATGCGATGATAGATAAACGTCCTGCGGTTATTGTTAAATGCACCAATACATCAGATGTACTCGCCGCATTAAATTATGCCAAAGCCCAAAAGCTAGAAATTACCATCAGAGGTGCAGGCCACAACATCGCTGGTAACGCCATTTGTGATGACGGATTAATGATTGACCTTTCAGACATGAAAAAAGTAACGGTTGATCCCGGGGCCAAGCGCGTCCTCGTCCAGCCAGGGGCGACGTTAGCAGACATCGATGCCGCTACACAGCAACATGGATTGGCAACGCCCGTAGGCATTAACTCGACTACGGGTATATCTGGACTAACACTGGGCGGTGGTTTTGGCTGGCTCACCCGCAAATTTGGCATGACTATCGACAACTTAGTCTCTGCCCAAGTTGTTACCGCCGATGGCCGCCAACTCACTGCCTCTTCAACTGAAAACAGTGAGCTGTTTTGGGCTATCCGTGGTGGGGGCGGTAACTTTGGCATTGTGACCGAGTTCGAATTCCAGCTTCACTCTGTGGGCCCTGAGATACTCGCAGGTTTGATTGTCTACCCATTCGATCAAGCCAAGCAGGTTTTGGAGCAATATCGAACCTTCACTCAAACCGCCCCAGCAGATCTCAATGTATGGGTTGTTATGCGCCAGGCTCCCCCATTACCGTTCTTACCGGAGGAGGTGCATGGCAAAGAAGTGATCGTCCTTGCAATATTTTACGCCGGTGATTTGCAGCAGGGAGAAACCTTGATTGAGCCATTGCGCCAGTTCGGTACCCCACACGGTGAACACATCGGCGCCCAACCTTATACTGCGTGGCAGCAAGCCTTTGATCCATTACTAACCGAAGGTATGCGTAACTATTGGAAATCCCACAATTTCACTGAGCTGCATGACGATGCTCTTGATCTGTTGCTCCACTATGCCGGTAACCTCCCCTCCCCGCATTGTGAAATCTTCATTGGTCAGTTAGCAGGTTCGGCCAATACTGTCGCCTCTGATGCCATGGCTTACAGTAGCCGTGACGCGAAGTTTGTCCTCAACGTCCATGCCCGCTGGGAAACCCCGGCTGAAGATGAAGACGCAATTAACTGGGCAAGGGACTTCTTCAAAGCCACGACCCCCTTTGCCTCGGCGGGTGCCTATGTCAACTTCATGACGGCCGAAGAAGGCGGACGGGTAACCGCCGCATATGACAGTAATTATCAACGTCTGGTGGAAATTAAACGCCAGTATGATCCTGATAACTTATTCCACCACAATCAAAACATTAAGCCATAGAATTATTAACTAAAAGACGACCGCTCCGAAGTCTGTCACCAACCAATAAGGGCTGATACGACTAATCAGCCCTTTTGCCTCGACCCAGATCAAACTTCTGCAACTTAACCCCTGAGCACTTCGATGCAATGACTACACTTATAGTGAAATCATCATTGGAGGGGGAAGCTATATGGACTTCACACAAAAGATGAGACTAAGAGGCAAAGCAGAAGAAGATCTTTATTTCGCCCAGCAAGATCAAGCTTTGATTGAAGCGCTGCATGAGATGCAGGAAAGCGGTGAGATTGAAAAATGGCACAAGTCGGCAAAAAAAGAGAGCAAATCAGAGTCGCAATAACTTTCAGTCAACCTCTAGTGACTTAGATTGCCTTGCTCATATATAACGCCGACCATATTTGCCCATTCGCGGCGTGAAAGCCGGATCTCCGCTTGTCGGTCACAAAACCCAATGACTCATAGCAGCCTCGGGCATGGTGATTGTGCTCGAATACTGTCAGCTTAGCTCGCTCTGCATGAAATTGTTTACGTGCATGTTCTATCGCCAGTTCCACCATTTTCTGGCCATACCCCATACCACGAATAGCAGCCTCGCCAATGAGTACCCGACACAGTCGGTATGTCGTCTCGGATTCACGAAACAGCTCAATGTAACCCACTCGTTGATTACCATGGCACAACATCAGGGCTGTTACCTCTTCAGTTTGAAGATGCGCAGCTAACTGCTTGGTATCGAGAGGATAATTAAAACGGTCTCCACTCCATAAATGGTTGAACTCCGCCGAAGGAACCCAGTCAATCAACACGTCTATATCGTCCTCGGTAAAAGCCACTAATTTCAACATACCGTCCCTCCTTGGTTAAAAATCCGTCTACTTCTTTCTAGCATGTTTTGATGAGGCAAAGAAGCAACTGAAAGGACAAAGCTGCAATCAAACACCGAAAACATTTATGTATCCTGCCAGTTACGTTAAACTTCACCACAACTGACAATCATGAGTCTTGCAAAGATCCACAAACCGCTTGCTACCTTGAACGGTTAATGGTGATCGTTTGAAGACTGATTTTGGGCCAATGTAAGTGCAGCACGACTGCATCAAAAGTGGTACCGAACAATTAAGAGTTAACAATCAATGAGCAACACAATCCAGTGGTTCCCGGGCCACATGCACAAGGCCCGTAAAGAGATCGAAGAAGTCCTACCGAAGGTGGATGTGATCATCGAGGTACTTGATGCCCGCATTCCGTTCAGTAGCGAAAACCCACTGATCAAAACCTTTCGCGAGAAAACCAACAAGCCAGTTGTTAAGGTTCTAAACAAGCGCGACCTTGCTGATCCAGAAATGACCCAGATGTGGATTGAGCACCTTGAAAAAGAGCAAGGAGTGAAGGCACTGGCGATCACCACTGAGAATGTGAACGAAGTTAATAAGATCATGGATCTTTGCCGCAAACTGGCGCCTAACCGTGAAGAAATGGGTAAGAACATTCGTACCATGATCATGGGTATCCCGAATGTCGGTAAATCTACCATCATCAATACCCTTGCCGGACGTACTGTTGCGATCACCGGGAACCAACCAGCGGTTACCCGCCAACAGCAGCGCATCAACTTGCAAAATGGTATTGTCCTTTCTGATACTCCGGGGATCCTTTGGCCGAAAGTAGAAAACCCACACAGTGGTTTCCGCCTAGCGGCTACCGGTGCTGTTAAAGACACCGCCATGGACTACATCGATGTAGCCTTCTTTACCATCGAGTACCTGATCAAGGCCTACCCTAACCTCATCAAGGCCCGTTACGACCTAGATGAAGATGAAGTACCAGAAACCGAAATCGAGCTGATGGAAGCCATTGGCCGAAAACGTGGCTGCCTGAAGGCCGGTGGCCGTGTCGACCTTCATAAAGCTTCTGAAATTCTGATCAACGAGCTGCGTAACGGCACGCTGGGGCAAATCACCATGGAACGCCCAGAAATGATCACTCAGGAACTGATCGACGTCGCAATCGAAGCTGAACAAAAAGCTGAACAGAAAGCGAAAAAGAAAGAAGAACGCCGCAAACGCTACCTGAAAAACAAGCGCTAATTGCGACGATAGGCAAAGCCCTCATATACTTGATGGTATATGAGGGCTTTTTTGTGCCCACCTCATTCGCACTCACAGTCATCTCGCACATCAGTTGCGGTACAGAGCGAAAAAATAGAGAATACCGCCAAGCAAGCTTACGGTGAAACTTTTCCCACCTCTCACGGTCTGAATGACATTGTAAGCCGCTTCTTTGTAACTAGGCAAAGAATCACCATAAATCAATTTCTTACTGAGAGTTTCAATGCGCAAAACGGTAAACCAAAGCCAAACAGCCAAATTTACCTTGCTGTTAGTGTTGGTCGTCATTTTTGTCTGTTCCGGGCAAAATTTCGGCTATGCCGCCACGTGTGAATTGAGAGCCTCTTCCTCTGATGTCATCGACCAAGCGACTTTTTCTGACTCAGTAACAACAAAAACGGGTGCTTCTACGGTCTCAGACCAATGCTCAATGGCCGATCATTTGCTGCAAATGCACAAGCATTCCATTGAGCATGCCATTGTCAGTTTATTCATTTTTGTTCTGGCTGTGCTGAGCTATGCCGCAATAACCAAAGCAATACTGGTATTCACCGAACCGATCCCTCCCACACGGCGGCGTCACCTGACGCTGTGTGTGTTCCGAGAATAAATCAAGGCACACCACTCTCGAACCATACTTGAGACCGCTTTCGCTATTCTTGGAGTTATTACATTGAAAAATATGATTATTAAACGATTTTCCATTCTCACTGCCTTCGTGATGCTGCTGGGCAGCCTTTTTTCGTTATCGGCTTCGGCTGTTGAATACTCAAGCGGCTGGCTACAAAACCCAAATCATCCACCTGTCGAGTTGCGCTACATGCTGACAGGGCAACAAAATCCGGAAAATAAAACCGTCGAAGCCCTGTTGGAAGTAAAACTCGATACTGATTGGAAAACCTACTGGCGCAGCCCTGGTGAAGGTGGCGTCGCCCCCTCTATTGATTGGTCACTATCGAATAACCTCGATAATGTGGACTGGCATTGGCCAATGCCTAAACGCTATGAGTTTTTGGGTGTCGAGACTCTAGGTTACAAAGATACCATCATCTTCCCGATGACCATTCACGTCCAAGATATGTCTAAGCCGGTTTTCCTGTCCGGTATCTTGACCATGTCTTCCTGTACCAACATTTGTGTACTGACCGATTACGAAATCACGCTCGACTTCAATCCCGCCAACCTGACGGTATCAGAACAGGCGATGCACCTGTACAATCAGGGAATAAGCCGTGTACCAACCGAGCAGCCAAGTGTCGAAATCAAGGCTCTCTCTTGGAATAAAGAAAACAAAACGATGTCAGTGATTGCCACTAACACACTGGGATGGACCCAGCCTGATGTGTTCATCGACGGCGAATCGCAAAATGTCCAGGATGCCTCGTTCCTTAAACCGACCATTCACGTAAACGGTGACACCCTCACTGCGCAAATGAAAGTGAGCAGCTGGTTCGGGGAACCCAAATTGCTGGGTGAAGCACTCAATGTCACTATCAGTGATACAGACTTCTCGGTAGAAACCCAGGGCATTGCCACTGATACCCCAGTCATTCTGCCCACAAGTGACAGCAACCTCATCGAAATTATCGGTATCGCCTTACTCGGTGGTTTAATCCTCAACATCATGCCTTGCGTACTGCCGGTATTGGGGATGAAACTGAGCAGTGTCATTGCCGCTGAAGGGCTTGAACAGCGCCAAATCCGTATGCAGTTCCTATCTTCTGCAGCCGGCATCATCACATCATTCTGGCTATTGGCTGGTTTCCTCATCACCCTGAAACTATCGGGGCAGGCACTAGGCTGGGGAGTGCAATTCCAGAGTCCATACTTTATCGCTGCCATGGTGATTATCACCGCGCTGTTTGCCGCCAATATGCTTGGCCTATTCGAAATCCGCCTATCGAGCAAAACGAATACCTGGATGGCCACCAAAGGCGATGACTCTTATGCCGGACACTTTGTTCAGGGTATGTTCGCGACCTTACTGGCGACACCATGCAGTGCACCTTTCCTCGGTACAGCTGTGGCCTTTGCATTGGGTGCTGATATCATCACTCTCATTGCCATCTTCACAGCCCTTGCTGTCGGTATGGCAGCTCCTTGGCTAGTAATCGCTCTATTCCCTCGCCTAGCGAAACTGTTGCCGAAGCCGGGCATGTGGATGGATAAGGTCAAAAGCCTCTTCGGCTTGATGATGCTGGCAACCAGTTTGTGGCTATTGAGCTTGATGACAAGCTTCCTATCAACAGCGTCCGTCGTTCTTGTCGGTGTATTGCTCGTCGTTGTCTTACTGTGGCGTCTGGGCAAGGTTAAAGGTCGCAAGCCTGTTATTCTGGCCATGGCATTTATCATCGTCGGGTCAGGCGGCGGGCTTATCGCAGGCAGCATGACGGCCGAACACTGGTCAACACCGCTTCCCAAAGATCATGCCTGGCAGCCGCTTGATATTAATGCAATCCAACAGCAGGTTAACCAAGGAAAAACCGTCTTCGTTGATGTCACCGCTGATTGGTGTATCACCTGCAAGGTCAACAAAATGAGCGTTCTGCTTCAAGACCCTGTTTATTCGGCATTAGATAATGAACATATTGTATTGATGAAAGGTGATTGGACCCGACCGTCTGATTACGTGACAGGCTACCTGCGCTCCAACGGTCGCTTTGGTGTACCGTTCAATATCGTTTACGGGCCGAGTGCACCGACGGGGATCCCTCTTCCGGTTATTCTGACCAGCAGCGATGTCATCAGCGCAATTGAAGCAGCGAATGGTAAAGGTGTGGAGTGATGTGCTCAAATTGTTCTCCCGAGCCAAAACAGCCCGTACCCAAACAGCAAGGCCGTCGAAAATGAAGCGCTTAGTGAAAGAAGCGGTATTCATGCTGCTGGTATTACTCGTAGTCACAACCGGGCTTGATATATGGCGAAGCCAAAGCATGCCACAAGGAGACACCCCCCACCTTGTCGCTGAATCGACAACCGGCGAGCAGATCGATCTGATTGCCCGCAGCCATGAAAAGCCCGTGATGGTCTATTTCTGGGGGACGTGGTGCAGCGTGTGCCGCTTTGTCAGCCCAACTATCGACTGGCTGGATAGCGATTATGACGTTATCTCTATCGCGGTTAATTCAGGTGATAACCGACGGCTCAATGGCTACCTTGACCATCATGGCTATGGTTTTACCACCATCAACGATAATCGAGGCGCTCTGATGCGGGAATGGGGTATTTCCGCAGTTCCGTCCATTTTTATCATCAAAAGTGGCAAGGTCTCATCGGTAACGACGGGCTTTAGCACACCTCCTGGATTATGGCTAAGAATGCGAATGGCTATCTAATTTGATGAAAGCCATATAATAATCAGCCCAGTTTAAAACTGGGCTGAATTCGATGCTGTTAACCTCGCATCCCGGTAAGGACATGCACTCTACTCCCACTCCCAATGTCTTCCTTCGTGGCCATCAGAAAACATCATCCGGTACCCACTGATATTTTTGTGCGGGATATCATGCATGATTTTGTGGAACTGCTTACTGTCAACATGAATTAGATTTTCATGATCGCCCGACTCTATAAACAGCTCATCTTGGTCGAACAACATGTCATCTACCAGCATATCAACTTGGTAAGCCTGCCCAATTGACGGTATCGCGCCGGGTTCACAATCTTGGAAGATATTGGATAGTTCATGCTCGCCAACAAGGAAGTACTGCTTCCCCATCATGCGGCTGATCTTGTCTATCATTACGCGGCGGTTTGAAGGGACGACAGCCATCAAAAACTCACCGTTTTGATCTTTTAGCATTACCGCCTTTGCAACTTGCGATGTCGGTACATGGGCCGAGATAGCCGAGCTAAATGACGTATCGGTATGTTTATGCCGAGTCAAACTGAAGTCAACATTGTGGCTGTTAAGAAATTGCCCTACTGTCAGTGCCATAGCCATAGGATCACCTCCTGAACAATCACCAAGCCACTCTCAATCGTTGAGTTTAGCCTGATGGAAACTGGGCCTACAGCCTCAGTATGGAAGGGGATAACCGATTTCGCTAACAAATTTCAGCACAACAAACGTAAATATTAACCCACATCAAAACAGTTAAGCATGCTGCTATTAAATAACACGCCTCGCTTGCCAGTAGGTACTCCGCCAGTACGGGTTTTTGAGGTTAGATATCATAACGCCTTGCGAAGTGGAAGCATGTAGAAAGCGAGACTCACCGAGATAGATGCCGACATGGCGCAAGGTACGGCCTGTTTTGAAGAAAACAAGATCGCCCTCCTGCAGTTCAGTGATTGCCACCCACTTACCTTGCCTGACTTGCTCACCAGTCGTCCGGGGCAGCTTCTGCTGAAAGACTTCTGCCAATCCAATCTGTACAAAGGCCGAGCAATCAATGCCGGCCTTGGTCGTTCCCCCTAGGCGATAAGGTGTTCCCCGCCATTGTCGATAGACAGAATCAAGCGAGGGGGATTGGTGAATCGGCACATTCATCTCGACAAATTCATAGCGAGGAGCATTCGTCTGTGTATTGTCTAAAGCATCATCACTTGCCGCTGTATTCGGTGAGGATGAGCATCCTGAAAGCCAAATTGTCACAGCCAGTGATAGTAACAGTCCCTTCACTGAAATAGACCCCTTTGCTGCGCCAGGAAGCCCTGACTATGAATTTTTTGTGGTAGTAATTTATTAGATTAGCTAATTGATAAGGTTTCGGAAACATAATTCTGCGTACAACTGAAGGAATTGACATAACTGATGAGAAAGCCAACAAAGCCGCTGGAAAACTGGGCTTCAGGTAAAAAAAAGGCTGACAATTGTCAGCCAAGAAAACTCCACACAACAGAAGAGATAGATTGCATCGCCCTCCTAATCAAGGAAGGTCCCTTGCATCTATCGGAAAACATTTATCTCTTTAATTCAGCTACTTATCCAGTATTTTTTTGCCAGCTCGCACACAACTGCGAGCAACTTCACGCATTCACGCTTCAAAAAACTGTAATTTGTCAAATATTTGCTTTTTTAGGGAAACACTTACCATACCCAAATAACTTCAAGTAGTTGGCTATATACCAAATAGGACTGCGCAAGAAGCCTTCTCCCATCCCCCTTGAGCAATATTTCTGATAAAACATGCAACTATACACTGGTCATACAACTGAAAAGATTTCATAATGCAGGCAGTTTTTCATTAAATCGCTAAGGAGTAAGCGTGCTTGCATTCTTCCGTATTTTCCTCGCGGCCATTTTCATCGTTTTCACAACACTGTTCGCACTGGTGTACTGTACCCTGTTCAAACCTCGCGATCCTAAGCACGTGCATTTTTTCTGCCGCTGGTTTAATCAACTACAACGTATTGTTGGCGTCGAGCTGATCCATCGCGGCAAAGAAAAAATCGCAGACGTTCCCAAAGCCGTTTACATCTCTAACCACCAGAATGTATTCGACTTTGTCACCTCTCCCGGTATGTTGCCACCCCGTGCTGTATCCATTGGCAAGAAAAGCCTGCTGTGGATCCCTTTCTTTGGCCAGTTGTATTGGATTACCGGCAATATCTTGATTGATCGAGAAAACAAATCAAGCGCCCGAAACACTATCCAACAAGTTGCTGACGCTATCCACAAACGTAACCTGTCGGTATGGATGTATCCAGAAGGAACCCGAAGCAAAGGCCGTGGCCTGCTGCCGTTTAAAACTGGTGCTTTCCGCATGGCTATCGAGGCTGGAGTGCCTATCGTACCGATGTGCGTCAGCTCTATTCACAACAAAATCTCCCTCTCGGACCGCGACAACGGTATTGTAATTGCAGAAATGCTAGATCCTATCGATGTTTCCGGTTACGAGCTGAAAGATGCCCGACAGCTGGCTGATCATTGCCACCAGCTAATGGAAAGGAAGATTGCTGAACTCGATGCCGAAGTTGCCGAGTTAGAACAAGCTCGCTCAAGCGATAAAGTGACTATCAACTCTTAGTTGCCTCTACCTCGAGAAATGAAACAGGCTTGCCAAAGCAAGCCTGTTTTTATTTACGCCGGCTACCCCTTCTGTTCGGTAATCAGCATATCAAAGCCGCTCTTTAGTTGATCACTTTGCAAGATCCGCCCATGCCCTAGCCCCTCGGTTGTAATTAAAGTCACGTTCTGATTCGTACTTGCAAGCTCCGAGTGAGCATAAGAAGCGAAGCGGTCATATTTGTCATGAACAATTACCGCTTTTGCCTGCCGGCCATTCAAGCGATTAAGTGGATTGATACTATCAAGCGGAGAGTGATACTGCTCGGCAATATCTTCGACAACATCATGAAACAGCTTCATTGAATACCCCGACCGCTCTACAGTTGAGATAAGGTTCTCGGTATAGTTCAAAACCGGCGCCACTAGCAACACGGGCTTGTCCTGCAGCAAAGGATGTCGGCTCTCCAACACCATCGCTCCACCCATGCTGTGTGCGACAACCCCAGCAATACAATTCTGCTGCTCCAAGATACTATCAAATGCTGCCACAAAGCCCGGTAAATGCCCGAACTGCCCCTCGCTTTCTCCATGCGCGGGATTATCAAACGCCAACGCTTTGAAGCCTGAGGCAGCAATATGCTCCATCAGAGTATAGAACTGGCGAGAAGAGCCAGACCAACCATGACCAAGTACCCAAGTTGGCCCTTCTCCCAGGCTGTATGTCATCATCATACCTTCTGAAGTGGCAATCGGTTTACGGGTTAATCCAGCTGGCTCTGCAGCGGCTTTTTTGCTACGCACCGGCGTCAGCAACACCTTCCGAGCAACACTTCTGGCATGGTTAGGCGCAATCCGATGATGTAAGCGGGTCGTCAGATTAATTAGCCGCCTGCGTAGATCAAAGCCCCGGCTTTTCTTGAAATAGATTTTGCTGCTCATTATTTATTTACCCCTAAAATAGTACGACCGTGCTTTTCCAAGCTTGAGCTAATTGCCCACTATGCGCTGTGCATCTATTCCTGCTTAAAAGCTATTGACTACACACGCCAATGGGTCATCAGCCCTTCAACCCCTAGCCAAAAACGCTGGTGATCATCCGTTTCCAGCTCCATGCTGAGGAACAAGTGGCTGCTGAGGTATACCCCGTATAACTGATATACGCACTGCCAACTGTCCAAGGTTGCAACAAACTCCCCCTGTTGCTTACCTTGCTCAATCTGCCGGTATAGATAATCAAGCCAGCGTCTTGTAACGCTCTTGAGCCTGAGCTGAACAGACTGCTCTTTATCACCGTGCTCTGTCCAAGCATCAAGAAACATACAAGACCCTTGGAAAGATCGATTCCAAGCTAGCCAGTTCGCCAGCAACAGCCGCAGTTTCTGCTCTATCTTGTCTGGCGCTTGCAGCCTGGCAGGCTGGATGACCCTTTCAACAAATAGCTCTCCAGCATAGTCCAGCACGGCAATTTGCAGGTTTTCACGAGAGTTAAAATGCGCAAACAAGCCGCTCTTTGACATGCCTGACGCTTTAGCCAGTTGGCCAATAGTCAAACTGTCCAGCCCTTCTCGACTTGCCAGCGAAAAAGCGGTATCCAAAATATGCTGGCGAGTTGCTGCTTTCTTGCTCATTAACTATTGTCCTTATTCACGACACCAAGAAAGATGTTGCTTTACTGCTTTTGCTATTTTTAGCACGATCGTACTTTTATTGAAAGCGATAAATCCTCGTCATTAGCCACTCACTTTGTCCCATCGTCAATCCTTGCTATCTTGCAGCTAGCATCAACGTTCAGCGAAACGGAACAAGCTATCGATACGTATTGGGCAATTACCTACCTGATGAACCATATCTTCGGCTTGTTTGAGTGAATCGTAGCTACATGGGATACCATAAGTGTCTGTTATTGGATACTCATTACCCTCAAGATCAATAAAATGAATACTCCAGCCAGCACTGAGAAAATCATGTACCAAGCGCGCTTCGACAATTGCATTATCAGCCATCAACTGGCGACACTCTGACAGGACCATAATACCCTCCTTCACAGAAAGAGCCTTATCCCCACTAAAACACCCGCGTATATGGCATAGCTGGGTTATTGGCTCAGCAAATGTTCAGTACAAGTATAGCAAGGGTACAAAAAAGGCTACCAGAGCGGTAGCCTCAAGAGTTCATTGCTGAGCCAAACAGTTTACAGATACATCTTTGCCACATCAGAAGGTTCAACTTCAGAACCTTCAAGCTGAGCGGTCCAGTTCAAACCAACCAGTACACCGTCTTCAGCCAACGTGATCATCCAGTCTTCAACAAAAACATCTAGCGGGATCATCACTGCAGAAAACTCAGCCCACTCATCAACACAGTGAACAGCTGCATCGGCTTCGTTCGACCAGAATGGCATTACTTCAGATTCTTCGAACTCGCTAGAGTCAACAGAAAGCCAGTCACCTTCTTCGTTACAAAGTCCCCATACCTGCTGAGTATCTTTGGTCTCTTCAACAAACAGCTCGCTATTTGCCTTAATATCTGCGGTTAACTTAGTCATTCTATTCTCTCTTATGGATGTCTATACCCAAGAGGCTTGGATATAACATCAGTAACTTGATGTGCTGTAATAATACCAGAGTTTCATGTCAGAACATGAATAATTTCGTCCCCCCAACTGGTGCTAACTCCATTAGATTATTACCTGTTCAGGGTTTGGATCGAGAATTGGGCATTGATGGCTATACTTGTTTAAACAGCAACAACAACAATACGTAACGGCTAGCATTAGAGGGTATCGCATGGCAACCGTTGACTGGCTATCAAGCCTTAGTAATCAGACCATTTTGAATCCACGCTCGCATCTCATCGAAGCCCACGAGTATATCGGCGAGCATGGTGAAAGAAAGGTTGCGGTTGACTGTGCCTGTGGAAACGGCAGAGATACCTTATACCTACTTGAGCAAGGCTACCATGTCTACGCCTTTGATAATGATCGGCCTCGCCTCAAGGCTCTATCAGAACATCCACTGCTAGGTGCCCATCCTAACCTCGACATTCAAATCAGCAGTTTTGCCGACTATAAGTTTCCCCGCGCTAACTTAATCAATGCCAGCGCTTGCCTGTTCTTCTGCACACCACAGGATTTCAACACGCTGTGGGGCAATATCTCAAACAGTCTCAAGAAAAACGGGATTTTTTGCGGGCATTTCCTCGGAAAGGAAGCGTTAGAGCCAAATGAAAAGCTCCCTATCCTCACCCACAGCCAATTCGAGCTCGAGCAATTATTAGCTGACTACTACATTATTTCCTGGAAAAAAAAGCAAGAGTACTCGGCTAACCTCACCGGAAAGAAAAGGCTCTGGCTAATTCACACTATCATTGCGATGAAGAAATAAACGGCCATTTATTGCCAGCCTGAATAAGCAAAAAAACTGGCAATTTGTGCTTGTTTTTTGTTCTTGTTTAGACCAATCCATGCCAAAATATAGACCTTTCCCCACGGGCTCACCCTGCGCATTCACCGCACTGACTCAAACTCAATCAAACCCTTGATTGACACTGTTGGGGTTTCGTCTTGTATTTATTTGTAGGTTAGCTTCTATGCACACTCAACGTGCCGGAAATGCCCTTGCTGCATTTTCATTTGTGCTATGGGGGATCCTCCCTCTTTACTATCAGTTTCTTCCAAGAGCAGACATTAATGATTTGCTAGCGTTGCGGATTGTTTTTTCCATACCGTTTATGCTGCTGGTAATGCTGCTATTGCGCCGGCCTTTTCCTAAAGCCTCACAGATCTGGCAGGACAAGCGCTCGTTAATGATGGCCGGTATGGCGGGATTAATCATGTGTGTATCATGGTATGCCTTTACATGGGCGATCACCCATGATCAAGTGCTAGAAGCAAGCTTAGGGTTTTTCATTAACCCGTTGTTTGCAATCGCGCTAGGGGTATTTTTCCTCAAGGAAAAGCTCAGTAAAGCACAATCTGCTGCCGTAATACTCGGCATCGTTGGTATTGGCTATCAAGTATGGCATTACGAAGAGCTACCATGGATTTCGCTGATTATGGGGAGTTTCTTCGCCATCTATGGCCTATGTAAAAAACATATTCGCTACGACGCCCTTACATCCGTCACCCTAGAAGCTGTGATACTTGCTCCATTTGCACTTGCTTACTTGGCAATTACCTATGTCAACCAGACTTCCACAGCATTATCGGTAGACATCAGCACCTTGATGCTGTACATCGGTTCTGCGCCAGTCACGCTAGCGCCACTGATTTTCTTTGCACTGGCCATCAGTCGGACCAGTCTAACGATGGTTGGGCTAATGCAGTACATTGAACCGACTTTGCAGTTCTTGTTGGCAGTTTTCTTGTTTGGTGAAGTTTTCGACCAGGTGAAAGCGGTAAGCTTTGGGTTTATTTGGCTAGGCCTATTACTCTGCAGCCTCGAGGCCCTGAGTAGCCTAGCAATGAGGCGACTAAGAACATCGTAATAGCTTCTGAAAGCTACTCTAACTGTTGCATAATTCATTTTAAAAGCCATACTTCTTGTATGGCTTTTTGATGAGGCTCCTGATAGTGGTATGGATACCCATGAAATCTTCAATGACAGCTATGCACGCTGCCAGCGAAACAAGTCATTCTTCCTCATTTTCTATCGCCATTTCTGGCAAAAAGATCAGCGCTTTGAAGATCTTTTCAAAAATGTTGATATGGAGCAGCAAATTCGGATGCTCAAACTCTCTATCTCGATGATAATGTTGGCATCATCGTCTGATCAGGCCCGGGAGGGAATTCGACGTTTTGGCAAAATCCACGGCCGCGAAGGAATTGGCGTTCAGCCCAATGATTTTGAAGCCTGGCTTGACTCGCTTATCGAAGCAGTCAGTATTTGCGACCCAAAATACAATGATGAGATTGCTTTAGCCTGGCGTCAGTGCTTTAAGCAAGGGATCGCTATAATGAAAGAGGAATGTCAATGAGGCAGCCCTATGCCAGCCAGCCCACAACCGAAAAGCACGCAACCTGATAGCTCTCAGCAAAAGTCCGCCCCGGCAAGTAAACGCTCACTTTTTGATTGGCGGTACGTGTTGCTGATAGTCATCGCGCTAATCCTCGGACTACTGGCGATTTATTTCTCGCCGATCCGGCAGAGTCGAAACTTCTATGACTATGCTGATCAACGGTTACTGCTTGGCATCCCGCACTTTTGGAATGTTGTCAGCAACGTGGGTTTCCTTGTCGTCGGGCTGATAGGGCTTAAGAAAAATCACCATCACTCTCTTGCAAGTGAGCCTGCCCTATCCTTCGCTTACCCACTGTTTTTTGTCAGCTTAATCGGGGCTTTTTGGGGATCTAGCCTATACCATTTATTGCCAGGCCCTTTCACCTTGATGCTTGATAGGATCCCAATTACGATCGGCTTCATCAGCCTATATTGCATTATCATTGCACAATACCTTTCCCCAAAATTAGGCAAAGCAATGCTGCTCCCCACTCTGGCCTACGGTGTACTCTCTGTCATCTACTGGTATATGACCGATGTCATCGATGGGCGCGGTGATATGGCACCTTATGTATTAGTACAACTGCTTCCCATTATTCACATTCCCTTAATTCTCTGGCTGTACCCAAACAGAAACAATCCGACCCAATATTACCTCTATGCCCTCGGCTTGTACGTTCTTTGTAAAATCGCCGAATCAAAAGACGACGAGCTATACCAACTCACGTCACAAATCAGCGGCCATACCCTGAAGCATATTCTGGCGGCATTGGCAGGATATTGCGTTTACCAAGGCTGGACAAAAAGCACAAAAAAGCCCCATGGCTAATGGGGCTCTGTTTCAATAGTAACTCGGCGGTCTATTTTTCGCCAATACCGCGATTTTCTTTTTTCGCTAAGGTGATTTTTCCAAAGCCTAGTTTGCGAAAGTGGCTATCGCGAAAATCCCTAACCGCTTTGCTACCAGAAGAAACAGCTTCAACCTGCTGCTCCATCTTCAAGTACTGGCGTAAATCAATTCCTTCTGCTGCTGCTACCGCCTCATGAATCGTATGATACTGAGAGTAAGAAAACGTAAGCGTTTTCTCTTCGTTCTTATAGGTATAAATAATAGTGCGTGACATAACGCCTCCAACAGCAAAACTCAGACAGGAGAATTTACCCTACTTCAATTTCAGAAGAAACCTTTTTTCTAGCCTGACTCGAACATGTCGGCACGATATGCTCGACAATGATCTGTGCTTTGGTCATCGGACGGTAGAAAAAGAAGCCCTGTACATACTGCACCCCTTTTTCATGAATGAAGTCCAACTCTTCTACTGTCTCTACACCTTCTACTACAATCTTTGCCTGCGTGATATGGCCAAGCTGAACAACAACGTCAAACAAGCTTCTGCCTCGTTCAGAATGTAAGTTTTCCACCAGAGAGCGATCGATTTTGATCTTATCAAACTCAAAGCGTGACAAATATGCCAACGACGAGTAGCCAGTCCCGAAGTCATCCAGCGCGACTGATACACCCATGGCTTTGATCTCTTGAATCACTTTCGCCGTACGGACTTCGTCCTGAATAAGCACTTCTTCTGTCACTTCAATTTCGACTTGCTCGTATTTCAAGCGACTACAGTCTATGACCTGCTTCAGTGATTTCACAAATCCCTTTTTAAGCATAGTATCAGCAGACATGTTGACCGAGACAGTAAAATTTGGCGAATACACCATTTCGGACGCGTCTGAAATCGCCTTTTCCAACACCCACAAATCTACATCGGCTAGCAGCCCAAGTTGACCAAATGATTTCAAAAAAGTTGGCCCCGTTACTCGTCCATTGACATCTTCATGGCGCAGCAGCGCTTCCAACGCCACCACCTCGGAACGCTGTATATCAAGTTGAGGCTGATAATAGAGAACAAATGAGCCACTGCTCTGAAGCTTCTCGACTTCTCTTTGGGCATTCATATTGTCCTGTATTGATGGAATAAAGCTGTTCAGTTTGGATTTAAGCGGTAATTCATCATCTTTAAAGAAATGGGTACGAAAAATTGAAGATACATCCACACCAAGAGAACGCTTATCCATGATCTTGAAAAATGGGTAGTAAACAACGACCCCGACAACAATGAGAAATATCTGGAAGAAAGCCACAGATATCTCACCACCAGAGGCAATATACCCACTGAGCACCGGTGGGATCAGCCAGCTATGGACTTCAGTTAAGGGAGGAATAAATCCCGCAGCCGTTGCACCGTAAGCCAATAGGAAACTCAAAAGCGGCACAGATAAAAAAGGCAAGATCATAATCGGATTAAAGATAATAGGAATACCAAACAAAATTGGCTCATTGATGTTGAATATCGTCAAAATGAGCGCAGCTTTCGCCAACAAGAGATACCCTTTGCTTTTAGCGAAAATCAGCATGCATATTACCAAGCTTATTGTATTGCCACTTCCCCCCATTCCGGTGAAAAAATCATAAAAATTAGTGCTGATAATGTTGATCTCAGCCCCAAAGTTCTTCCAGTCCGCCATATTAGCAATACTGATATCATAGAGTTCAGTTTTATAAACATGCAGAATATTATGGCCGTTAATACCCAGACTCCACAATATCCCTCGAACTAACTCATAGATCAGACCATCCTTAAGCGAAGACGGATCTAACTCAGGAACAACTATTTCTGGTTGAATAAATGTTTTAAAGACAACAGCGGATGAATGAGCCGCTATGATTAATATCGCTAAGGTAAGAACACAAGTGACTATCATTTGAATTGACGAGTCCACTGTCGTTATAAACCGGTCAAAGTCAAACAGCCTAACCTTATGTATTCTTGAAATAATGATACAAGAAGCATAAGCCGTCAGCAGGGAAAGCAAAAAATTATTAGGTAGAGCGATGACAGGTGAAATGAGATCCCACTGCTGGGAAATAATAAAAAAGGAGGCCAAAGCACAAGATATCGACGCTGCTTTTGGTAAGCGAAGTATTGATGAATAATATGTCGTCAGAAATATGTTCAATAACAACGGGAACATATGCCCAGTCATCTCACCTACATAGCCAAGTGTGACACTGATACTGTCATAGCCTAGCCTTCCTGTAAATATAGACAACAAGTTAAAAAGTGCCGCCATCAAAGACACAGGTAAAGCCATAATAAAGACATGGCTTATAGCAACTAATAAGGAATTTGTAGATAACTTTGAAAGTAAAGTGGGCAATTTAAACTATCCAATATCTAAAACACAAGCCACATAGGACTATGTTAAAAGCGCATAACTTCAACTAAATCCGTAGAGGTCTTTAATCATATCAAATTAGAATTATGAGCACACTATAATTGAGTTTTAACAATCTTATTCCTAATAATTATAATCTATATCTAAAAGTTAATTCCTAACAAAGTATCTAGTTCAAATGTTTTAAGATTATACATTGAGATGAATTATGATTGATAATATAGAATAATTTACTGTAGCGTTTAATTCAGGACCTATACAACCGGGCGCCACCACTAAGAGAGTGGTATCAGCTATTCAAGCTGTTTTCCCAGAGTTATACACAGAAACAGTGGATAACCCTCTAATTTAAACATAAATTTAACAGAAGAGGGCGAATTACAGACACTTCGTGCCATTTTTTTGGCAAGATTACCGCGTAACGTAGCTAAATGTCTTTCTTTAGTCCTTTAGATGGTGGATAACTTGATTACTACTGCCCCGCCAGACTAATTCAGGGTCATGCAGCTCTTTCTCGAACTTGCCGTCTACGACAACATTGACATACTCTAGTACAGCTCTTTGCTGCTCACCAAGCTCTGCAAGGCGATAACCGGTCCACAACCAAATATCCTTTCCTGTACACTCTGCCTGCACGCGCTTTACCAAAGCTAAAACAGCTGCGACATTCGCAGGGTGCAGTGGATCTCCCCCAGACAAAGAAAGCCCACGGCGCTTAATACGGCTATCATTCAGATCAGCAATAATTAGATCTTCCAACTCCCGGGTATAGGCATGGCCTGCATCCAGCCGCCAAGTGCTCTGGTTGTAACAACCACGGCATTGGTGCACACAGCCAGAGACAAACAAGGTACACCGTGTTCCAGGGCCATTGACTACATCTACAGGATAATAGTTGTGATAATTCATTGCAGCTCCAAATAAAAAAGTGCCGATGACTCGGCACTTAATTCAATATTGCGGATAAACGTCTGTGATTACATATGTTTTACGCGGCGTTTAACTTCTTCTTGTTTTCCGAAGTTAAACGGGCGAGCATCGGGGCTACCTAGGTATCCACACACGCGTCGGGTAACCGACACTTTGGATGGCTCATGGTTGCCGCACTTAGGACAGGTAAAGCCTTTGCTTGTACAGTCAAACTCACCGGTAAATCCACACTCGTAACACTCATCGATAGGGGTGTTAGTGCCATAGTATGGCACACGGGTGTAGCTGTAATCCCACACGTTCTCCAAAGCTTCAACATTATGCTGGATGTTCGGATATTCGCCGTAACAGATAAATCCACCGTTGGCGATCTCCGGATATGGCATCTCAAAGTCAATCTTATCGTAAGGGTTGACCTTCTTCTCAACATCCAGGTGGAAACTGTTGGTGTAATAACCTTTGTCTGTCACACCATCAACCACACCATACTCTTTGGTGTCGATCGCGCAGAAACGACTACACAGGTTCTCACTTGGCGTGCTGTAAAGGCTGAAACCGTAACCGGTCTCTTCTTTCCAGCTGTCTGTTGCCGCTTTCAGGCGCTCAACGATAGCAATCGCTTTTTCACGTAGTGTTTCACTATCGTAAACATGGGTTTCAGTACCATACAGCGCATTAATAGTTTCGTGGATACCAATGTAGCCTAGTGAAATCGAAGCACGGCCATTTTTAAAGATTTCAGAAACATTGTCATCTGGCTGCAAACGCACACCACATGCGCCTTCCATATACAGAATTGGTGCCACGCGAGCTTTAACACCTTCAAGGCGGCTGATGCGAGACTCCAAAGCACGGCGCGCAAGACCAAGCTTTTCATCAAGCAATGCAAAGAACGTTGCTTCATCACCTTTTGCTTGCAAAGCAATACGCGGCAGGTTCAGGCTAACCACACCCAGGTTGTTACGACCTTCATGGATCAGCTCACCATTTTCTTCATATGGACCCAAGAAGCTACGGCAGCCCATCGGCGTCTTGAATGACCCCGTCACTTCCACCACTTTATCGTAGTTTAGGATATCTGGGTACATACGCTTCGACGCGCACTCCAGTGCCAGCTGCTTGATATCGTAGTTGGCATCGCCTTTTTTATGATTCAAGCCATCGCGGATAGCGAAAACCAGTTTAGGGAACACCGCTGTTTTACGGTTTTTGCCCAAGCCAGCAATACGGTTCTTTAGAATCGACGATTGGATCAAGCGCGATTCCCATGAAGTGCCAAGGCCGAAACCAAAAGTGACGAACGGTGTCTGCCCATTGGCAGTATGCAGGGTGTTTACTTCATACTCCAGAGACTGGAATGCATCGTAACACTCTTTCTCGGTGCGGGCTCTGGCGAATTCCTCTGGCTGAGGGATATCCCATTCATTCGCGACTTTTAGGTGTTTCTCGTAGCTCACGGCGACATAAGGAGCCAGCACTTCATCGATACGATTGATGGTGGTACCGCCATAAATATGGCTAGCCACCTGAGCGATGATCTGCGCAGTAACAGCCGTAGCGGTAGAAATCGATTTTGGTGTGTCGATTTCAGCATTGCCCATTTTGAAGCCATGGGTCAGCATGCCATTTAGGTCAATCAGCATGCAGTTGAACATAGGGAAGAAAGGTGAGTAATCCAGATCATGGAAGTGGAGATCGCCGTCTTCATGTGCTTTGACAATATCACGCGGCAGTAGGTGCTGCTTTGCATAATGCTTGGCCACAATGCCCGCCAGCAGATCACGCTGGGTAGGAATAACCTTGCTGTCTTTGTTGGCGTTTTCGTTAAGTAGAGACGCATTGCTTTGCTCAATCAAACCGCGAATTTCACTGTTCAGGTGACTTTTCTTTTCACGCGCGATATCACGGTCATGACGGTACTCAATATAAGCACGAGCAACAACCTTATGTGGCCCCATCATCAGGTGATTCTCAACCGCATCCTGAATAGCGTGGATCTCTACCTGCTCCTGGTCAGCAAACTGAGACAAAACTCGCTCAGCAACAGACTCAGCATAGGTGGCATCCATCGCCTCTACAGATTCGGCAGCACTCAATACCGCTTCTTTAATACGCTTGGTATTAAACGGTACAAGGCATCCATCACGCTTAATCACAACAGGGTTCACACAAGTCTCCTAAAAATGACAGTGTCACTAAAACCACTAAATATAGGGCTTACAAAATTGACCGATACAAGATGTGGTGTATTAAGCGAGAATTCAGGAACAGAAACATTGATCTAAGTCAGTATTTTACCAAGAGCGTTCACCTTACAACCGATGTTTTCGGTGACCTCTCAAAACTGACATTTTCACTCGTTTCATTGCAAAAATGTCAACCCATTTATTTCGGCTTCAGCGCTGAAATCTCTAAAAAAAAGCTTGAATAATTTTGATAGTTTGAGTTCAAAACTGCTTTTATCAAAGTACCACTCTATCACCTTGCTTGAGGCTTTTTGGCGGTTGCCCCCTTGCCCTCTATACTCAAAATCATCATCGTGAAGAGTATTGCCCATGCATTCTGCTTTGCCCTTCTTATTCATTATTGCTCTCTTGCTGCCTTCATTGAGCAATGCATTCCAACTGACGCCGCAGGCCTATGACAGATACACGGGTGATCTGCCGGTGATGGAAAAAAAGCGCGTTATCCGGGTTCTGGTGGCTGCCGACCTTGGGTTTTACTATCTTGACCGAGGCCAGCCCAAAGGGCTCATCTCCGAAATGATCTTGCTGTTCGAAAAGTTCGTGACAGAAAAAACCCAACGCAAATACCGCATACAAGTGATCCCGGTTCATCGCGATCAACTATTGCCAGCCCTGAACGCTGGCATCGGTGATCTAGTCACCGCAAACCTAACCATCACTCCTGAACGAATGAGACTTGTAGACTTCAGCCGACCTATACTCAATGACATACAAGAACTTTTTATTACCCACTCAACCCGCAGTCCAATTACCGACATCAAGCAATTGTCCAAGAAAAGTGTCTGGCTTCGCGCGAGCTCGAGCTACTATCAAAGCATCCGGCGGATTAACAAGCGGCTCCAGAAGCTCGGCAAAGAACCCATGTATGTGCACTTTATAGAAGAGACCCTACAAGACTTTGAGATGCTGCAGATGGTTCAGGAGGGCATTATTCCGATGACTGTCCTTGATTCACACAAAGCGGAATTCTGGGATTTGGTCAATGATGACCTCCAAATCCACTATGAATACCCAATCAGGAAGAATGGTGCCATCGGCTGGAGTTTTCGCAAAAACAGTCCTGAATTTAAAGCGTTAGTTGATGAGTTTGTTGAAAACAACCGACGAGGCACGCTAAACGGAAACATCCTATTCAACCGCTACCTCAACAGTAAGCAATGGTTCCAAAAAGTCATGAGCCCGGACAACATTGAGACATTCAAGAAACTTGAAAAAAAGTTTATCCGCTACGGCAACATGTATGACATCAACTGGCTGATCATCGCGGCCCAGGCTTACCAAGAATCGGGCTTTGACCAATCCAAGCGCTCACATGCCGGCGCCATAGGTATCATGCAAGTCCTCCCCCAAACCGCCAGTGAGCCCTATATCAACATCCGCAATATCCAGCACATCGAAAACAATATCCATGCTGGGGTTAAGTATATGGACTTTATCCGCGAGAATTATGTCGATGATGATGAAACAGATGAACTCAACCAGCTCTACTTTGCCCTTGCCAGTTATAATGCGGGCCCAAACAGGATAAGGCGATTAAGAAAGGTGGCCGAAGAGCGCGGCTATGACCCAACAATTTGGTTTAACAATGTCGAAGTGATAGTCAAAGAAGAAGTCGGCATGGAACCGATTACCTATGTCGGCAACATTAATCGCTATTTCACTATCTACAAACAGATTTTCTCATTGCAAAACGCCGCAGGCCAGCGCATGGCAAACACCAACCGCCTGCGTTTCATGTTATCTCGATAACCCGCATATTTGTTTACATTTCGACCAGAACTAGCCTCAGGGACCCATTTCGATGAGATCAATGTCGCGCTTTCATCACGCTGTCATTTAATGTTCCTATTCTTGCCAGTAAAACATTAGGTAATGGAAATGTCCCTTAGGGGAGAAAATAGCTATGGGGCTCTGCCATAGCACTATACAAGGTGTATAACTATGGATTTACTAAACAATACAACCATTGTCGTACCGACAGATGAAGAGCTGCTGGCAAACTGCCCTGATAGCTTGAATTTCAACGATGATGAAGACGAGCTTGCCAATGACGTTATTGTGCTCTAGCTGCCATCGACATGAAAAAAGAGCGGGTCAATGACTCTAATGACGTTCACTTAACGTGAGCGGCATTTCTTTTTATTGGATATCGACCTAGTTGAGTTAGAAAGCTGTGGAAAGCGCACTATTTTTAAATAGTGCGCTTTGATTATAAGTCGTTATTTTACTTTTGATATAGTTGCAACATAATATGACTGACCACCACTTGTTGAGTTCATACTCATGGTGATTTCATAGTCGGACCTTTCAGACTTAGCAGTGCTACTGAGGCTACTGGTTAACTCGCCATCAATGTTTTCTGCAGTTCTGTTAAATGATACTGCTTGCTTATTGTTACCATTCAGAGGGTTACTAACACCAAGCGAAAATGAGTCGATTATTTGTTCTTCTCGGTCGATAATATTAAAGTTATAACCCGTTTCAACGCCAATTAGCGCACCACTTCTTTTCAGTGAATTAAATACACCAGAAAAATTTGCTCTTGTTATATCGCCATCATCATCTTCATATTTAGTTGCTCCGGCAATGAGTGGAGTGACTGTGTCTGTTTTTCCATGGAAGTTGTGGGTAGATTCTAAAGATATTATTTTGCTTGTATTGTTTATCAGCAGCATTACGCATTGCGCCGGCTTTAAAATGAAGTAAACAAGAGGTATGACGACACTAAATACCACAAAAGTAGCAGCAGCAACGATAACTGCGCTTGACACTGCAGAAGCTGCAATAAAAGTTGTAGAAAAGCTCATTGCTGTAGATCTGAGTAGTTGTGTTGCCACTTGTCTACCCATTTCTAACCCGATAGATGCTGAAAAGCCGCCTAACAGAGTAAAAGATAATTTAAGTGCACCGTCATTATCACCTAAGTCAGCAACGTTATTAAAGTTTGATAACGCTGTTTGAACGTATGTTTTTACTTTATCACCCGAAGCATTGGTCAGTTTGCTAAGAAGCGGTTCAAGTAATACTTGGGAGCCTTGGGAGTTTTCAGAGTCTATGCCTTTTTTTAATGCAGGTAAGCTCAATCCATCTTGCACTAGTGCACTATTGAGAGCTGCTTTAGCTTTGCTGAGAAATATTTCTCTCAGTTGATATAGCTCTTCTTCACTTTTGCAACGCGAAAGAGCGGCAGCCTCAGCAGGGTAAGCTTTAGAGAATAATGCTTTTAAATGTACCAGATCGCTGTTCATAGTTAACCTCGATTGAATGAATCAGTGGAGTTGGATTAACTATGAAATAGTTTGGTTGAGAAAAATATTACTCTCTATTACATCTGCAACGGTATTCTTAATTATTAGCGGCTCAGAGCCATACAGGATGAGCAGACAACTTTAAGGGAGCATCATATTGATTGATGCTCACTTTACCATCACTACGTGAAATCATATCCACTTTAATGGTTTAACTACGCTATCCAGCCCTTCGATTTTCATCTCCAGGGCTAATGCCATCAGCAAACCCAACTCCCCTTCAGGAAAGCCTTTTTTTTGGAAACCAAAAAATATTAGTTTTCTTCGGGAAACTGTGAAATAAGTCAATTTTGGTTTGTATTAGAGCCAAAATCTAGACCATTTGATAACCAACCAAGACCCTGAGCGAATCCTTACAATAATACATTTTGCAACAAAACCAAGCTAGCCACGCTTGCTAACATACATGATAATCTGTTGATTTTTATATAATAAATAATGAGAGTGTTATGAGAAAAGCAGTGTTAGCCGCAGTTGTATTGGGAGTGTTGTCAGGCTGTGGGAGTGATAGTGACGATGGTAAAGGAGATAAAACACTATCAGATAGCGAAGTTTCAGCACTCATTAAATGCAGTAACTTAGCAGAAGCAACTCCATGTACTCAGAATGTATATGGTTCTTGGGGTGTACTTGTTTCACCAGATTATTCCGATGATTACTGCAATGGGATGTATTGCTTTGCTGATGGTAGTTCGGCACCAGAATACCCTCACCTAACTCGGTTTAGAGATTTGCGTATTCCGGCGAAGTTGAACACCGATTCCGGCTGAACGTGAACACTTAACTTTTCAACGTATCACGACAGTTGTTTTTTAGCTTAAGTGTTCATCTTCCGTCAACGTTCCGAGCTTTTTCCTCA